>CAWVUS010000085.1:0-17399 GCA_963933195.1 uncultured Planctomycetaceae bacterium
CGACCGGTCCGTTTCAGGATGTTGGAAACATCGTCCACGTGAACCCGTTCGGCGGTTTCCGCGAACCAACCGGCCAACTCCTCGTCGCACACTCGCCCCACAACCCGGCGGCCACGAACGGTCATCGGCAAGAACGAAGACAGTCTTGGAGTGGGATCGTGCACGGTCAAACGCCAGTTTGTGGTCACGCGGCCTGAGCCTGTTTCATCAACGACATCAACTCCCGGTACACCCGGGCGGGGGCCAGTTCAGTCATGCACCGATGGTGCCCCAGAGGACATGTCCGCTGCTGACAGGGGCCACAATCCAGATCCAGTTGAACATGAATCGCCTTTTCGAAATGTGTTTCACTCCAGGCAATGTGAGTCGGCCCAAACAGTGTCACCACCGGTACCCGGAATGGGGCCGCGAAATGCCTCGGTCCCGAGTCGGTCGTGACCAGCGCGGCTGCATGACGAATCACCGCCTTGGTCAGGCCCAGGCTCAGGACTTCATCGGCCAGCGACACGACACGCGACTCGCCGGCAGCAGCGACAATCTCATCGGCCTCGGCACGTTCCGATGGTCCGCACACCACCACGACGGACATTTCTGTTTCGGCCACGATCATCCGGGCGAGTTCACCGAACAGTTGACTTGGCCAATGCTTGGCAGCTCCAAACGCTCCTCCGGGATTGAAACAGATGTAGGGCCGTTGCCCCAACACATCACTGCGACTCGCACGAATCGCCCGCCAGTCTGCCTCGTCGCGGTTCGAAACGGACAGGTGCATTCGATGGTCGGTCGATCCGCACCCCAATGGCTCCACCAACCGGAGGTACTCGTCCAGGGCCGGGTGTGGGGTGTTTCGAGATTTCGGCAGCACCGGGTCGGTCAGCAACAGCCGTCGTCCATTCCTTGAAAAACCGACTCGCCGTCGAGCCCCGGACAGCCACGCCATCCAGGCGGACCGAAGCGAGTTGGGCAGCAGCACCGCCACGTCAAATTGTTCGCAACGCAAGCGTCTCGCCAGCCGCCACCCCGACATGTCGTGGTCACCGCCTCGCGGATCCCATTCGATCACTCGATCGACAAGCCCTGTTCCGTCCAGAACGTCCGCGACATAGGGACGCAGCACACCGACAACTTCAGCCTCTGGCCACTGGCCGCGAATTGCCGCCAGAGCCGGAGTGGCCATCACGGCATCACCGATCCAGTTGGGCAGATACACGGCAATCTTCATGACATCCCCCCGACTGCCCTCGCCACGTTCGCCCGTTAGCCCGCTCGTCTGATTTCGCACTGTTCGGCTTCGTAAATCCGGGCCACGATCTCGCTGGTCGACAAACCGGGAACCAGCCCGAGCGGCTTGGCCACGCCGCCATACGATTCGACCAATTCACGACCCACAATTTCCTCGACCGCGTAGGTCCCCCCCTTGACCAGGACATCGGGGCGGAGCGCCTCGATGAGGGCCTCGGGGGTCGCTTCGTCAAAAATTACCACGTAGTCAACCACCTCAAGTCCAGCGAGCATCGCGGCTCGTTGGTTTTCGGCGATAATCGGACGTCCCGGGCCCTTGGCCAAGCCCCGCACACTGTCGTCGCTGTTGACAGCCACGACCAGGCAATCGCCCTCGGCCGCGGCCTGCTCGAGACACGCCAGGTGACCGGCGTGCAACAGGTCGAAGCAGCCGTTGGTCAACACCACGCGTTGTCCCGAATCCCGACGAGCTTCCAACAATCCGCACAGCGTCTCACGTGAATGAATCTTCTCACCGGCCGAACGTGGCCCACCCAGCAGGTCGGCAATCATCTCGCCACGCGTCACCGTGACGACGCCAATCTTCTCCACCTCCAGCCCACCGGCCGTATTGGCCAAACGAGCCATGGTTTCAGGGTCACAACCCGCGGCGGCCGATAGCCCGATCGTGGCCAAAACCATGTCACCAGCACCGGTGATGTCGTAGACCTCCCTACGACGGGTTGGGACATGGCGGGCGGCGTCCTGGGAATCGGCCAACACGATCCCGTCGCTGTCGAGCGTCACAAAGGCGGTGTCGAGATCCAGATCGTCACGCAACGTGACCGCAGCCGCCATGCCATCCTCGATCGTCACCACCTGTTGTCCGGTGGCCCGAGCGGTCTCGGTTCGGTTGGGCGTGATCGCAGTGGCACCGCGGTACCAGCGATAATCCGCCCCCGCGGCTGGATCAACGATCACCGGTATTCCCGACTCCCGGCCCATCGCAACTACCGCGGCCAGCAATTCGGCCGTGCAGACCCCCTTGGCGTAGTCCGAAACCAACACCGCGTCGATCTGGTTGTCCGGTTCAGTCGTGCGGATCGTCCGCTCCAACGCGGCGACCATTTCTTCGGCGATCACCCCACTCAGGGGCTCGCGAGACTCACGATCAACACGGAGGACCTGGTGAGGATGACGGTGCTGAGCGCGGCCGATCACGCGTGTCTTGACCGTTGTCGGCCGCTCCATGTCCGTCACGACCAACCCGGTTCCGATGCCAGCCTGTTCCAACTGGTACCGCATCTCACGGCCGTCTTCGTCGTCACCGACCACTCCACACATCACCACTTCGGCTTCAAGCCCTCGTAGCATGTTGGCCACGTTGGCCGCACCGCCAAGACGAGACTCGCGGCGATCCTCCCGGAGGAGCATCACCGGGGCCTCCTGGCTGATGCGTTCAGCGTCCGCCCAGGTGTATCGGTCCAGCACCAGATCACCCACGACCAACAGACGCGGATGACCGGCCCCCCGGACAATCTCGACCAACTCATACGACATGGCGCAGGGATCATCTCGATCCGCACCAATCGAGTCAATGTCTCTTGGGCAACTCCCAAAAATCGGAGCTACTGGCGATCCACATCCCTGAGCATCGGTTCGAGTTCTTCAACGAAGTCATTGACATCCTTGAACTCTCGATACACCGACGCGAAGCGGACAAACGCCACCTGGTCGACTTCACGCAGCCGGCCAAACACCAGTTCGCCGATTTCCCGAGACGGAATTTCACGGTCAAAACCCTGGTGAACTTCCTGCTCGACCGCGTTGATCACTCCCTCGATCTGGTCGTCACTGACCGGACGCTTGTAGCAGGCTTTCTCGAGCCCCGCGCGAATCCGCTCACGATCAAACGGAACCCGGGAACCATCCTTCTTGATCACCCGCAAGGGAGATTCTTCGATCTTCTCGTACGTCGTGAACCGACGTTCACACCCCAGGCACTCGCGGCGACGACGAATCGCATGAGGCTGGCTGGTCCGAGAATCGACCACCTTTGTCTCGTCGTAACGGCAAAACGGACACTGCATCGTTACGTAACTCCGAGAAAAACGCCGCCATGGCATCTCGTGACAACGTGTCGCCTAAACTACCCCAGTCGGACACATCTGAGAAGACCATTTGCGACCAAACAGGAGGATCGGTTCACTCCACCGGATCAACTGGGCTCTCGGCCTCATCAAGATCGTCCCCCGGTTTCAATTCCTCCAACGACTGGCGCAATTCGCGCACCGAACCAACTCCAACGACCAGCAACAATCCGGCCATTCCTACGAGTCCGGCACCCAGGATCGCCATCCAAACCACCCGCCAGATCGAATCACTCACGAGATCACCTCCTGGGTGTCCGAACCGTCGACTTGCTGTCTATCGGGAACCAGTATTGAAATGGGAATGAAGATCAAGGTTGGTGTGACCATCGTCACCAGCATCATCAACGCCGGGAACACCTGGAATCCTTCCGGGTCGGCGAAAAATCTCGAGTTGATCGCATCAATCACCTGGGGCAATCCACAAACCCCCATCACGCCGCAGACCAGGGCTGCGAGGGCACCAGCCGAACTGGCTCGACGCCAGTACAGTCCCCCGACAATGACCGGCAGCGCTCCCGAGAGATACACCGTCCCGGTGATCGCCAGGTAGTCCCACAGTTCCTGCCCGACCTCATACCACAGTCCCCAGAACAACAGGAACGCGCCGATCACCACAATGCTGACTCGCGTCACCAGCACGCGTCCCCGATCACTGAGTCCACCACACAGCGGGGCCACGATGTCCTGTGCCACGACACCACTCCAGCACAACAGGTAACTGTCGTGGGTCGACATGAAAGCCGCCAGCATCGCCGCGGTGACGATACCCAGCAGACCGCTGGGAATGATCTTGGCCAGGTACAACGGCATGGCCGAGAGCGTGGAAATATTCTTCGAATCAATTGCCTGTTGAAACTCGCTGCCCAGGTCAGCGTGGACGGCAAAATATGCAAACGCGCCAATGCCCCACAGGGCAGGCAGTGTCCGTCGGGCAAGAAAGGGAATCGAACTGAAGAGATACAGTTTCCGGGCCACCGCCGGCGTTTTCACCGCGAGCGTCCGTGAGACGGTCGCGGGCCAGAGCATGACGGCGATCGACAGGGTCAACCACTGGGCCATCAGCATCCAGGGCCCCACTCCATCAGCTTCCTGACTGGTCACCGGGTTGTCGCCCAGCAGCGGATTCACGTACGTCGTCCCGCTGAGGTCCCACAGGCCACCAATGCCGCCCAGTTCATCCAGGACGAAATAGCTGACCACCAGTGCCCCGACCCCCAGCACGAGGAATTGGATCAGGTCGGTGATGACCACCGACACCATCCCTCCCAGGACCGTGTAGAACAACACCAGCAGCAACAAGCCGGTCATGATCAACTTCAGTGCCATCGGGTCATCGAGTCCGGTCACACCGACCAGAAACAGCGAGCCCGCCTTGAGGAACACCCCCATGTTGAGCACGCCTGCGAGGACCATCATCACCGCCCCCACAACACGGACCGTTTGCGAATACCGTCGCTGGTAATACTCCGGCACAGTCAGCACCGCTTCCTGCCGCAAGCGATACACCACCAGGCCGGTGGCCCCGATCACCGCCAGGCCCAACACCTCGATCACCGCCAGGTACAACGAGGCAAACTGCTTGGTGTATCCCAGTTCAGACACGTACATGACCGTGACGAGCCCCAACTCGGTACCGGTCATTGTCGCCAATGCCAGACGAATCCTCAGCGTCCGCCCGGCCACCAGGTAGTCACTCAAGCCCCCCACATACCGGTTGGCCCACAGTCCGATCAGAATCGAACCGGCCAGATAAACCCCGACGATGATCCAGTCGATCGTCGCAAATTCAGTGTGAAACAGTCCCATGACAGTTCATCGATGCCCGAAAACCAGCGGTTGCATTCGGAACACACTCGTCCTACGATTAGGTGCTGAGCACTTGGTGTCGGTCCCGCCAGTGCAACTCGAAATTCGACTGGACCGACTCTACCGCGCCGACCCGGGGAGACGCCACGGTGACGATTGACAAGAGCCTTCGACGCAAGGGGCATCTCCTGCGGATGCGCAACGTGTTGAAGAGAAACGAACGGATCGAGAGGCTGGAATTCGAGGATCGCTGGCAAGACGGCCAGAGTCCCTTTGGACTTCCCAAGGTCCGGGTCATCAAAAGTTCGCTCGGGCGGAAGAAGAAGAAAAAGAAGGAAGAAGAGGAACTGGTCGACGAGACAATGGAGACGACCGAGTCGACCGAGGAGGACGAATAGACCGGATCCGGTTTCCGGTTCGACCATCGTTCTTGATTCCCTGCGACCATGGACATCCGCTCCACTTTGCAATCGTTGGCGGGCGCACTGCCGCGAAAGCGGATGAGGCGTTCCGCGCGACGATTTCTGGCCGCCACTTCCGATTGCCGCGGCACGCAGCACGCCGTGTTGCGCGAACTGCTCAGGCTCAACGGCAGTAGCGAGTTCTGCCAAGAGCATGGCCTGAACCGTGTGAGCAATTCTGATGAGTTCCGTCGCTCCATCGGGGTGACCGACTACGACCTCTATCAGCCTTGGATCGAACAACTCAAGACCGGCCACCAGGCAGCAATGCTCGGCCCCGAGAACCCACTGCTGATGTTCACACTCAGCAGCGGCACAACCGCTGATGCCAAGTTCATCCCCGTCAGTCGCCGCTTTCTGGACGACTATCGCCGCGGCTGGAAAATCTGGGCAATCTTCGCCTACGACGACCATCGAAACGCAACAGGTGGCAACATTGTTCAGTTCGTCAGCCAACTCGAGCAATTCCACACCAGCGGTGGGATTCCCTGTGGCAACATCAGCGGGCTGGCAATCCGCATGCAGTCGAAATTTGTCGTCCGCAACATGTACACCATTCCCTTCGATGTCGCGCGGATCGAGGACCCCGAAGCGAAGTACTATGCCTCGATGAGATTGGCAATCGCCGACGCACGGGTCGGCATGGTCACCACCGCCAATCCCAGCACGCTGCTGCGAGTGGCCAAGTTTGCCAACAACCACTGCGAATCACTGATTCGCGACATCGCCGATGGCACCATCAGTGCCGATTTCGACATCGCTGGTGACATCCGTTCCAGCCTGACCCAGAACCTGCAGCCACAGCGGAAACGCGCTGCGGAACTGGACCGAATTGTTGAACAAACTGGTCATCTGTATCCCAGGGACTACTGGAACGCGATGCGTTTTCTGGCTGTGTGGACCGGCGGCAGTTGTGCCGCCTACATGGACGCCGTCCATGATTGCTATGGAGATGTGCCCGCCAGGGATCACGGCCTGCACGCCAGCGAAGGACGGATGACGATCCCGCTGCAAGACAACTCCAGTGACGGCGTGCTCGATGTGCTGTCCAACTACTACGAATTCATTCCAGCCGACGAGTACGGCAACAACAACCCCACGATCCTTGAAGCCCATCAACTCGAAGCCGGCACCGATTACTACATCCTGCTGACCACCGGATCGGGCTTCTACCGATACGACATCTGCGACGTCGTCCGCTGCACCGGCCACTATGGCACCACTCCTCTCCTGCGTTTCCTGCACAAGGGTGCCCACATCGCCAACGTCACCGGCGAGAAACTCTCCGAATCACAGATCGTCGAATCGGTCCGGCTCTGCACTGATGAACTCGACCTCGAACTGGACCAGTACACCGCGATGCCCGTCTGGGGAGAACCACCGGGATACCGACTGGTGATCGAAGAATCCGATTCTCGCCGCACCGATTCCTGGAACCGCCTGGGGGCGAGAATCGACCAGCATCTTCAGGAAACCAACATCGAATACCGGGAAAAACGTCAATCGGGACGGCTGGCACCGCTGGAACTGACGCGAATCGCCGCCGGCACCTGGTCACGGTTCGCCTCGAATCGACGCAAGAACCAGGGCGGTACTCTCGAACAATACAAGCACCCTTGCCTGATCCCCGACCTGGAATCGAGTCGGGCGTTCTTCCGCGATTACGTCGGTGATTAGCCAAACAGTCCACTGACCGATTCGTTGCGGTGAATCCGCCGAATCGCTTCACCCAGCAATGGGGCCACCGAGACCACCGTCATGTCGGGCAACTGCTTCTCGCCAGTCAGCGGCAGGCTGTTGGTGAACACACACTGCTTGATGCCCGCTTCGCGGAGTCGGGTGGGGGCCGGACCACACAGCACCGCGTGAGTGGCACTCACGTAGATCTCGCGGGCACCGTGTTCACGGGCCACCTCAACAGCCCCCACGATCGATCCCCCCGTGCTGATCATGTCGTCAAAGATCAACACGGTTCGGCCATCAATTGGGCCACCAATCAGATTGGCCTGCTCGGTCTCCGTGGCACTGCTCCGCCGCTTGTCGACAATAGCCAACGCCCCGCCCAGGCGGCGGACATGAGACAGGCTTCGCTTGATGCTCCCCTCGTCCGGGCTCAATACAACGATCTCCTCGGCGGGCAGATCCAGCGACTCGAAATACTCATCCAGGATCGGAGCGGCATACAGGTGGTCCACCGGGACGTCAAAAAAACCCTGGATCTGTGCTGCGTGCAGGTCCATCGTCAACACCCGGTCGGCTCCAGCCTGAACGATCAAGTTGGCCACCAGCTTGGCGGAAATCGGCACACGACCGGCGTCCTTGCGGTCCTGGCGTGCGTAACCAAAGTATGGGATCACCGCCGTGATCCGCGCGGCACTGGCACGACGACACGCGTCGATCAGGATCAACAACTCCATCACGTTGTCGTTGGTCGGAGGCCCGGTCGGCTGCACCAGGAACACGTCACAACCGCGGATGTTGTGGTCCAACTGGACACTGATCTCCCCGTCGGGAAAATCTGCAACCTGCACGGCCCCGAGCGGGAGTCCAAGGTGCTCGGAAATCTCCAGCGCCAACTCGGGATGGCCACGACCGCTGATCAACGTCAGATGATCGTACATACCACCCCTTCGCGAACGTGCCGCGTCCCTCACTCAACACAGATCGGGACACCCAAGGCGTTCCCGTTCTGCCCAACCCGGCCGCAATTGTCAAGCGCGCGAGAGAACCTCGCCCACCTCCGTCAATTGATCCGGCGTGTTAACCCCCAGCGCCTCGTCGATCGCAAGTGAGCACGAAGCCACAACGCGATGCCCCTCGGCCATCAGGATCTCCGCACAATCGGTGAGGTAATACTGTCCCTGTTGATTGTTCGGTTCGACGCGTGACAAAGCCTCCCACAACAGGGGCCCATCAAAGGCGTACAGGCCGGTGTTGATTTCCTGGATCACCGCCTCCTCGGGTGTCGCGTCCACCTCCTCGACGATCCGGAGAAACTCACCGTCGTCGTCTCGTACGATTCGGCCCAGCCCGGCGTTCGATTCGGTTCGTGCTGTTCCGACCACGCAAGCAGCAGATCCCTCGCGTTGAGCGTCCAGCAATGAACGAATCGAATCACTCCGGATCAAGGGCATGTCGCCATTGAGAACCACCACTGGCCCGGCATGGTCGGACAACACATCACGACACATCGAGACCGCATGACCGGTACCCAGTTGTTCCGACTGCAGGGCAAAAGACACGTCGTCGTGGTGCCCCAGAGCCGTGCGAACCTCTTCGGCCTTGTGTCCCACGACCACCACCAGCCGAGCGATTCCTGCATCGCGAGCGGCTTTCAGAACCCACTCGACAAGAGGACGTTCGGCCGCAACGTGCAATACCTTGGGAAGATCCGACTTCATCCGCCGGCCCTCGCCGGCAGCCAGCACGATCGCAACCGCCGCACTCACGCAAGACTCCCACGCCTGGTGTTCTCGCTCGACACTCCGCACAGCCAGCTCTAGAAGCTGACCCCGGCTCGAGCAATAAAACCGTCGCCAATATCAAACCCGGGTGTCGGTCCGGCAAAACGGGTGGTACGAGAAAAGATCCAGCCAGCCTCGATGAAACTCGAATACTGGAGCGTCTCGGACCGGAATCCCATCATCAACCTGTAGCCTTCGAATTCCACCTGGTCCCGCACCGAAGCGGCTCCGTGTGTCCGATCAATTGTCACATCGTAGGCCTCGACGTTGTACTCGGCCTTGGCATACATCCAACTCGAGTTGCCACCGTAGTTGCCCATGAAGACGCTGACCCGCGACTGCGGGAACATCAACTGCCATTCCCAGATTGCATCCGGCTTGAAGATCAAACCGGCGTAAGGAATCACCCGGTCCCGGACCCGATCCCAGTACCCCGCACCCAGGGCAATTGTCATCCCCGGGTACTGGTAGTACATCACAGCGCGAGCGTCGAACTGCCAGCTGTCCGAATCCACCCCGCTGTCGAAGTCTGTCGCCAACGAAGGAGTGAACGCCAACTGGGCACTGTAGGCTCCCTGGTTGATCGTCGCCAACTCCAGGTCCCAGCCGATCTTGTATGCCTGTGCCGGCAGGCCGTTGCCAGGAATGGCGTCAACCGGCGGAGGTCCTGGAATCGCATCAACTCCCGAATCACTCGGACCATCCCACCACCGAAAATCGGCAATCTGGGTGAAACTGAAGATCCAACCGGGCATGAACAGCCCGGAAAACTCCAGCTCGATATCAAGTTCCGTGATGCCCAATTGGCCCAGTTGACCCTCGGTCGATTCCCTCGCCAGAAAACTGCCCTCGACCCGGCCCGTCCAGGCATTCAAACGGTATGGCTGAAGGCTGGAGTGCGCGCCAAAGGTCATCCCACCGGGCACCTGGCCAGGCATCGGTTGAGTCGCCCAGGGAGCCGGCTGAAGTCCTGGAGCTGGTGCAATCCCCATGGGATTGCCCGTTTGCACCGGCATCGCCATCCAAGTCGTCGGAGGCGCGGTGGCCGGATACCCGGCCATGGGAGCGGGGTCATAGGCCGGGTTGTAGACAGGAGTGCCGGCCGCAACCGGTGCATATGCCGGTGCAACTCCGACCGGCACACCCATTGGAGTACCCGGAACCATGTTGGCTGCGGGCGCCTGCCCACGAACCACCGTGTCCACAAGCAGGACCGGTTCAGCCGACAGTACGGCCGAAGGAAGAACCAGGCAAAATGAAACAATCGCTTTTATGGGCGCAGTCACAGTCGCACCTGCGTAACGCGGGGGGTGAATTGGAGAGAAGTGAGTGGAGCGAGTGCGGATTGTCTTTATGTCGTCATCTGCGTCAACACCAGATTCCACCCAATCCCCGCATACTCTCGGGACACCCCGAACAGGACCGTCGCTTCAGTTGAACTCTCGGTTGGTCTAAAATGCCCTGCCAATGGGTCGCTGCCGGAGCGACCGGCCACGACGGTGTCATCCTGGGCAACAGGCCATGTCGAACCGAATCACGGTTATCGGTGGTGGAGCGATGGGGACGGCCTGCGCCATAGTCCTCGCCGAGAACCCCGAGCAACAGGTGACCCTCTGGGCACGAAATGCCGAACACGCGGCGAACATGGTGGCTTCGCGGGAGAACCAGAGATTGCTGCCGGGAATTGCGATTCCCGAATCAATCACTGTCACCTCCGACATCGCCGCGGCCGTTACCGACAGCGACCTGCTGGTGATGGCCGTTCCCACCGCCTTCCTCCGCGATTGCCTCCAGACCATCTCTCCCGCATTGAACGACGACCGACCGGTGGTCAGCGTGATCAAGGGAATTGAAAACGGGACGTTTCTGCGTCCCAGCGAGATCATTGGCGAGGTCCTGGGAAGTCGCGCCGTCGTCTCGCTGAGCGGTCCCAGTCACGCCGAGGAGATCACTCGACGACTGCCGGCGACCGTCGTCGCCGCCTGCGGCGACCTGCCCCTGGCCCGCAGTGTGCAACAAATCTTCAGCACCGATCGTTTTCGTGTCTACACCAACGTCGACATCATCGGTGTCGAACTGGCGGCGGCACTCAAGAATGTTATCGCCATCGCCGCCGGCATTTGTGATGGACTGGGTTACGGTGACAACGCCAAGAGCGCCCTGATGACACGAGGGCTGGTCGAGATGACGCGTTTTGGCACGTCGCTGGGCGCCGAAGCCAAGACCTTTGCCGGGTTGGCGGGCATGGGCGACCTGATCACCACCTGTGCCAGCCCCTACAGCCGGAACCGCAAGGTCGGTGAACGGCTCGGCAAAGGAGAAACTCTCGAACAGATCCTCGAAAGCATGAATGCTGTGGCCGAGGGGGTCTGGACCACTCGCAGCGTACACGAACTCGCCGAGCAACAAGGGATCGAGATGCCGATCACCGCCGAGGTGTTTCGTGTACTCTTCGAAGACAAGCGGGCGGCCGAGGCGACCGACTCGCTGATGATGCGACCACCCCGCGACGAATAGCAATTGCGGTCACGTTCGCTCGTTGACCGTTCGCCAGGCCACCAATGCGTCGTGCACCGCCGCGACGTCGTGGACCCGAATGATCTCGACCCCCTGTCCGGCCAGTGCCACCGACACCCCGACGGTTCCCGCCGTCCGTTCCTCGACCGGTCGGCCCAGCAGTTTCGAGAGAAACCGTTTCCGCGAATGGCCAACCAGCACTGGTCGACCAACCTGGTGCAAACGGGCAATCGACGAGAGCAGGTCCAGGTTGTGCGCGGCGGACTTGCCGAAACCAATTCCCGGATCCAGCACCACGCGTTCAGCCGTCAACCCCGACGTCACCAGGTGGTCCAGGCGGCCCTCCAGGTAGCTCGCCACCTCCTCGACCACATCCGCGTAAACGGGATCGTCCTGCATCGTCTGCGGAGTGCCTCGCATGTGCATGCAGACGACCGCCACATCCAGATCGACGCAGGTTTCGACCATGGCCGGGTCGGCTTCCAGTCCCGAGACATCATTGACCACGCTCGCTCCCGCCTCCACTGCCGCCCGGGCCACATCGGCCTTCATCGTGTCGATCGAGACCGGAACATCCACTCCCTGGCACACCGCCTCGACCACCGGCACCACTCTCCGCAATTCCTCATCGATCTCGACCGGGGTGGCTCCCGGTCGCGTGGATTCTCCACCGATGTCAATGATTGACGCCCCCGCTGACACCATTTCGGCGGCTCGCTCGACAGCCAACTCGACCGCTTCGTGCTGACCTCCATCGGAGAAGCTGTCGGGAGTGACGTTCAGGATCCCCATCAACCACGGCGTCCCATCCAGGACATGAGTGGTTTCTCCCACCAGCCAATTTCGACCACCAGTCACGCCGGCCATCCCACTCACCGCCTTATCTCCCTCATGCTCCCCCCACCGGCATCGAAGACAAACACGCGTCGATTGGGAAACAATTTCAAAACCCGGGACATCGGCACCACCTTGGGAATGTACCGTCCCACCAGCAAATGCGTGTCGAGCATCGGTTCATTGACGACAAAGTCGATATGTCGATCGGTCGAATCGGGTTTGACCAGGACCAGGGCCGGGTCACTGCCAGTTCGCCGGGACACCCGCTTGCGGAATTCGGCATGGCGAGCCCGGGCAAAGCCAACGTTGTTGACTGCTGCATCGACCCGGGACGGAGCCCAGACCGGTTCGAAATCCAGGTAGGACGTCACCGGCGTAACCAGCAGAATCCCAACCCAGGCCAACGCGACGCCCGGTCGACCAACCCGCCCGGCTTCCTGCCACAGCCGAACCGTCACACCCGACACCAACAGGCACCACAGGGGCGCGGTTTCGAAGACATAGTGCCAGTCCATGATTCCCGCATACCAGTACGGCACGTGAACCAGGTGCACACAGGGGATCGCCAGCACGACCGGCAGCCAGCGGCGTCCCGGCAGGGGAACCGTCCCCAGCAGGAATCCGGCCAATACCACCACCGAGGTCATCAGCAACGTGACCAGGCCGACAGTCCACTTGCCTGACTCGACCACCCGGCTGACCACGTTCCGGACCGCCAACTCCGCATCCAGGTTCTCGGCCCACCGGTCATAGTGCTGCAGAACCCTCTGACGTTGAACACGATCCATCCCGGCAATCCGCTGCTCGCCCCGTTCCACGTTGTCGAATCCGTACACGTGACGAGGCGTGTATTTGTCTGTGAAAACCTGGTACGGAGTGGTCGTCCAGTCACCGGTCAATTGGTGGTTGTACCAACCCATCACCGCCAGGCCTGCCACGAGTGGCAACGCGACGAACCCGACACGGAGATGTCGCCAGCGAACAGTCTCCTGGCCATCCCCCCTGATCCACCACCACGCCAGCCAGCAACCAAACGGCAAACCCACGGCCGCGGCCGTCAACGGGCGACACAACATCGCCAGCGACAAACCCATCCCCGCCAACAACCCGCACCCGGGAATGCCGGTCCGCTGCATTCTCAGGAACCAGTACACGAAGATCGTCGTCCCGGCCAATGTCGGATGATGAGACAACAACAGGTTGCTGAACAAGGCCATCCCCGGTGCCAGAGCCGTCAGAAATCCGGCCAGCAACCCGACTCCGTTTCCGGCCAATTCTCGACCAATTCCCAGGACCGCGATTGCCGTCAGCACACCCGCCAGGTAGTGGCCCCACACCGGCTTCCCCCACGCCACAAACGGCGCCATCCACGCACCCACACCAGGAAAGTACCGGCTCGCAAACACCCCGTTCTCGTTGAGCACGTGCATCTGGTCGAAAAGGCGTGGCGCGTCGGGATGGCCCGGATTGGTCCATTCGCCGGCGACAAAGGTGCGGGCCTGGAACAGGTAGCTGTACTCGTCGTGATACCCAGGTGGAAGGCTGCCCAGTTCCGGAGTGCCCGGCCCCGCAACCGGCCTCGAGGCAACGTGCAAGCTGCTCCCCAGCGAAACAACCGCGACAACAATCACCGACACTCCCACGCCCACGCCACCCCGGCCAGCCGGTGTCATCCACCAGTTGGCCAGGCGATGCCCCCAGGGCCCTGCACCCAGCAACCGTCTGGATCGCCAACCGGCCAGCAGAACACCCAACACCAAACACCAGAGGCAGGGAGCGGTGTCGATGTTGATTCCAACCAACGCCGTTTCAATCACGCCGCCTGGTGCCGACCGCCAGCCCGTCCATTCGATCGTCAGCACGAACACCAGGGCCATCACCCAGGCGATCGACCAACTCACCCAGGGCCTGAGACCTTCGCCTCGATTGGCCCCACCCGAAGTGCCCGGAGTTTTCGAATCGCTCATCAGCCGCTCATCAGCAATTTCGGGAAAGAACTACGGAGAACCCGGTGGTGGATGCGGACACCTTCAGAGCGTCGCTTGACGCTCTCGATGACCGCCATTCATACTCGTTTTTCGCAGTCGACTGGACTCATCCGGCCGCCACCACGGCGACGAATTCCACTCAGCCATCTTAGCTGGGACCCGCTCACCGACGAAACAGGAGTCATCGTGAAACCCGTCGCTCTGGTCACCGGTCTCTCGGGCCAGGACGGATCGTACCTCGCCGAGTTTCTGCTCGAACGCGACTACGACGTCCATGGGCTGGTCCCGTACCCGCGGCGCGGACTCTGCGATCCCAGGTGCCAGTTGCACTTTGGCGATCTCACCGATGCCTCGCGACTGGCGACGGTTTGCAACGAAGTGCTCCCCGACGAGGTCTACAATCTCGGCGCGCAAAGCCACGTTCGTGTTTCCTTTGATCAACCGATTTACACCGCTGATGTCACCGGGCTGGGCACTCTCAGGGTGCTCGAGGCGATCCGGCACCATCACGCCGCAACCGGTCGTCAACCACGTTTCTACCAGGCATCCTCGAGCGAGATGTTCGGCAACGTCGCTTCACCTCAGGACGAATCGACACCGTTCCATCCCCGTAGTCCCTACGCGTGTGCGAAGGTCTTCGCCTACTGGCAGACCGTCAATTATCGTGAAGCCTATGGACTGTTTGCCTCCAACGGGATCCTGTTCAACCACGAATCGCCACGCCGTGGCGAACACTTCGTGACCCGCAAGATCACCCGCGCCGCCGCACGCATCAAGCTCGGACTCCAGGACAAGCTCACCCTGGGCAATCTCGATGCCCGACGCGACTGGGGCTTCGCCGGCGACTACGTCGAGGCGATGTGGCTGATGCTCCAGCACGAGGAACCCGATGACTTCGTGATCGCCACTGGAGAAACTCACTCGGTTCGAGAATTTCTTGAGGAGTCGTTCGGATATCTCGATCTCGATTACAACGATCATGTCGAAACCGACCCACGGTTCCTGCGACCGACAGAGGTCGATGCACTCAAGGGTGATGCCAGCAAGGCCCGTCGCCTGCTGGACTGGGAACCACGGGTCAACTTTTCCAACCTCGCACAGATGATGACTGAACACGACCTCCAGCAGGCCGCCGCCGAGGCTGAAGGACTGACCAGCGACACCGCAGACTAAAGCCGCTTTCAACCCATCCCCCCACCCAGGGCCTCTCACCATGCCGGACCCACTTGCTGGACAAACTGCCTGGATCACTGGTTCCTCGCGAGGACTCGGACGCGTGATGGCCGAGGAACTGGTTCGTCTGGGAGCCAACGTGGCAGTGCACGGCACCCGCCAGGACAGCCCGAAGACGTTCGGCGAAGGGGACTCGATGGAACAAGTGGCCGACGACGTCGCCACAGCGGGTCCCGGTGAGACGATGGCCTGCTGGTGCGATGTCACCGACGCGGAAGAAATCAAACGCGTGGCCGGAGAAGTCCGCGATCGATTTGGACAGATCGACATCCTGGTTTGCTGCGCTGGGGGAGACATCGGAGCCGCCGGCACCGCCGTCGGCAAGGGAGGACGCCCGGAAAATGACGACTGCCTGAACATCTCGCTGGACGATTACCAGAGCGTGATGGACCGCAACCTGCTGGGCAGCATCCTGTGTTGCCGCGAGGTGGCCCCGGAGATGATCCAACGCAATGCCGGACGGATCATCACCATCGGCAGTATCGCCGGATGCTCGGGACGAACCTATGGTGCCATCTATTCGGTTGCCAAGGCCGCCTTGCACGAATACACCCGCTGCCTGGCCGACCAACTCCGCAAACACAACATCCCGGTCAATTGTGTCGCCCCCGGAGGGACGGTCACCGAACGGTTCCTGAGAATCAATCCGATCGACGACGAGATGATGGTCGACCAGGGAACCCTGGAACGCTACGGACGTCCCGACGAGGTCGCCGGCGTCGTCGGCTTCCTGTGCACCGAGGCCTCGAGTTTCATCAGCGGACAGGTGCTACGGGTCGACGGCGGTGGACAAACCTTTCCCTGCTGATCACCCCACAATACGCAGTTGACGCGGCGGCCTGTTCAACCGATCCTCGTGTCATGAACGACACGGACCCATCCCCGCCGACAGCCGACAGCGACCAGGACACCGTCGAGCCACTCAACCCGTTCTTCCGAATCACGATCGTCGCCGGTGGACTGTTCGTGATCACGATCCTGGCAATGATCGCCTCGGCACTGGGCCCGGAAACCACATCCCCGGCCAAGGCCGCTTTCGATGACAACGCCAGTTGGCTGCTTGCAGCCGAGGTGACCGCGATCCTCGCCTCGGCAGTCTTTGCCATGGCCGGCGACAACGGAAACCTCAACGACAACCACGACCAGGTCACCGACTCCACGAACGACAATGAGCCAGTCCATCCAACAACAGATTGAATCTCTCCGCGAGAGGATTCGCCAGCTCGACCGGCTGTACTACGTCGAAAACGCCCCGGGTGCGACCGACGTCGAGTACGACCGGCTGATGCGGGAACTCCAGTCACTCGAGAAGTCTCATCCCGAGTACGACAATCCCGAGAGCCCAACACACAAGGTGGGCGGTGAACCGATCGCCGGGTTCGAAACCGTCACGCACCGGCTGCCGATGCTCTCGATTGAGAACGCATTCTCCGACGAAGAACTTGCCGAATTCGACAACCGAGTCCGCCGACTGCTGCAAGAAGACGAATCGCTCGAATACACCCTCGAGTACAAGATCGACGGGGTTGCGTTGGCGTTGATCTACGAAAACGGAGTGCTGACCCAAGGCCTGACTCGCGGAAACGGTATCCAGGGTGACGACATCACGCACAACGCTCGCACCATCCGTGGTGTCCCACTGAAACTGGCCAACGGACCGTGGCCCGAGGTGCTCGAGATCCGAGGCGAGGCCTACATCGCCAACTCGGACTTCACTCG
>CAWVUS010000086.1:0-17391 GCA_963933195.1 uncultured Planctomycetaceae bacterium
GGGAGAGCGCTGCGTTCGCAACGCAGAGGTCGGGGGTTCGAGTCCCCTCCGCTCCACTTCTTCTTCGAATCCCGTTCCAGGCACGTTTGGCGTGTGCAGTGGTTCGGTCTTCTGCTCCTGGCCCATCAGGCTTTCCATGACCACGATCACCGGTTTTTCAGTCCGAGACGTTCGTTTTCCCACCTCCGAGCACCTGGATGGCTCGGACGCGATGAATCCCGACCCGGATTACTCGGCGGCAGTCGTGATCCTGGAAACCGATCATCCCGACGGGCACTCCGGCCACGGCATGGCTTTCACCATTGGACGCGGCAACCAGTTGTGCTGCCTGGCGATCGAGGCGGTGGCCGAGAAGGTGGTGGGGCTCACGCTCGAGGAGATCACCTCCGACATGGCCGGTTACTGGCGATTGCTGACCGGCGACAGTCAACTCCGCTGGGTGGGTCCGGAAAAGGGCAGTGTTCACATGGCCACCGCCGCGGTGGTCAACGCGACATGGGACCTGTGGGGCAAGGTGCGAGGATTGCCGGTGTGGCGGCTGGTTTGCGAATTGACTCCCAGGGAACAGGTCGGGTTGATTGACTTCCGTTACATGACCGACGCGCTGACTCCCGACGAGGCACTGGAGATTCTCGAGCGGAACGAGCCGACACGAGAGCAGCGGATCCAGCAGATGCTCAGCGATGGTTTTCCCACCTACACCACCTCGGCCGGCTGGCTGGGCTATCCCGATGACAAGCTGCGGCGACTCTGCCAGGAAATGACCTCCCGCGGCTGGTCACACTTCAAGATCAAGGTCGGTCGTTCGCTCGAAGACGACATCCGTCGTTGCCGGATCGTCCGCGAGGAGATCGGGCCGGATCGCAAGTTGATGCTCGACGCCAACCAGGTCTGGGACGTTCCCGATGCGATCGCGTGGATGGAACCCCTGGCCGAGTTCGACCCCTGGTTCATCGAGGAACCGACCAGCCCCGATGACATCCTGGGCTACGCCGCGATTGCCCGGGCCGTCGACCCGATCAAGGTTGCCGGTGGCGAGGCGTGTCAGAACCGGGTCACTTTCAAGCAGTTGATGCAGTCGGGTGGCCTGGGCGTGTGCCAGATCGACAGTTGTCGGCTCGGTGGAGTCAACGAGGTGATGGCCGTGCAATTGCTGGCCGCGAAGTTCGGGATCCCGGTCTGTCCACACGCGGGTGGAGTGGGGTTGTGCGAACACGTTCAGCATCTGGCGCTGATCGACTACATCTGTATCGGCGCGTCGTTGGAGAATCGTCTCGCCGAGTATTCCGATCACCTGCACGAACACTTCGTGTACCCGCTGGAGATGCGTGACGGTTGCTACGTGCCACCCGAGTCGCCCGGTTACAGCACCGAGATGAAACCCGAATCGCTGGACGAGTACGAATTCCCAAGCGGTTCGGCCTGGAATTGAGCCCGGAACCGCGCCGTGCCGGATCGCGGTCAACAGAGGACACCCGCTCATGATGCGCCGCCTTGCTCTGCCGATCCTGGTCTTTTTGGCCGCCCTGCCCCGTGTTGTTTTCGCACAGGCGACGCCCGAGCTGCCGCCGTTGCGGGCTGCCGAGGATCGTCCGGTCGATGTTCGTCATCTGAAGTTGGAACTGGATGTCGATCTGAAAGCCAAACGCATCAGCGGAACCGCCACCCTCGATCTCGTGCTGCTCAGACCGCTGACCACCGTCCGCCTGGATGCGGTCAACCACCAGGTCACCGCGGTCCGCGGTCAGCACGGCGAGGACAAGGCGGCGGGGCTGGAGTTCGAGAACACCGGTCGTGAAATCCTCGTGCACCTGCCGTCTCGTTCGGCTGCCGGCACCGCCTGGCAACTGGCGATCGATTACTCGGTGAGTAACCCGGAGACCGGCCTGCACTTCTTTGGACCTTCGGCCAAGACCCCCAAGCAGCCATTGATGGTCTGGAGCCATGGCGAGCCGATTTCCAACAGGTACTGGTTCCCGTCACAGGATCACCCGGCCGAGCGTCAGTCCTCGGAGATCATCGCGACGGTCCCGGCCGAAATGGAATGCCTCTCCAACGGGAAACTTCTTGCCCGCGAGAAAATCGCCGGTGGCAAGCCTGGGCAGCAGAAGGTGCGGTTTCACTGGAAGCAGGAGAAGTCACACGTCAGTTACCTGACCACGCTGGTGGTGGGTCGTTTCGAGGTGGCTCGCGAGCAGTGGCGTGGTCGGCCGGTGCTGTACTACGTGACGCCCGACCAGGCCGCAGACACGGCCAGGACGTTCGGTCGCACCGTCGAGATGCTCGACTACTTCAGTGACACGTTCGGGATCGAGTACCCGTGGGAGAAGTACGCCCAGGTGGTGGTCGAACAGTTCACCGCCGGCGGGATGGAGAACACCAGTGCGACGACTTTGTACCGGGGGGTGATGCACGACAAACGGGCGATGCTCGACAGCACGCCCGATCGGCTGATTGCTCACGAACTGGGGCACCAGTGGTGGGGCGACCTGGTGACGTGTCGCAACTGGAGTCACCTGTGGTTGAACGAGGGATTTGCCACATACAGCGAGGTGTTGTGGTACGAGCACAAGCTGGGGCGTGACGAGGCGGACTACCTGCTGTATTCCAAGAGTCGTTCGGGCCGGTCCGGTGGGGCGCTGACGCGGCCGATCGTTGACCGGCGTTATCCTTCGCCCCGCAGCATGTTTGATTCCCGGGCCTACCCCAAGGCCGGCTGGGTGCTGCACATGCTTCGCCACCGGGTTGGCGACGATGCCTTCTTCCGGGCGCTGAAGCGGTACGGCACCGTCTACTCCTACCAGGTGGCCGAGACCGGCGACCTGAGGCGGACGTTCGAGAGGTTGCTGGGCCATTCGCTGGAGCGATTCTTCTTCGACTGGACCGAACGACCCGCTCATCCGGTGGTGACGGTTTCCAGTCGCTACGACGCCGACACGAAGCAGGTCCGTGTCGAGGTGACCCAGGACCAGGATGGCGAACCGTTCGCATTTCCACTCAGGGTCGCGTTCGTCGTGCCCGGTCTGTCCGAACCGGTCCGATTGGACCTGGCGGTGACCGAGAAACGCCAGGTGGCCTTCGTGCCGGTATCCTCACGTCCGACCCTGGTGCGTGTTGATCCGGAGTACTCGTTGCTGGCCGAGGTGAAGGAGAAGAAGTCCCGGGGTTGGTGGGTGTCCCAGTTGAAACGGGCTCCCCGGGTACCCGAACGCCTGCGTGCGGTGGCTCACTTTGCTCCCAGTCGCAGCGAGGCGGACCGGAAGTTGTTGATCGAGACCCTGGCCACCGACACGTTTTACGGGGTGCGGGTGGCGGCGGCCCAGGCGGTGGGTCGCGTGGCTGATGACCTGTCGCGACCGGCACTACTGGCGGCTCTCGAGCAGAAAGATCCACGGGTTCGGGCGGCCGCGGCCACGGCCCTGGGATCGTTTGGCAAGAACGCGGGCGTGGCTGACGTGCTTGCCACCGCCTGGGACGAAGGGGACCCGAGTTACAAGGTGGAAGCGGCACTGCTCAAGTCGCTGGCCCGCCTGCGGCAGTTGCCACTGGAGACCCTGAAAACGGCCCTGGCCCGGGATTCTCACCGAGAGGTGATCCGCCAGGCCGCGCTGGGAGCATTGTCCCGGCACAAGGATCCCCAGGCGATCGAACTCCTGCTCGAATGGACCGCCCCGGATCGCCCGCGTCGATGCCGAATGGCGGCGATCCAGGGACTCGGTGAACGGGCCGGTCGTGGCAAGGCTGCCGATGAGGTCTTGGCCAGTGTCGTCAAGAGGCTGACCGAATTGCTGCAGGCACCGGGCCCCCGGATCCGGTCCTCGTCGCTGCAGGCGATGCGGCGACTGGGCAGTTCGGCGAAGGCGGCCGAGGCAGTCGTAACCAGCCTGGCCGAACATGACCCCGAGGGCCGTGTGCGGGTTGCCGCCGAGGCGGCACTCAAAGCCCTGCAGACGGAAAAGACCGCGTCGGCGGAACTGGATCGGCTGCGAGGTGAACTCGGTTCGCTGAGAAAACGCAACCAGGACCTGGCCGACCGGCTGAAGAAGCTGGAAGCGAAGTAGTGCCCGCTAGGCCTTCTTGGTCATCCGGCTGATCCGGACCACGCCGTCGTAGTGAGCGGTGGCGAGATGGATCCGATCGGGCGAGAGGTGCAGGTCGCGTGCCGAGTCCTTCATCTTCGCCTGGTGGAACTCGTTGGCCTGGCCTTTTTTCCAGAAGTACAGGAATCCTCCGCCGGGTCCACCGGCCGCTCCGATCGTGATCCCTGTCGGATGCAGTGCCAGCCCCCAGGCCACCGCCCTGGGCTTGGCCTTGGCGAGATGCTTGATGGTTTCCTTGCCGGTCTTCCAGTCGAAAATGACGACCGACGGGTTGCCGACACAAGCGAAGGCATTGGTCACGTTGGTGATTCCGCTGACGGCCAATTGCTTGCCGTCGTCGCTGAAGTCGATTGCCCGGATCCCGCCGATGTCGGCCTTGAACCCGGTGTCGTACTTGTAGAGCGACTTGGCCTGGAGCCGCCGGCCCGCCTTGCCACTGGCCGTGTCCCACTCGAACAGGTGGCACTTCAGGTCCCCGGAAACCAGCCGGCTCCCGTCGGGGTGGAAAGCGACGTTGTAGACATGATGCTGGTGCCCGGACATGGTCCGGACCAGTGACCCGTCGGCCATTTTCCAGAGTTTGACCAGCCGGTCGTTGCCGACGCTGGCCAGCAGTGTTCCATCGGGGCTGACGGCGACCGCCCGGACCCAGCCGTCGTGGGCGTCAACGATTCTCAACGGCCTGGGGGTCGTGGCTGCGGTTTCCCACCAGATCAGCCGACCGTCGTATCCCGCGGTGATCACCTGCGAGCCGTCGCGCGAGAAGTCGATCCCGCGGACCCACGAGTCGGTTCCCTGCAGGGCGACCTTCTTCTTCTGCTTCGGGTCCCATCGCCAGACCTGGTAGTCCTGGGCACCGTAGAAAATGTAACGGCCCGAGGGATCGTAACGACACGAGATCAGTGGATTGCCGTGCTTGAGTTCCTGCACGACGTGTGTTGCGGTGGCGTCGAGTGTTGTTGGAGCAGCCATGAACTGATTCTCTCCATGTCTCGCCCCGGGATCAACGCGAGAATGCAATCGCGACGGTTGGAGAACGCACAACCGGTGATGCTGGACATGTCGTCGCCGTGATGCCGTTCTATACTACGTTGATGATGAAATGGAGCATTTTGCCGCTTGTAGTCCTGGTGCTGGTGGTCTCGGATCAACTTCCGGCAGCCGATGACACGACCAAAAAGCCGACCGAGGCGCAACTGGAGCATTTCGAGAATGTGATACGCCCGTTGCTGGCGCGTCGCTGTTTTTCGTGCCACAGCAAGTCGGCCAAAAAGTTGAAAGCGGGCCTGCGACTGGACAACCGCAAGCGGGCGCTGACCGGAGGTGACACGGGACCGGCCCTGGTGCCGGGGAACCCCGACAAGAGCTTGCTGGTCCAGGCGATCCGTTACCAGGGCGACTACAAGATGCCGCCCTCCGGCAAGCTGCCTCCCGCGGAGATCCGGACGTTGACCGAGTGGATCCGCGGGGGGGCGGCGTGGCCGGAGGATGGTGATGGAAGCGTCGATCCCGCGGCCCCGTTTGACCTGGCTGCGCGTCGCAAGGCGCACTGGGCCTGGCAGCCGATCCAGGTCGACAACACGCCCGGGAGCCGGGCCCTGCCCAAGGGGACGCCGGAGAAACTGGTGTCATGGGCCCAATCGCCGGTTGACCAGTTCGTGTTGAAACAACTGGTGGCCCGAAAACTGGCGCCCGTCGCCGACGCGGACCGGACGACCTGGCTGAGGCGGGTGACCTACGATCTCAGTGGCATGCCGCCATCGGCGGCCGAGGTGGATGCCTTCCTCGGTGACCGGGCCGACAAGGCTCACGAGCGGGTCGTTGATCGTCTTTTGGCCAGCACGCGTTTCGGGGAACACTGGGCTCGCCACTGGCTGGACCTGGTGCGGTTTGCCGAGTCGCGAGGCCACGAGTCCGACTACGTGGCACCCAACGCCTGGGAGTACCGGGACTACGTGATCCGGTCGCTCAATGACGACGTGGCCTATGACCTGTTTTTGGTCGAGCACGTCGCAGGCGATCTCTTGCCGCGTCCACGACGTCACCCGGTGACGGGGGCCAACGAGTCGGTGCTGGGGACCGGGTTCTGGCACATGGGCGACTGGTGCCATTCTCCGGTCGATGTGAGACAGGATGAGGCCGATCGACACGACAACATGGTTGACGTCTTCAGCAAGACCTTCCTGGCACTGACGGTTGGTTGTGCGAGGTGTCACGACCACAAGTTCGATGCGATTTCGCAAAAGGATTACTACGCGCTCTCGGGATTCCTCAAGAGCAGCGGGTTCCGGCTGGTTCGTTACGAGACGATCGATCACAACCGCGAGGTTGCCAAGCGTTTGGCCGAGTTGAGACGAGGTGCCCGTCGCAAGCTGTACGCGGCCATCACCGGGGAAGTTGGCCCGGGACTGAAGGACCTTCCGGCCTATCTCCTGTCGGCACGCGACGTGATCGCGTCGGGCAAGCCCGAGGATGGTGCTGCTCGAGTGGCCGCAGCCAACGCTCGCAAGCTCGGAGTGGAACGACTCGGGCGAGTCATCTCGCACCTGGTGGCGGCCGAGAAGTCTCCCGAGGACCCCCTGCACGCCTGGGCCCGATTGTGTCGTTTGCCGGGTCAGCCGTCGGAAGACGACGTGTCGGCGGTGCTGGATCCCCTGCGAAAGAACTGGGCGAATCGCCAGGCCGCCGCCGCCCGAGCGCTGGCTGGTGCCCGGGTGGTGGTCGATTTTTCTCGCCTCGAGGGGCGTCGATGGCGACAGGATGGTTCCTCGTTTCGCACCGGCCCGGTGGAACCGGGGGACCTGGTGACGACCGCGGATCCCGCGAATCCGGTCGGACAGGTGTTCACCCGGGGAGGTGCCGCCTGGGACCGTGCCTTTTCGGGGTTGGCCGTTGCCAACGGGAGCGAGAACGAGAACGGCAAACTGTCGGCCTGGATGCGGGCCGGGCGGACGATTCGCACTCCGACATTCGAACTGAAGACGGGTCGATTGTGGTACCTGGTCTCCGGACCCGGTCATGCCTTTGCCTCGGTCAATTCGCACCGCCTGCTTCACGGTCCGCTCCATGGCCAGACCGTCATGAACTGGGACGCCGGCAACAACCGGCCGCGGTGGGTCCGGCAAGACCTGTCACGATTTGCCGGCCACAGGGTCCACGTTGAGTTTTCGAGCCGGGGCGACAAGCCGCTGCAGTTGTTCCAGGTGGTGGAAAGTGACAAGGCTCCCGGAGACCCGTTCGCCGGCGATGCGGTCGCTGCCCTGGCCACCCGGCTCGACACCAAGCAGGCCGGCACGCTGGAGACGGCCGCGAAGGCCACCGCCACGTTGTTGGAGACAGCGTTGGCCTGGTCGAGAAATCCAACGCCCAACGATGCCTCGGCCCAGGCCGTGGTGCTCGAGTGGCTCGTCGGCCACATGCCGTTGCTGGTGGCCGATTCGCAGGCCAGTGCCGCGCGGGTGGTGCAGGCATCCGGTCCGGTCCTGGCCCAGGAAAAACGCCTGATCGGGACGGTGAAGAAAACGTCCCGGCTGGCGATGGCAATGTGGGATGGTTCGGCGGTCAATCAGAATCTGTTCGTGCGAGGCAATCCGCACCAGCGGGGCAAGGAAGTTCCCCGGCGGATGCTCGAGGCCCTGGGAGGTCAGCCGATCAAGGTGACCGATCCAGGCAGCGGTCGTTTGTCGCTGGCGGTGGAACTGGTTCGCGGTCGCAACCCACTGGTGGCCCGCGTGATGGTCAACCGGATATGGCACCACCTGTTTGGTCGTGGCCTGGTGCCGACGGTCGACAACTTCGGGATCCAGGGCCAACCGCCCTCTCATCCGGAATTGCTGGACTGGCTGGCCGATCGTTTCACCCGCGAGCGGTGGTCGACCAAGACGATGATCCGTCGGCTGGTGCTCTCCAGGACCTATCGCATGTCGAGCCGGCCGTTGCCCGAGGCGGTCGCGGCCGATCCGACCAACACCTGGCTGCACAGCATGCGGGTCCGTCGGTTGCAGGGCGAAGCGATCCGGGACGCGATGCTGAGTGTTTCCGGGCGGATCGATCGGACGTATCTCGGTAAGAGTGTGCCGGTTTATCTCTCGCCGCACATGATCGGTCGAGGTCGACCCAAGAGCGGCCCGATGGATGGAAACGGCCGGCGGACGATCTACATCGGTGTCCGTCGCAATTTTCTCTCGTCGATGATGCTGGCCTTCGACACTCCACAGCCGTTCTCGACGGTCGGCCGCCGGACAAAATCCAACGTGCCGGCCCAGGCCCTGATCCTGATGAACGATCCGTTCGTGGTGAACCAGGCCGGCCTCTGGGCCAAGCGGTTGCTGGCCGAGAAGAAACTGGACACCGGTGGCCGGATCGAGTCGATGTACCGCCAGGCGTTTGGTCGTCGTCCCTCCGACGAGGAACGGGCCGCGGCGGGTGGTTTCCTGGTCGAGCAGGGTCGTCGGTACGGGTTGCCTGGCGAGAAGGGACCGACGGATGTCCGGCCATGGAGCGACCTGTGCCACGTGATGTTCAATGCCAAGGAATTCATCTATATCAACTGAGAGCAATCGACGGTCCCAGCACGATCGCGACTGCCACCGGAGATCCGCAACGATGACACACTGCCACCACTACCTGCCTCGACCGACGACCCGTCGGGAGATGCTGATGCAGGCGACTCACGGTTTTGGCGGTGTGGCACTGGCGACGATGCTCGCCGGTGACCTGTCCCCGGCGGCTTCGGCCGCGGCGGCGGATTCCCGTGACACCAGCCCGCTGCAACCCAAGTCGACTCACCACACC
Source organism: uncultured Planctomycetaceae bacterium (assembly GCA_963933195.1). Taxonomy (GTDB): domain Bacteria; phylum Planctomycetota; class Planctomycetia; order Planctomycetales; family Planctomycetaceae; genus UBA8437. Next base: position 8,895 of record CAWVUS010000086.1, read on the forward strand.
CCGAAGGCCAAGCGGGTCATCTTTCTTTACATGGATGGCGGCCCCTCGCAGGTCGACACCTTTGACCCCAAGCCGGCACTCTCCAAGTACAACGGCCAGGATCCCCACCGGGTGTTCAAGGTCGAGCCGACGCAGTTCAACAACATCGGAAAGGTCTTGAAATCGCCGTGGGCATTCAAGCGTTATGGCGAGTCGGGGCTGCCTGTCAGCGCGTTGTTCCCGACGATCGGTGAACACTGCGCCGATGATCTCTGCGTGGTTCGTTCGATGGTCGCCCCGTTCTCGGAACACACCAATGCGAATTTTTTCCTGCACACCGGCACCGGGCTGCAGGGCCGTCCGGCTCACGGTGCCTGGGTGGCCTACGGCCTGGGCAGCGAGTGCCAGGACCTGCCGGCCTATGTCGTGCTCAATGGCGGCCTGATTCCCTCGGGTGGCCTGGACTGCTTTGGAAGCGGTTTTCTGCCGGCGGCGTTCCAGGGTTCGGTGTTTCAGCCGGGCAACAGCCCGGTGGCCAACATCACGCCCCGCGAGTCCAAGCCGGGACTGCAGTCGGCCAAGCTGGCGCTGATGAAGCGACTGGACAAGAACCTGCTGGGGAGACTGGGCCGGGTGGACCAGGTCGAGAGCGCGATTGCCAATTACGAACTGGCGGCGCGGATGCAGGTGGCGGTGCCCGATTTGATGAACCTCTCCGACGAGTCCAAGGCCACGCAATCGCTTTACGGCCTGGACGATTCGTTTGCCAACACCCGCAAGTACGGCCAGTTGTGCCTGGTGGCGCGGCGGATGGTGGAACGGGGCGTGCGGTTCATCGAGTTGACCTGCACGGGTGGCAACGGTGATCGCTGGGATCAGCATGGCGGGCTGGTCGACGGCCACACCAAGAACTCACGAGCGATCGATCGTCCGGTGGCCGGGCTGATCCGGGACCTCAAGCAGCGGGGCCTGCTCGACGACACGCTGATCGTTTGGTGTGGTGAGTTCGGGCGGACACCCTTTGCCCAGGGCAACAACGGTCGCGATCACAACCCGTTTGGCTTCACGATCTGGATGGCCGGCGGTGGCTCACGGGCCGGCCACGTTCACGGGGCGACCGACGAGTTCGGATACCACGCGGTCCAGGACAAGGTCGAGGTCTACGACCTGCACGCGACGATGTTGCACCTGATGGGCATGGACCACAAGAAGCTGACCTATCGCTTCTCGAGCCGCGACATGCGGCTGACCGACGTTCACGGCCGGGTGGTTCCGGAGTTGCTCGGCTAGGCCGCCGGCGTGATTGGCCGGGGTTGGTTTCGCTGCCAGCGAACGATCAGGCAATCAGGGCATCGATGACATCGCCGGCCACGTCGGTCAGGCGGAAGTCGCGACCATTGAAGCGATAGGTCAGCTTCTTGTGGTTGAAACCCATCAACTTCAGGATCGTTGCATGCAGGTCGTGCGCGCTGACACGATTCTCGACCGCCTTGTAACCGAACGTGTCGCTGGCACCGTACTGGGTGCCGCCTTTGACACCGCCACCGGCCATCCACGTGGTGAATGCGTTCGGGTTGTGGTCACGGCCCTTGGCGCCCTGGGAATCGGATGTCCGTCCAAACTCGCCGCCGTAAATGATCAGCGTGTCTTCGAGCAGGCCTCGCTGTTTCAGGTCGTCGAGCAGTGCCCCGGTCGGCTTGTCGACCGAGCGGCCACACATGCCGTGATTGACGCTGATGTCGCTGTGTGCGTCCCACGGGACATCGTTGACTCCACCGCCGGGCGTTTTGGCCACGTCGGCAAAAACCTGGACGAATCGTACGCCGCGTTCGATCAATCGCCTGGCGATCAGGCACTGGCGGCCGTAGTCCTTGGACTCGGGAGTGTTCAATCCGTACGCCTCCTGCGTTTGCTTGGTTTCACGTCCGACGTCGAAGGCTTCCGGTGCCGCCACCTGCATCCGGTAGGCCAACTCGAATGATTCCAGGCGAGCGGCCAGGTCACGATCGAAGGGTCGCGTCTTGGCGTGCCGGTTGTTGGCCGCTCGCAACGCATCCAGCAGCGAGCGTTGTTGTGGATCGGTCAATTCGCCGGATCGTTGCAGGTTGTCGATGGGCTTGGGCTGGCGGGGATCCAGGGCCGTGGCCTGGTAGACGCTGGGCAGGAATCCGGAACTCCAGACCGGGTCGCCGCCACGGGGCTTCTTACCGTGCATGACGACATAGGCGGGCAGGTTGGTGTTTTCGCTGCCCAGCCCGTAGGTCAGCCAACTGCCCAGGCTGGGGAATCCCTGGCGGATGAAGCCCGAGTTGAGTTCGAGCATCGCGGGGGTGTGGTTGTTGGAGCGTGAGAAGCACGAGTAGATGAAGGCGATGTCGTCGGCGTGGCGGGAGATGTTGGGAAAGATCTCCGAGATCCAGGCACCGCTCTCACCGTGCTGCTTGAACTTGAACGGGGATTTCAGGCACTTGCCGCTGGTGGTGAAGAAGCCGGTCTTGGGGTCGGCCCCGTCCAGCGATTGCCCGTTCCGTTTCTGCAACTCGGGCTTGTAGTCAAAGGTGTCCACCTGGGAGGGACTGCCGGTCTGGAACAGCCAGATGACCGCCTTGGCCCGGGGCTGGAAGTGCGAGTGGGTGGGGGCCAGGGGATTGGTCGCGTTGGACTCGTCGGCCAGCAGGCCCTCGGAATGCAGGAGGCTCGTGAGCGCGACGGAGCCGAAACCCAGTCCGGCCGACTCGAGAAAGTGGCGGCGGGAGGCGATGTTGAAACCGGGAACGTGTTGCATGGTGAGGGTCCTTGTGCTCCGCGTGGGAACAGGTCGTGGTTCAGTCGCGTTGGGTCACTCAGTCGACGTAGACGAATTCATTGCTGCAGAAGAGCAGTTGACAAAAATCACGGATGGCCAGTTCTTCGGCGTTCGCCTGTCCCTTGCGTGAGGCGGCTTGCGACTTGATGAAGGCAACCATGGATTCTTTTTCGTTCGAATTGGGTGTCCGGGCCAACGCCAACCGGTAGGCGGAGGTCACGGCCTGCTCGATCGTTGTCTTGGCATCGGGCCGCACTCGCTTGGCGAAGTTGCCGGAGAGTTCTCGGATGAAGGGAGAATTGAGCATTGCCAGGGCCTGGGGAGCCACGGTGCTCTCGCTGCGTTTCCCCACTCCCTGCATCGCGTCGGGGGCATCGAAGAGTTGCAGGATCGGGATCAACTGGCCTCGCTTGACGGTCAGGTAGATGCTCCGTCGGTTGGACTTTTGGTCGAGCGATCCCTTGCCGTAGAAGTCGCGTTTCAGACGTCCACTGACTTCCAGCAGCGTGTCGCGGATCAGTTCGGCCTCGAGCCGTTTCGCTCCACGTCGCCACCACAATCGGTTGTCGGGATCGATTTTCTCGGCATTCGCCGTACGACCGTTGGCCTGCATCCAGGTGTGACTGGCCAGGATCAGCCGGTGAAGCGGCTTCAGTTTCCAGCCACCGCGGATCAATTCTCCGGCGAGCCAGTCGAGCAATCCGGGGTGAGTCGGTCGTTCTCCCCGCGTGCCGAAGTCGCTGGGCGTGGTGACCAGCCCGCGGCCGAAGTGGTACTGCCAGATGCGGTTGACGATCACTCGTGCCAGCAGGTGACCGGCCCCTTTGTCGGTATCGGTCAACCAGCCCGCCGCAGCCACTCGCGACTTGACCGGCGACTTCTTGTCGGTGCCGTTGAGCCAGTGCTGGCCGTCGGCCTTGCCATTGATCAGGACACGCAGGAATCCGGCGGGTGCCTCTCCCTGCTTGTTGTCGGCGTTGCCGCGGGCCAGGAAGTAGACCTTGAAGGTGTCACCGCCGAACTGGTAGCTGGTGCCCTTGACCCTGGCCGAGTAGACGGGCGTCATCTGCGGCTTGGGCTGGGTCTTGCGGTGGGCCACCACGGCGTCATTCAGCGGGACCCACTCCTCATCGGTGGTGCGGTACCAGTTGCGGACGGCCGTCTTTTGCTTGGCAGTCCACTTGGTGGAAGGAATCGACCAGGCCGCGATGACATCCTTGGGCACCTGTCCGCCGATCATGCGGAAGAAGAATCCCGACGGGCCACCAGCGTTGACGACCTTGATCACCAGTTCATTGCGGCCGGCGACCAGCGTGGCCTTGACCTTGTGCTGGTCGGCTTTGACACCACCCATGGTCTTCTTGTTGAGAATCATCGTGCCATTGAGGAAGGCCTTGATGGCGTCGTCTCCTCCGAAAGCCAATTCCACGGGCAGGGCCGAGGGCGATTCGATCACGCGGACCAGGTAGTTGGCCGCGTTGTTGCCGGTGAGCGTGTTGTGGATCTTGCCATCAGTCCAGGTGGGCTGGACCTGCCAGGAGACGGTTCCCTTGAGGAAGGATGTGCCGAGGTTGACTCCCGCCTTCAACCGGGGCTCGGGACCGACAGCTGTGTCGTAGGCCTTGTTGAAATCTGCGGCCGGGAAGGGCCCGGCGTGGTGCCAGTGACCAAACGCGGGGGTTGGCGGTGTCGAGGGACGCCGGGACAGCCAGTCGGCAAACCGGCCTGGCAGGCGATCCTTGTCCCAGGCGGTCACGGCATCGGTCAATGGTTTCAGGCTGGCGTTGTACTTGGACGTGGCGGCCGCGAAGGCCTCGGGACTGAGGTTCAGGCTGGTGTCACCAAAGCCGACCTCCTTGAAACAACTCACGAAACGGTAGTAGTCGCTTTGCGGCAGCGGATCGTACTTGTGGCTGTGGCAGCGTGCACAACCGACAGTCAGGCCCAGCAGGCTGGTGCCGAGTGTCTGCACGATGTCGTCGAGTTGTTCATAGCGGCTGCGTTCGCGTTCCTTCTGGGTCTGCTGGGTGGTGAAGGGGCCGGCGACGAGGAACCCGGTGGCGGCGACAGAATTGAGCGCCACGTGGGCTTCTGGCGTTGTCTTCGCATTGGTCTGCGCCAGCAGGTCCCCGGCGATCTGCAGGCGGACGAACTGGTCGTAGGGCATGTCCTGGTTGAGCGCGCGGATGACGAAGTCGCGGTACTGGTAGGCGTTGGCCCGGTCCTTGTCGAAGGCGTAGCCATTGCTCTCGGCAAATCGGACCAGGTCCAGCCAGTGACGGCCCCAGCGTTCGCCGTAGTGCTTGCTGGCCAACAGCCGGGTGATCTCGGCCGACCAGGCCGACTCGAAGTTCTTGTCGGCCTCGGCCAGAAATCTTGACTGGTCGTCTGCCGTTGGCGGCAGACCAATCATGTCGAAATGCAGACGACGCAACAAAATGGCCGGTGTGGCCTGGGGGTTGGGCGTGAGTCCCTTGGCCTGTTGCGCGGCGCGGATGAACCGGTCGATGTCGTTTCGAACCGCTTTTCCATTGGCAATTGCGGGTGGCTTGACCTGGGCCAGCGGCTGGAACGACCAGTGCGTTTTTCCGGCCTCGACGTCGATGACCTGCGTGGCCACCGCTTTGCCGTCTCGTGGGTCGGGTGCCCCCAGTTGAATCCACTTTTCGAAGTCGGCGACGATTGACGCCGGCAGTTTCGCCTTGGGAGGCATCTGGATCCCATCGTGCTTCAGTGCGGCCACCAGCAGGCTCTTTTTCGGCTGACCCGGTACCACCGCCGGTCCCGTCTCACCCCCCTTGCGGATTCCCGATCGCGTGTCGACCTGGAGTCCTCCCTTGAGCATCTTGGTCGCGGCGGCCTTGGCCGAATGGCACTGGTAGCAGTGGCGGACCAGCACCGGTCGGATCTTGGATTCAAAGAAATCCAGCCCCTGGCGGTTGGCAGTTGGTTTGTCGGCGGCGTGAGCGGTCGAGGCGATCAGCAGGCCGGCAAGAACGGTGAAGGCGTAGCGGATGGAGTTCATCCGGGGTGTCCCTGGTGATGGGGTTGAGTGCGTGAAGGAGGCCGAAAACATCGGAAAACGCCTATCATAGCGAATTGGTGAGACGGATTCCTTGAGTTTAAGGTCCCGGACCCCTTTCCTCGTGCTCGCTCATCCCTTATATAGGATTGCTTGCTTTTGAGTTCGGACGTTGTTTTCGCTATTCGCGGAGGCGTGTTCGGGCACCCCAGTTGCGGATTCTTCTCATCTCTGCCACGGCCAAACGCCGAGACAGACCGATGGTGATCCGAATAACTTCATCGGTTGACTTGCTATGATCACGCTATTTCCGCTGAGGCCGCGACACGCAATCGTGTCCTGACCTCCGCCGCTTCCCACGAGGCTTTGCCTCCTGCGGTGTTGAGGTCTTCTGAGATACCCCGACGGGTTCATGTCAGGGTTCGCGGTGTTTCCCGTGTGAATCACACCACTGTTCCCACCAGACGAAGTGACACTGTTCTGAGTGATTTTGAGAGTTGTAACGACACCAGAGACAAACCACTGATCGATTCCCGCCAGCCCCGTGGCTGTTCCAAGTAGAACCAGAGTGACGTGATGAGTATTGAGAATCTTCGCAACATTGGCATTTCGGCTCATATCGATTCGGGCAAGACCACGCTCAGCGAGCGGATCCTGTTCTACGCCGGGCGACTGCACCGGATGGAAGAGGTCCATGATGGTGGTGGTGCCACGATGGACCACATGGATCTCGAGCAGGAACGTGGTATCACGATCACCAGTGCCGCGACCTGTGTCGACTGGGAGGAACACCAGATCAACCTGATCGATACTCCCGGCCACGTTGATTTTACCGTCGAGGTGGAACGCAGCCTGAGGGTGCTGGACGGGGCCGTGCTGGTACTGTGTGGTGTTGGTGGCGTTCAGTCGCAGTCGCTGACCGTCGATCGGCAGATCAAGCGGTACGGTGTGCCCCGCGTGATTTTTATCAACAAGCTCGACCGAACCGGTGCCGACCCCGTTCGGGTCTGCGAGGAGGTGCGGGCACGACTGGGCGTGACGGCGGTGTTGATGCAGTTGCCGATCGGGCTGGGTGCTGACCTCGAGGGAGTGGTCGACCTGGTCACGATGCAGTCGGTGTACTTCGACGGCAACAACGGTGAGGATCTGCGACGCGAAGCGATTCCCGAGTCGATGCAGGTCGAGGCCGAGGTGGCTCGAGAGGAGATGCTGGAACAACTCGCGATGTTTGATGACGAGTTGATGGAGTTGTGCCTGGAAGACCAGGACATCAGCGAGGAGATGATTCATCGGATCGTCCGGCGGGCCACGATCGATCTGGCCATCGCGCCAGTCTTTCTCGGATCTGCCTATCGCAACAAGGGTGTCCAGCCTCTGCTGGATGCGGTCGTTGGTTACCTGCCCTCGCCCAGTGACTGCGAGACCACCGCCTACACGTCGAACCAATCCTCGGCAACCACCCAGGCCGACGAGACCGAGCAGCCGGAGGGAGAACTGGACTCGGATGCGGAAGAGGTCGACGAGACGGTCCAGGACCAAGGCCAGGGCGAGCAGGAGATTCAGTTGCAGCCGGATCCCTCGGCGACACTGGTGGCGATGACTTTCAAGATCGTCGATGACGCGTTTGGCCAACTGACCTTCACACGGATTTACCAGGGGACGCTCGAGCGGGGCGGAACCTACTACAACCAGCGGACGCGGCGCAAGGAACGCTTCAGTCGCATCTACCGGATGCACGCCGAGAATCGTGAAGAGGTGGAACGTGCCGGGGCAGGTGACATTGTCGCGGTGATGGGAATCGAGGCGAACAGTGGGGACACCTACGCATCGATTCGCGATTTCTGCACGTTGGAGGGAATGTTCGTGCCCGAGCCGGTCATCGGCGTGGCCGTCCGGCCCAAGGATCGCCTCGACGAGGACCGCCTGACGCAGGCACTGCAGAGGTTCCGTCGCGAGGATCCCACGTTCCGCGTGGCGACAGATCCGGAGACCAACGAGGTGGTGATCAAGGGGATGGGAGAATTGCACCTGGAGGTGTACCTGGAGCGGATCCGGCGCGAGTACAAGGTCGTGGTCGAGTCAGGGGCGCCGCAGGTGGCTTACCGTGAAGCGCCGACCCGCGCTGCCGAATTCAACTATCGCCACAAGAAGCAGACTGGTGGTGCCGGTCAGTTCGCACACATCGTCGGACGACTCGATGTCTTTGACGGGACGGATGATGAGCCGTTCGAATTCGAAGACAACATCGTCGGCGGCCGAATTCCCCGACAGTACATCCCGTCGATCGAAAAGGGTTTCCGCGGTTGCCTGGAGAAGGGGCCGGTGGCGCGTTACCCGGTTATCGGCGTGCGTGTTGAACTCGACGACGGCTCGTACCACGAGGTCGACAGTAGCGACAAGGCATTTCAGACGGCCGCCGCTGCGTGTTTCCGCGAGCATTTCCGGAAGATGAAGCCCGTGTTGCTTGAACCGATCATGAACATCGAGATCGAGTGCCCCCGGGATTTCCAGGGAGCAGTCACCGGCGACCTGAACAGCCGCCGCGGGATGGTGTTGTCCTCGGACATGGCAGGCGAGATCTGCACGATCTGTGCCCAGGTGCCTCTCGCGGAAACCTTCGGGTACGCCACGGACCTCCGCAGTCTCTCGCAGGGCCAGGCCACCTTCACGATGGAACTGGACTGCTACCG
>CAWVUS010000087.1:0-17370 GCA_963933195.1 uncultured Planctomycetaceae bacterium
GATTTGGAGCCAATGCTGACGCCAAGGAAGAAGCCCCTGTTTTGCGGGCCGATCTTTTCCGAGTGACTCGCGTCCAACGTTTTGAAATGAACATCAACTGGCCGCCCAAAACGGCCACCGCCAACCTGGTCCTGACCGTGGAATCGGCCCTTCCCGACGAAAAGCCCGACGCGCTGGTGATCTGGAAAAATCCTCGCATTCAATTCCGGGTGGCGGATTTGCGAGAACAGCCTTTCCATCCTTTGCGAAAAGTGGTCACCGCGGACTCCGCCAGCCGGCTTCGTTTCGGCAAACACCAGCGGGGGGGCAAGGTCACGAAAGACGACTTCACCACGCGGGGGACGAAACCTGTTCGCTTCACGATTCCGATTCCCAAGGAGGTCGGTTCTGCACGGCTCCTGGTCGATGCGGAGTTGGATGTTGATCGGGGCGAAGACTGTATCATTCGCTGTTCCATCACGCAGAAGGAAGAAACCGACCAGGGGAAATCGATCTCCGCGCTGCTGGCCAACCCGGGCAGCCCGGCCTTTCAGGCTTGGAAAAAAGGTGTGCTGCAATTTGCTCGCCAGCTTCCCCAGGTTTCCCAACGAGAACCAGCTCCTTCCGATCGCGACCCCATACCCAAACCCCTGGACGCCACCTACAACAATCCGCAACGCAACGCATTTCATGTTCGAATCAAGTACGCACGGGACGACCAGTTCCTGGTGGAACGCATGCTGGACACGGCCACGCGGCGTCGACTGGACCGGGCCTGGATCGACCTGCGAACTTCGTTTGGATACCACGACGCGTGGTTGAGGATGTTGTCGGAAATGTTTGGAATTGCGCTGGGGGACCGGCGTATGAAAGATCTGGATCGGCAGTGGCTTGCACAGCTGCCAGCCGAAGCCCGTGATTACCTTGTCCCACTCCACCTCGAGTACCAGGCTGATCGCCAGGCTTTGCAATCGGCCCACGAGGGGCACCTGCAAGACGTCCTCCGGTTTGCCACGCGTGCCTGGCGTCGGCCGCTGACCCAGGACGAGGCCACGCGTCTACGATCGTTTTACGAATCTCTAAGAAAGCAGGGTCGTTTTGACCACACCGCCGCGGTCCGGTCACTCCTGACACGGATCCTGGTCTCTCCTGCTTATCTGTACCGAGCAGAACGCCTCACCGCCGAGACTTCCTCCGCTCCCTTGTCTGACTGGGAGTTGGCGTCGCGGCTCAGTTATCTCTTCTGGTCGTCGCTTCCCGACGATGCTCTCCGCAAGGATGCCGCGCGACAACAACTCCGACGCCCAAAGGTCCTCGCCCGCCACGCCCGCCGTATGCTCAAGGACCCGAAGGCGACCCGATTCGCCACCGAATTCTTCGGCCAGTGGTTTGGCTTCTATCGGTTCGATCAATACCGAGGGGTCGACACAAGTCGCTTCCCGGAATGGAGCGAGACGGTGCAGTCGGCGATGTACCAGGAAGCCATCGCACTGTGTAGCCACATCGTCCGCGGAAATCGTCCTCCCGCCGAACTACTGTTTGCCGACTACACATTTCTCAATCGTCCCCTGGCGTCACATTATGGTGTCCCGTTTCCGGAACCCGCCAAGGCCGAATCCCAGCCGACTGGTGCCGCAGTGCTGCGACGTGTCAACGACATGCATCGCTCTCACCGCGGCGGATTGCTCCGGCTGGGAGCCGTGTTGACCGTGACGTCCGCTCCTTTGCGAACCAGCCCCGTCCGCCGTGGTGACTGGGTGCTGCGGCAGGTCCTGGGTGAGTCGGTGCCGCCACCGCCTGCTGATGCGGGCTCCATTTCTGCAGACGACGTGCCGGCGGATGGACTCTCTGTCCGTCAACGTCTGGCAGCACACAGTCGCGATGTCGCCTGCGTGAACTGTCATGCGCGGATCGACCCCTTCGGTTTTGCCCTGGAGAACTACGACTCGCTGGGCCGCTGGCGCGATCGTTATCGGGACGGAAAACCGATCGAAACCGCGAGCAAACTTCGCGACGGCACGTCAATCGCCGATGACACTGCGTTGCACAGCTATCTCCGGTCGCGGCAATCCCAGTTTCATCGCACGCTCGCCGTCAAAATGCTGGGATACGCGCTGGGACGCCCCGAGACGATTGGCGACACCGCGTTACTGAAACAAATGACCGCCCTGCTCGCCGATGGTGCCGGCCTCGCCGAACTGGCAGAATCTATCGTGACGAGTCGCCAGTTCCGTTATCATGCGCGTACCGCTCCTATATCACGCTGATGCCATGCAATTGCCACCCGCACACTGGTCCGAAGCACTCTCGCGTCGCGCGTTTCTACGTTCCACCGGTGGCACCCTCGCCTTGCCGTGGCTCGCATCGCTTCCACAACGCAGTGCCTACGGCAAACGGGTCTCCGACACCCCAGCCAAACCGCCACGACGATTTGGCTGCCTCTATTTTTCCAATGGGGTAGAGCCAGAACACTGGTGGGCCAAGCCCTCGCGCGGCGGCATGCAATTCGGACGTGCGCTACAGCCCCTGCTCCCCTATCGCGACGACTTGTGCATCCTGGAAGGGTTGTTCAACGCCCAGTCGGTGGCCAATCCCAGTGCCCACCTGGGCCGTATGCCCAACCTGCTCTCGGGAGCCTGGGTTAGCCTGGACCAGGACGATCTCCGCGTGGGCCGCACCATGGACCAGGTGCTGGCGCAACGCGTGGGGAAACACACGGCCCTCCCCAGCCTGGTTCTTGGTATCGAACCGACCGAACTCCGGCTGGAGGACGGCCTCTCGATGCTCTATGGATCATGCATTTCCTGGAGTTCACCGACGCGGCCGACCACCAAGGAAATCTACCCGGCACGGGCCTTCGATGCGATTGTCGGCAACCGTCGTCAAGCCGGTCTCGACCGGACGATCCTCGACCAGGTCCTGGCGGACGCCAAATCCCTCCGCCCGAAGCTGGCGGCCCGCGATCGCGTCAAATTGGACGAGTACCTGGAGTCCATTCGAGACATCGAGCGCCGTATCGACCGAGCTGCGAAGGAAGAACGCCTCGAAGGCTGGAAGCCAACGTTGACGAAAGCGGATATGCCGCGGCCGGCTGACGAGATCCCTCAGAACGTGCCAGACCATATGCGTTTGATCCTGGATCTGATCGTCCTGGCGTTTCGCATGGATCGGACACGGATCGCCACCTGCATGTTGAACAACGACCTGTCGCAAATGAATTTCGGTTTCCTGGAGGGGGTGCAAGGGAGCCTGCACCTGGACCTGACACACAACGGCCGGGATCCTGCCAGGGAGGCCATGTACCTCAAGACCAACCAATTTCACGTCGCTCAGTTCGCCTACCTGCTGCGGCGTCTCAAGGAAATTGACGAGGGTGATCAGACGCTGCTGGACAGCTCTTTGCTGTTGTTCTGTTCCAATCTGTTTGATGGCGACAAGCACCAGGCCGACCGCATGCCGATGGTGCTCGCCGGAGGTGGCGGTGGCTCGTTGACTCCCGGAAGGCTGCTCGATTACAGGGACCGTCCGGTGGCAGACCGACGTGCCTGCAATCTTTACCTGTCGCTGATGGACCGCATGGGAGTGGTCCTGCCACAGTTCGGGGATGGCGATCGCCGGCTGGCAGGTCTCTGATCACGCCGGAGCCGTGGTTCGAATCTGTCGAATTGAACGCCCGGGGGTCGGGCGAGGTCAGTGGCTCTTGGGAACCTCCCACCCAACACTTTCGAGATGAGCCAGGGCAGACGCGTTTTCGGCGTCCACCTCGGCCTCTTCCGTGTAGTTCTTGTACTCGGTCTCCAGTGTCACGTTGCCGCGGTAGTCGTACTTGTCCAGGGTTCGTCCGAGCAGACCGAAGTCCACCTCGCCTTTGCCCGGTGTGGCTTCAAGCAGGAAGTCTCCCCCGGGTGAGTCCTTACCGGTCGCGTCGCGGAGATGCACATTCCACAGGCGATCTCCCAGGAAACTCACGTAGTCGTCGAGGTCGTACCCACTCGCGTGCCAGTGGGTGGCGTCGAGCACCACACCCACGTTGTCGGATTTGACCAGAGCCAACATCCGCCGGGACCGGTCCGCGTCGTAGTAGAGTTGCCACACGTGAGGCATCTCCAGGACAACCCGGATGCCCCGTCTTCGAGCGTTCTCGGCAACCTCGTCGATCACCGTTGCAGCCGCCTGCAACTCTCCATCAGGGTCCTGCATCTGCGCCCGACGGCCGACGTTGAGGCAGACCATCGGCACGCCGACGGCGGCCAGGTTGTCGAGATGTGCCAGTGCCTGGGCCTTGTACGCCTCGGCCTGACGTGGCTCGTGCAGCTTGTAGAAGACGACGTTCTCCTTGGCCTTTCGTACGTCCTCCCGTTCCGCAGCCGACTGTCTCGGCGCGGCCAGCTTCTCGAAGCCGAGCCCGTCCTGGTAGATCGTGACCAACGCGCAGTTGGCGGCGATCGCGGTGAGCCCGTTCCGCTCCAGGAGATCTCGGACCGCGACCGGATCGACCGTCCGGGAACTGTGGGTCGAGAAGTGTTTGGTGTGGGTGAGCATGTCCGCGATCTCGACACGGTCGAATCCGTAACCGGCGATGTGCTCGAGGGCTGTCTGCAGCGAAGAGAGGGCGAAGGTCAACGTGGAGCAGGCGGTGACGCGGGGCATGGTGTTGCTCCTGTCTCCATCGTGTTGGTGATCTGGCCGTCGCAGCCAGGTTGGTCACTTTGTCGGTTCAGCGGCGTGGAACCAGGACACCGGGAACACTCGCAAACGCATCTGGTTGACGGTTCGCTTCACTTTCCCTCCGACATAGCGATAACGCCGGTGCGTGTAGACCATGTAGGCCGATTCGCCGATCACTTGGACTCGCGGGGCCCGGTTCATGTGGAACTCTTCTCCGAGCATCTCGGACTGCCTGGGAATCGGGCGTGGTGTCTTGAGAAAGCTGACCGGATCGCTTGCCGGGATCCTGGTGACGTGGGTTTGTCCGGGTGACATCGCCACGGTGCGAAAGTTCTTCCAGGTCTTGCCATTGTCTTTGGAAATCGCCGAGGTCAATCTCGCGCGGTAGTAACCGGTTTCGATCTCCCGCTTGTTCGCCTGGTTCCAGACACACAACAGTTCGCTGGACCCTGGCAACTGTTGCAGAAAGATCTCGGAGTTGCTGCTGAGCAGGCCGGTCAACTTCACGGGACTCCAGGTCTGCCCGCCGTCACGGCTTTCGCTGCGTGCGATCCGTTGAAACGATGTTCTCATAAACATCAACAGTCGGCCGTCGGATGTCTCGACAACCGTGGGGACCTCGCAACTTCCCTGCTGGCGTCCTCCGTTTTCCCAGACCCAGAGGCTGTCGCGGGATTCTTGCCACGTTCGTCCCTGGTCATCCGAATAAAACGCCGTGCAGACTCCCAGGCCGCGATCCATCGGTTGTGTTCGCCAGTACTCGTTGGGCAGGACCAGTCGGCCTTTCCGGGTTTGGATCAACCAGGTCGGGTTGGCAGGGGAGCGAGGCCAACTGACACGGATCGGGGCCAGCCAGGTCTTTCCCTCGTCACGCGACCGGCTGAAAAACGTTCCGGTTCCCTCGCCCACTCCTCCTCCCTGGGAAGGTGGGGTCGTCTCGAACGTGACAGCGATCTCTCCGGATTTCAGCCGCAGAAGGTTCCATGCGCGAACGTCGCCCTTCATGATCACTCGGCCCGCGGCGTCTCGGAACGGCCCAATGCTGACCCAGGTTCGCCCCTTGTCGCTGGACTGGATCATCTCGAGAGTCCGGTCGATCGCCAGCAAACGGCCTCCCTCCAGTTGGATCGGGCCAACGAATCGATGAGCCACCGTGACCTCGAAGGACTCGCTGGCCATTGCCGGCCACCCGGCCCCTGCCAGTAGAAGGCCGAACACCATGATCTGTTTCACCACGATCGTCTCCAATCTGTACGATGTTCACCGTGGTCGTATCTCCCTTCGATCCCCGCGTCAACTCGTGACGTCCAGAAAATAGTCGCTCTCTTGGAAATCGGAGGCTCCTGTCACCAGGGGCCTGCGTGAGCAGAAGGGCTGCGGGGGCGCGGATCTGGTAGATTGACTAAACGGGGCGGGGAGATCGGGACGACCGGATTCCTTGGCCGCGATGCTGAAATGACAGATACGGAGGTTCACGCTATGCGAAATACACTCGCGATCCTGGCCCTGGTTGTGGGCTTTCTGGTGCAGCCGCTTTGCACTTTCGCCGACGAAACGAGCGGGCCCGTCGACAAATCGATCGCGCGCGTGATCAAGGTCGTCGGAGGGGAGAAAAATCTGCTGGACGTTTTCCGATTTCGAGAACGACTCCATATCAAAGCGACGCCGGCCCCACCGGTCACCGGCAATGAAAAGGGCAATCGGACTTCCGTTGTCCAGGTCGGTGGCGGCTGGTGGCTTGGGGCCAACAAACGGAACAAAGACAAAGTGCGTGTACTCTGTTGGGCCTGGAGCCTGCGGGTCCTGCTCGACGACAAGTCGAAGATCGAGGCGATTCCCGACATCGTTGTCGGTAAGAAGCCAGCATTTGGTTTACGTGTCACCGGGTCGGTGAAAGAACCGGTCGACTTGTTCTTTGACAAAGAATCAAATCGGCTGACGGCGTTTGATTACACAGACACACGACACATCGTTGGCGAATGGAAAAAAACAAAGCAGGGCCACCACTATCCCTCGCATGTTGCAGGGTTTCGCTTTGTTGACCGGAAACTCGGCACGATTCAGAAGAACCAGTGGTATCAGACGGACATCCTGGAACTGGTTCCGCTGAAGGAGCTGCCCAGCGAACTGAAGTAGTGACTTTTCATCACAATTCCGTAGATCGTGCCCTGCCGGTGGTGTGGTCTTCCGTGCCGGCGTGAAGCGGGGCGATGGGGTTGCCATTTGTCACGACACTCGGGGCCGGGCTTTCATTGACGTTCAAACGGAAGACGTCGGGACGGGCATAGTGGCCTGACACGTCGAAGTCGAATTTCCCTCGAACGACGTCATCCAGGTCCAGGTTTGCCGTGAGAATACACGACTCTTCGTAGTTTGGACCGGCGAGGATTTCTCCCAGCGGATTGATGATGCAACTGCCACCTCGGCTCAGGACGGTTTCCGGATCGTTGCCAAAACTGCTGTCAAAATCGTCGGGGAAGTCCTTCCGTCGAACGAACTGACAAGCGGAGAGGACAAAGCAGCGTCCTTCCAGGGCCACGTGTTGCATGGTCGACAGCCAGGTATCGCGGCTGTCGGCGGTTGGCGCGCAGTAGAGTTGAATGCCCTTGGAGTACATGGCCATCCGCAGCAGCGGCATGTAATTTTCCCAGCAAATCACCGCGCCGATTTTTCCCAGCGGAGTCTCGAACACGGGCAGCGTCGACCCGTCGCCAAAGCCCCACACCAGTCGTTCCGAAGCGGTGGGCATGAGTTTGCGATGTTTGCCGAGATAACTTCCGTCCGCGGCGAAAAACAACACGGTGCAGTACAGAGTCCCCTGGTCTCGTTCGATCACACCAATGACAAGGTGGGCCTGGTTCTCGCCGGCGATCTCCGCCAGGCGGTCAACGGCTGGTCCCGGCACTTCCACAGCACTGTCCCAGTAGCGACGAAAATCCTCGCGTCCCTGGGGCGTTCGTTGGCCAAGGGTGGCGCCAAAAGACGCGCCCCATGGATATGCGGAAATAAATGCTTCGGGAAAAACAACCAGTTGCGAGCCATCATTGGCCGCTTCACGCGTCAATTCGGCCACCCGTTCCAGGGAACCTTCGCGATCGAAAGGACAAGGACTGGCTTGGACGACGGCGGCACGGATTGAATTCATTGTGTTGGCGTCGGTTGTGTTTTGGAGTGTTGCACCGGGCGTACCAGTAGTCATCTGCGCTCGATTTCTGCGGTGCTACCAATATAGAGGCTGTTGGTCACCGCCGGGTGTGTAGAAACCGACGAAAAATACACGCGGCCGCGACCTAGCCCCCCCTGCTCTGCCGATGTTTTTCCCGGGGTTTGTAGGCTATCGCAGGTCATCGGAAGGTCGATCAAGGTCTTCGTCGGATTTCAGATCCGCCATCCCGGGAACCGGGTCGCCGGAATCGGGTTTTGGGACATGCTTGGCTGAATGAAGCAGGCCACTCGCCCGTCGGATGGATGTCGAGCCAAACTTGTCACGGATCTGATCGGCCGCATGGTCCAGGTTGGTCTGATCCGCATGATCTTCGTCGCCGAAAAGAGAACGCTGAACTTGCCCCGGGTTGTCCAGGCCACTGATCCCCACGCCCAGCAACCGGACAGACTGGTGTTGGGCTGGCAGGCGGTTCAAAAACAACTCCTCGGCCGCCTTCCAGATTTCCTGGGTCACGTTGGTGGGACGCGGCAAGGTTATCGATCGCGTGATCGTCCGAAAGTCGCAGAAACGGACCTTCAAATGTACGGTGCGACCGAGCAACTTGTGGCGGCGTAGTCGCCGAACAACTTGCTCGGTCAATTCCAGGATCCACGCGCGAAGCGCGTCCGGATCTTCGATGTCCTCGGCGAAAGTCGTTTCGTGGGAAATTGATTTTGCCTCGCGATCCGGGATCACCCTCCGGTCGTCAATGCCGTGTGCCAATTCCCAGAGATGCCGACCGTGATCGCCAAATTGCTGTCTCAGCGTTTCCTGCGGCAAACCACGAAGGTCGCGAATCGTCCGTACTCCGAGTCGCTCGAAGACCTGGCCCGTCACGCGACCGACGCCCCAAATTCTCCCGACCGGCAGTGGGTCGAGAAACTGCTGGTCTTGCCCCGATTCAACGACCACGAACCCATCTGGCTTTTCCAGGTCGCTGGCCACCTTGGCCACGAACTTTGTCGCCGCGATGCCGACCGAGGCCACAAGTTGCAATTCCTCAAAGATCGCCTGTTTGATCTGGCGACCAATCTCAACCGGCGATCCAAACAATGTTTCGCTGCCGGTCACATCCAGGAACGCCTCGTCCAGCGACAGTGGTTCGACCAGCGGTGTGTACCGGTGGAAGATGTCTCGGATCTGCCGAGACACCTTGGCATAGTGATCCAGACGTGATGGAAGAAAGACGGCCTGCGGGCACAACTGTTTTGCCCGCGACGCCGGCATGGCGCTGTGGACACCATTTTTTCGGGCCAGGTAGTTGGCCGCCGCAACCACTCCTCGTCGCTCGGGCGACCCTCCGACAATGACTGGCTGCCCTCGCAATTCTGGACGTTCACGTTCTTCAACGGATGCGTAGAAAGCGTCCATGTCGACATGCAGGATCATGCTTGTCTTTCAGTGAATCCGTGATTGCATGGACAATCATCTCTGGTTTGGTAATTCGGTCCACCCAGTCTTCGGAAAAACCACTCCCCTCTCGGATTCCGCGGCAGTCACCGGGGGGGCACAGATCCAAAAGGAAACGATGACTGGTTGCCGTTGCCGTGGAAGTCGGGACAGGATTGCACATACTGACGCTTGTCAGCATTCACACTGCCGGATGGATTATCGATGACCGATCAGCAACGCCCTCATGGAATCACTCGCCGTCAGTTTGCCGCATCGGCCACCACCGCAGCTACCGTTTTCAACATCGTGCCGCGCCATGTGTTGGGAGGAGCTGGCCACCAGGCCCCCAGTGAACGGGTCGACCTGGCGGCAATCGGAGCGGGAGGTCAGGGAGGCGGTGACATCAACCAGATGGCGTCGCACGGGGCCAACGTCGTTGCGCTGGTCGATGTGGATCAGGTTCGTGCCGCTGCGACCATCAAGCGGTTTCCCAAGGCCCGGGTTTACCGGGACTTTCGCAGGATGTTCGACAAGGAGGCCAAGCATATCGACGGGGTCACCGTGGGGACTCCTGATCATGTTCACGCGGTGGCGTCGATGGCGGCGATGCGGCGAGGCAAGCACGTCTTCTGCGAAAAACCGTTGACGCACACGATCTTTGAGGCCCGTCAACTGACTCTCGCAGCGGCCCAATACGGTGTGGCCACACAGATGGGCAACCAGGGCCATGCCACCGAAGGGGCCCGGTTGACCAATGAATGGATCCGGGCGGGAGTGATCGGTGATGTTGACGAGGTGCACGTCTGGACGGATCGGGCTGGAAAATATTGGAAGCAAGGGATCGGTCGTCCAGTCGGCCGTCCGCCCATCCCTGCGACCCTGGACTGGGATCTCTGGCTGGGCCCCGTCCGTCCGCGACCGTATCACCCCGTCTATTGTCCGAAAATGTGGAGGGGCTGGTGGGACTTCGGGACCGGTGCCATGGGTGACATGGGGTGTCACATTGTCGATCACCCGATCTGGGCGCTGGAGTTGGGCAGCCCTGCCGCCGTGGAAGCCGTCTGCACACACGACGGCCTGGAGATCAACGGGAAGCCGAATTTCGAGACCTATCCGATCGCGGCGACGATCTACTACGAGTTTCCCGCCCGGGGAAAACGGCCGGCCGTGAAGATGACCTGGTACGAGGGAGGGCTGATGCCCCCCACTCCCGCCGAGATGCCAACTGGCCAGTCGTTGCCCGGCAACGGGGTGCTGTATGTCGGTTCGAAGGGGAAGCTGTATCACGGGTCACACGGCGGGATGCCCCAGTTGCTTCCCGGTGACCTGGTGGATGCGGCGAAGGCGGTCAAGAAGACGATGCCTCGCTCGCCCGGCCATTATCTCGAGTGGCTCCAGGCGTGTGGCGGCAAAGGCACCGCCGTCTCCAACTTCAGTTATTCCGGGCCGATGACCGAGACGGTTCTACTCGGTGTGCTGGCACAACGCGCCCCCGGGCGAAGACTGGAATGGGACGGACCGAATATGAAAGTCCGCAACGTTCCGGAACTCAACCAGTTCGTCCACAAGTCCTACCGCAAGGGATGGACGCTCTAGGTCATCGTCCTGGTGAGCGTCGCTGTTGGGCACCCGATGCTCGGTTGCCAGGTCGGGGAGACTAAAACAGTTCGCCAACAGGCTGGCGATTGTTCTCGACCAGGTACCGTGGACGGCCATTGAAGTCGGAGACCTTGGTCGAGTTGGTGTCGATTCCCAGGTTCCGGTAGAGCGTGGCAAAGATCTCCTGCACGTGAACCGGTCTCGAGGCGGGGACTCCGCCGACCCGATCACTCTCGCCGACGATGCGTCCACCCTGGATGCCGCCTCCAGCCATCAGCACCGACTGGGTTCCCGGCCAATGGTCCCGTCCCCCCTTGCCGTTGATCCGGGGCGTGCGGCCGAATTCTCCCCAGACGATCACGGTGGTCGTTTCCAGCAGTCCGCGTTCCTCCATGTCCTGCAGGAAGACGGACACGGAGTGATCAAAGATCGGGAGGTATTTCTTGGAGAGAAACTCGATCGAACCCTCCCGGTTCGAGTGCCAGTCCCAGGCTCCGAAACCGACGGTCACGCAGCGAACGCCCGCTTCGATCAGCCGCCGTGCCAGCAGCAGTCTCTGGGGGTCCTGTGGTGCGCCACCGAAACTGGAATGAGTTGGCTGCAGCTTTCCATAGCGGTCCCGGGTCGACCGGGGTTCGTTCTCGAGTTCCATGGCCTTGACCAGCCGGTTGCTGGTCAGCAGGCCGAAGGCTCGGTCCTGGAAGGCATCGAGGTTGTCCGTGTTCTTGCGGTCACGGTGTCGACGGAGTGTTTCGAGTAGCGATCGGCGACTTCCCAGTCGTGTTTTATTTGCCCCGTTGAGAACCAGGTCTTTCTTGATGTCTCCTTCCGAAGCGAAAGGAATGTGTTCCAGTCCCGTGAAACCGGGCCAGGATTCTTGGCCCGAGGCGTCGTGCAATCCGCGGTTGCGGTAGGGGCCGTAATTGATTTGCGGCGACGCGTCGACATAGGGCAGCATCCCGCCGGGACCGGGACCCTGGACCAGCGAAGCGACCGAACCGAAAGTCGGCCAGCCGCCGGCGGGTTCGTTGTCGCCGTTGCGGCCACCAGGTCGACCGCTGTAACACTGGAACGACTCGTGACGATTCTGCATCCCCGTCAGCGTGCGGACCACCGAAAAGCGGCGAGCGGACAAGGAGAGTTGGGGAAGCAGTTCACAGAACTGGACACCGGGAATTGCCGTTGAGATTGGTGAGAACGAGCCGCGGATCTCCTTCGGAGAGTCGGGCTTGGGGTCGAAGGTCTCGTGTTGAGTGGGACCGCCGCACAGGTAGATCATCACGACCGACCGCGGGAGTTTCGACGAGGTCGATGTGTGTGCCGCTTTAAGAATCCGCGGCAATGTGATTCCGGCTACGCCCAGTGACCCGGCACGCAGAAAACTGCGGCGTGACAGGCCATCACAGAATCCTGCCAGTGAGGGGCCGGGAATGGTCAGCACGGTTTCGATTCCATCGGTGTGATCACGCTGGAAACTGATTATGTGGAATCGACAGGTCCGGCGAAAGATCGATCACCGCTCTCCGGGCCACACCCCTGGACTGGTGCTGTTGAAGAGGTTGCCCAGCGCACTGAAATGGTGACCCTTGGACACCAGGTTACTGGTCCTGCTCGCGACGAGAGATGTCCCACAACTTGATGGCGTGATCGTCGCTCCCGCTCGCCAACAATTTTCCGTCGGGTGCCCAGGTGACTCCGCGGACTGGTTTCTTGTGGCCGCTCAGTGTGTGGAGCGTTTTTGCGGTTGCCACGTCCCACACTTTTACTGTTCCGTCCTGGCTGCCAGTTGCCAACTGCAAGTCGCCCCGTCTCCACGACACGCTTTCGATCCGACGCGTGTGGCCCCTGAGCACACGCAGTTGCTTCCCCTCAGGTATCGCCCACACAATCGTCGTGAGATCGCGTCCGCCGCTTGCCAGTCGTGTTCCGTCGCGACTCCATTTCACCATTTCAATGGCACCGGTGTGTCCCTTCAGAGTCCGAGTCTCTTTACCGCTGCCCGGATCCCACAGCTTGACCGTGTTGTCAAATCCACCACTGGCCAGCCGTTTGCCGTCGGGGCTCCAATCGACACTGATCACGTAATGCGTATGCCCGTTGAGCACGCGGAGATTGCGACCATTGGCGGTGTCCCAAACACGGACCGACTTGTCCAAGCTTCCGCTGGCCAATTTCGAGCCATCAGGGCTCCAGACGACGCCCAGCACCGGAGCGGTGTGTCCGACGAACTTGTGGATTTCGCGACCGGTTTTCGCGTCCCAGACCCTTACGGTTTGGTCATAACTCGCACTGGCGAGTTTTGTGCCATCCCGGTTCCACGCAACGCAATAGACGTAATGCGTATGCCCGGTGAGTGTTCGCTGTCGCTTTCCGGTTTTGACATCCCAGATTCCGATCGTTTTGTCGAAACATCCGCAGGCCAACACTTTCCCATTGGGATGCCAGTCCAGTCCGGTTGTCGAACCCGTGTGGCCACTCAGTGTTTGATCGGCGGCGTAGCCAACATCGGCTCCAGCGACACAACACACGGTGACAACGATCAGCCGGCAGACGCTCGGCAATCCATGGTTCGTCTTCATTGCTTCATTTCGATTGTCGTTGGTTGCCCGTGGTTGCTGAGAGCGGGGGCACTCAGGCCAGGATCCAGGGGATAGCGATCAACGCGGCGGTGATCCCGAAAATCACAAGGTACAGCAACACGATCTTTTTCCGTGAGCTACTGGCTTGCTCAGGATTGTCGGCATACAACTCGACATACAGGCACTCTTGGCAGGTGATCTTCTTCACGAAGGCCATTCGGGTGTTGGTGCGAGGCGACAGATCGTGGCTTCCGCATTTTGGGCACGTTCCACTTTTCATGTGCCGATTTCTCCCGTGAGTTTGAGGCAGCAGTCTACCACTTCAAAGCCAATCGGACGAATTTTCGACAAACTCACACAAATGGCAGGTTCAACCATCTTGGCTTCCACGACGTCACCGACAGTCCTGACACCGCGATGGAACAAATCGGCCTCGGTCCTCGCCGGTTCGCGGTTGGAAGGGGCATACGGTCAGCCGGTGGAAAAAACTCGTATAGTGAGTTTTCGGGAATTCGAACTCCGAACCTGACAGGAAGCCATTTCCGTGAATCAGACAACGTCGCGACGTGCATGCTTTGAATCTGTTGTTCTTGCCCTACTCGCACTAGGCGTGGGAGTCCCAGCGATGGCCCAGGACAATGGGCAACTCCAGGAGCATCCTTACGAGTTGATGATCTGTGACTACGTGCGGTTCAAGCTGTCGAGAGTCGACAGGCGCGGGGAAATCACCTGGGAGCACTCACCGGTAGGAAAAGTCTGGGACTTTGTTATTGCGGACGGGAACAAGCTCATTTACCCGATCATCACCGACAAGCAGGAAGTCCGCTGCATCGATTTCCAAAAGAATCTGAGATGGTCCTGGGCCTATGCCAAGGAGTTCAAGGAGATCATCAATATCACAAAGCACAAATCACAGCTGATTGTCAGTGGCCAAAAGCCGCCCAAGGCCATCCTGATGAACCTGGATGGAACGATTCAAAAAAGGCTGCCAATCCCGGCCAGGTACAAGCATCATCATGGCCAGTTGGGAAACGTATATGACGTTGGCAACAAGCGCTACCTGGCCCAGCTTTGGGGAGAAGGGACGGCCCTGGAAGTTGATGCAACCGGCAAAGAAGTCTGGCGGTTTCAAGTGTCCAGGGTGGGAAAGGGGCGGTATCCCGAGGGAACTGTTCAGGATGTTCTGCGTCTAAAAAATGGCAACACCTTGTTGGCCTGTGGAACGCAGGCGCGTTTGCTGGAAGTGGATCGTTCCGGAAAGGTCGTCTGGGAATTCACCGGGAAAGGTCATCCCGAACTCAACTTCACCAATGCCTGCAGTCTCCAACAACTCAGAGACGGCTCGATTGTGGTCACCAACTTTCTCCGTGGTAATTCAGGCCGCGGAGCACATGCCTTCATCCTGTCGAAAGAGAAGGAGATCACCTGGACGCTGACTGACCACAAGAACTTCACTGCCGCCAGTCAAGTGTGGGCGATTGAGCCAAGGGCCAAGCCGGGACAAAAGTAGCCGGCCTCTCCCCTGCCCCTTCGCCCGACGCCGCGACGCGTGTTCTGGATCTGGCGGGCTGAACAGCGGGGCTGTGGTGTGGAGACGCGGACGCCATGGTCGATCCCGGGACGATATGAGTCGAATTCTGCTGGTGTTACCGTTGGCCGTGGGGCTGCTTGGATGTGGTGGCACGACCGGACCATCCACGACAACCGCAAAGGCCGTCGCTCACCAGGCTCGTGTCAAACCGGAACAGCCAGCGTCATCCGGTGCGGAGCCTGGTGGCAATCTTCGATTGTGCGAAGTTGCTACGTCAAAGCGGTCGCCCGGTAGGACTGCGATCGACGTGTTTGTGGTCAACCAGGGTAAGGAGCCAGTTGCGGTCTACCGTGCGCCGGGGCTGCCTCACATCGACCTGGCCGTCCAGATCAAGCACCCCGACGGCCAGGTGTTCCGGTTGATTGATGCCTATCCGAGAATGAACATTGCTCGGTTTGCGAAGCATTTTGTGCGACTAGGTCCCGGCGAGGAATTGAAGTTCTGTTCGTTTGAAATCGGGTCGGCCACGAAATTCCGCGGCACTTGGATGGGCGATCGAGGTGATGGCACTGCGAACCTGTCGTTTGCCACAAAAGGGAAATACCAGCTTTGGTTTGGCTATGGAGGAGGATCACCGTTCGTCTACACCAGGGCGTCCAGGGGTGAGTTCGCCAACCTCAAGCATGGTCAGCAGTTTGGTCCGGTGACGATTGAGGTCGAGTTGAGATGACCACGGTGACAACGGGAGGACGAGGTCAGGCAAGGCCTCAAGTGGACCGGTTTGTGGAAATCTGGGATACTCGCACTTGTCGATCACGTCGGGCTGGGTGAACCGGGCACTGTGCCTCTACGTAGTGAGCGAAACAACGATGCTCTCAATCGTCGATCACCAGCACACGATGGATCGTCGCGCGATGATGAGGGTTGGTGGCCTGGGCCTGGGGGGGCTTTCGCTCGCGGACTTGCTTCGCACGCAGGCCACCGCCGGTGGCCGAGCGAAACCTGTCAGGACCGGCAAGTCGGTTGTGTTTTTGCTTCAGCATGGCGGGCCGACCCAGTTCGAGACCTTCGATCCGAAACTCGATGTCCCCGACCGCATCCGCACGGTCGGTGGTGTGGTCCAGACCAGCCTTCCGGGTGTCACGTTCGGATCGACGATGAGCCGGCTGGCAAAGTGGGCGCACCGGATGGCGATCGTGCGGTCGTACACGACCGGCAGCGCGAGCCACAGTCTTCGCCCATTGATCGGTCAAGCTTCTCGCAAGGCCAATATCGGAACGCTGTTTTCTCGGTTGGCCGGAGCCAATGACCCGAAAACCGGTTTGCCCTCCAACGTGACCTTGTTTCCGAACACGATCGAGCCTGGGGCACTGGGGCCCGACGAGCGGTTTGGAAAGTTCAGCCAGACAGGCGAGATCAACAGTGCGTATGGGGCGTTCACTCCCGGTGGCGGCTCGACACTCCAGGAGAACATGAAGCTGAGATTGCCGGCGAAACGTTTCGACGATCGCGCGGCATTGTTGAAGTCACTTGATGGCCTTCGGCAGGGTATTGAAAAGAGCGGGGCCGCTGAAGGCTTTGACAAGTACCGTCAACAGGCTCTCGAGATCGTGTTGCGTGGTGTTGCCGACGCGTTTGACCTGTCCCGAGAGGATCCGCGGACGATTGCACGGTACGACACCGCTGGCTTCGTTGATGAAGAACGCTACGGCGGCGTCAGCAATGGTGGCTCGGCTCGCCGTTGGTATCAAAACAACGCACAGACGCTCGGCAAGGAGTTGTTGCTGGCTCGTCGCTTGTGCGAGGCGGGTTGTGGTTTCGTCACGGTCGCAACCCGGTTCGTTTGGGACATGCACGCCGATCGGAACAACCTCGACATCACGCGGGGCATGGAAGCTGTCGGGCAGCCTTTCGATCACGCCGTTTCGGCGTTCATCGAAGACTGTGAAGAGCGAGGATTGAGTGACGACATTCTGCTTGTCTGCGTTGGCGAAATGGGTCGGACGCCGCGGATCAACAAGAACGGTGGTCGAGATCACTGGGCCGGCCTGGCTCCACTGATGCTCTATGGTGGTGGTATCACGGATGGGCAGATCATTGGCCAGTCCACCCGAGACGGCGGGGAACCGCTGGCTGACCGGACCGATTCCGACAATCTCGTGGCCACGATCCTGCACACGCTGTTGGACATCTCGGAGCTGCGACTGAGGTCCGAACTTCCGACCAACCTCGTCGATTTCGCATCGTCCGGAACACCAATTCGTCACCTGGCTTAGCCATCCGGCTTCCGCCTGGTTCTTCTCCATCCCCGGGCATTTGGTCGGAAATGACTCGTCCGGCCAACATCACTCGTTCGACGGCTGGTCTTGTTTCGGTCGTTTGGGAGGCGTCATCACTCCAAAGCGGACGACTTTGTC
>CAWVUS010000088.1:0-17199 GCA_963933195.1 uncultured Planctomycetaceae bacterium
TCTGGGCGGCGGCCTGGACGGGGTCGACGGCCAGGTGAGGCATCGCGGCGTGACCGCCCTTGCCCGCCACGGTCATGGTGAGGCTGCTCGAGGCGGCCAGGAAGGTGCCCGGCCGGGAACCCGCCGCTCCGGTTTCGAGTTCTGGCCAGACGTGCAGTCCGAAGATCCTCTGGACATCCGGATTCTCCAGCACGCCTTCCTCGGACATCAGTTTCCCGCCCGCCCCACCCTCTTCGGCCGGCTGGAACAGGAACTTGACGGTCCCATGGATTTCGGATTCCCGTTCCTTGAGCAGGCGAGCGGCTCCCAGCAGCATCGCGGTGTGGCAGTCGTGCCCACAGGCGTGCATCTTGCCGTCGACCTCGCTGCGGAACTCGACGTCGGTCTCCTCGTGGATTGGCAACGCGTCCATGTCGGCACGCAGGGCGACGCAGGGGCCGTCGCCGTTGCCGATCCAGCCCAGCACACCGGTTTTGGCGATTGGCGAACGGTACTCGATCCCGAGTCCGTCGAGCGTCTCGCGGACCAGCTTCGAGGTTTCCACCTCCTCGTACATCAACTCGGGGTGTCGGTGCAGTTGACGTCGGATGTCGACGATCCAGTCCTGGATGTCTGTTGCCTGCGAGCGTGTTTCGGTGGCGTTCATCGTGGAGATCCCGTGGAGGTCGTGTGGGTTGCTGTTCAGACGTCTTTGCCGGTGATGCCGTCGGGCATCGAGAGTGTGCCGACGACCCGTTGTGCCTGGTCAATCAGTGATCCGGTCATCACGCCTGAATCGCTGCTGAGCAGGAAGCAGGCCAGGTTGGCAACATCGTAGGGTTTCAGGAGTCGCCCAAAGGGCGATTCCTGTTCGCCGATCGACAACCAGTCGTTGGGACTGCCCTGCTGTTTCTGCACCACGTCCTCGTTGGGGGTGTCGGTCCAGCCCAGCATGATGCCGTTGACGCGGATCGTATCGTGCAGCAGTCCGTTGGCGCAGTTCTTGGTGAAGGTGGCCAGCGCCCCCTTGGTGGCACTGTAGGCGGCGATGTGTGGCAGGCCACAGTAGGCGGCGACGGAGATGATGTTGACGATCGATCCGCTGATCTTCTCGCGCTTCATGATCTCGACAGCTCCCTGCGTCAGCAGGAATGGGCCGCGGACGTTGACGGCGAAGAGGTGATCCCAGAGTTCGACGGTGGTGGAGTCGAGGGTTCCGCGGGTGGTGATTGCCGCGGCATTGACCAGGCCATCGATTCGACCGAAGCGTTCGTCACAGGCCGAGATGATGGCGCGGGTGGCGTCCACGTCGGCCAGGTCGGCCTGGACGAACAGGCTCTCGGCTCCCAACTCGGCAATTTCGGCCGCCACCCGGTTGCCGTTCTCGGCGTTGCGACCGCAGACGACCACGCCGGCGGCTCCCAGTCGGGCTGATTCCAGTGCAATCGCCTCCCCGACTCCCTGGGTGCTGCCGGTGACGACGAGAACTTGTCCTTCGAGACTGGGCATCGGGTCTGGTCTCCGTTGTGTGGTTTGTTATGGGCCACGTGGCGGGTGTGGTGAGACAGGCAAGGTGACCGCAGGCGATTATCTCGCCCCCGGTGAGGATCGGCAACCGGTCGGCTACAGGCAGGTGACATCAGTCGAGCGAGGATCGCTGACCGGGGATCCGCTGTGCAGCGTGCCCTCGATCACCCGGTCTCGCCAGGGTCCGGGTGCGTCGAACAGGTTTGGGTCCAGTGTCATGTCGGTGATCAGTACACCCGGGCGGTGCAGGGTCAGGCGGCCCATGATCTGTCCGTCGGGTCGTACGGTGAAACTGGGCCAGCGACTGGGTCGGGCCGTGGAATTGTTCGCGCTGATCCACATGTGGTTCTCGGCCGCGCGGCAGGACATTGTCGAGGGAACGATTGTCCGCCAGATGTTGTATGCCTGGTCGTCGACGACCGTGGCCCGTGCATTGTGGAACGACTGCAACAGGATCTTCACCCCCCGCGTGTAGTACTCGCGGTACAACTCGGGAAACCGGTAGTCGTAACAGATCAGCAGTCCCAGCGTGATGCCGTCGACGGTGAAGGTGACGGGGTGATTGCCCGGGGAGTAATGCGAAAGATCCATGGTGGGTCGGCGTCCCCCGGTGCCGGTGCAGAATCTCTTGTCATACCGGTCGGCGATGGTGCCGTCGGGATCGATCAGGTACAGGCAATTGTGGGGCTTGTGGCGGCCGGTTAGCCGGTGAGTCGAACCCAGTACCACCCAGGTCCCGGTTTCCCGGGCCGCCTGTTGCACCTGGCTGGTCGCGGCGACCAGCGAATCCCAGTCGAGGTGCGACATGTCAGGAAACTCGACACCCGCGTATCCCGAGAGCGAGCACTCCGAGAAGTGCACCACCCGGGCCCCCTGCTCGGCGGCCTGGCGGATGTGTCGCAACGTGTAACGCAGGTTTCCGGCGATGTCGGCTTCGACCGGGAATTGGCAGGTGGCGACTCGCAACGACTTCATACCGGCGGCTCCTGGACGCTTCTGGGACGATCGACAGCTTATCACGCTCGCGGATCGCTCCCCAGCGACCACCGGGTGTCTTGCTACCGGGTCATTGGGCCAGCGTGTATAAACGCACGCTGGTCTACTTGGTTCTCCAGGAGTGCTCTCGTGTTTGCCGGACACATGCCCGTCCCCGGACAGGTGGAACTGGTTGATATTCCCGAACCCGAATTGCCGTCGCGCGATCCCGACGGTCCCGGTCAGATCATTTTCCAGCCCACGCTGGCGTGTCTGTGCGGTTCCGATCTGCCATTTTTTCAGGGCAGTGACGAGTTCCCGATTCTCGAGGGGCATTCGTTGCACGAGATGATCGGGCGGGTGGTGGCCACCAACGGCGACCGGTACCAGGTTGGCGACGAGGTGCTGGCGGTGCCGCTGGAGCAACGGGGACTCTATGAACGGTACGTGGTGGACGAGACGCGTGCGATTCCGGTGGACGGGCGAGTGGCCAAGGAACATGCCCTGTTGGCCCAGCCACTGGGCACGGTTATCTACGCCCTGAAGAAACTCCCCAACGTTCTGGATCTCGACTTCGCCGTGGTCGGCCAGGGGCCGATTGGCCAACTCTACAACATGGCGCTCTCCAACATGGGTGCCCGGCAGGTCATTGGCATCGACCTGCTTCCCTCTCGCCTGGCTCACAGCGAACAACATGGTGCCACGGCCACGGTTTGCAATGCCGAGGTGGACGCGGTTGAGGCAGTGGCCGAGTTGACCGGTGGCAAGATGGTCGACGTGGTGATCGAGGTTGTCGGCCACGCCGACCAGGCCATCAATCTCTGTATCAGCCTGGTCCGTCACGGGGGCCGGATGCTGTATTTTGGCGTGCCGCCCGAGACGATCGATGGGGTGCGTTGGCGGGACCTGTTCATGAAGAACCTGACGGTTCACACCAGCGTCAATCCGGACTTTGCTCGCGACTTTCCACTGGCCATGCGATGGATTGGCGAGGGGCGGGTCGATATGAGTGGGCTGGTGACGCACCGGTTCCCGATCACCGAGATCCAGCAGGCTTTCGAGTTGTTCAACTCGCGTGGTGACGGGTGCTTGAAGGTGTTCCTGGATTATCCCCAGGACTGAGGCCCGGCTGCGGATCCTTATCAGATCAGTGAGCCACCCCGAAGCGTTTGAGTTCTTCGAGCAGGTCGTTCCACCGGTTGGAATCGAAGGGGATCCCCAGTTGGCGGTTCTCCTCGGCCGTCGTCCATCCCCGTTGTCCCGGCCAGCGAACCGGGTTGGCTGGATCGCGAGGTGGATGCTCCTGGATCTGGCCCACCAGGGATTCTATTCGTGTGGAAAAAGCCTCGGTGCCCCCGAACGCCGCGGGATCGATCGCCAGGCAAAAGAAGGAACCGTGGTACGGTCCATCGGTTTCATGGACCAGGGGAATCTCGCGGCCGATGGGACTGTCGGCCAGTGCGGCGGTCAGCCCGTCAACCAGTAAGGCCAGTCCGAATCCCACGTGACCGGCGACCGGCAGGATCCATCCGCCCTTGAGGTCGGCCGGATCGGTTGTCGGATTGCCCTGGGCATCCAGCGCGGTCCCTTCGGGCAACCGGCCGTCACCGTCGGCCTTGTTCTTGAGTTTTGCCGAAGAGTGGCCGGTCGAGAGATCGAAGACGAGCGGGTCGGAGTCGGGGCGAGGCAGCGCGTAACTGAAGGGGTTGGTGCCGTGCAGGCCCTCTCGTCCACCGGGCGGTGCGACATGGGGGGCACAGGCGGTGGCGGCGATGCCCAGCAAGCCGGCGCGGGCGGCCTGGATGGTGTAGGCCGAGATGGCTCCGTTGTGAGTGCTGTTGCGGACGACGGCCGACCCCAGTCCGGCCGAACGGGCCTTTTCGATCGCGGTGTCCATTGCTCGACGCGAGGAGTAGTGCCCGACCGATCGGTGACCGGCGAAGACCCGGGTGGTGGCCGTTTCGGAGACCAGTTCCAGTTCCGCGGTGGGATCGATCTGACCCTGTTGCCACTTGTCGAGATAATAGGGCAGTACCGCGATTCCATGACTGGCGATGCCACGCAGGTCGGCGTCGACCAGAACGTCGGTCGCCGCCTGGATCACCTTGCCGGGGGCACCCATGGTCTCGCCAAAGACGGCTTCGCAGATCCGTCGGGCTTCGTCGACGGGAATCCGAATCGTGGAGTTCAGTTTGTCGGGGCCGGATGTCATGGGGCCGTCTTGGTATCGAGGTAACTGTGGGGATCGTTCTGAGGCAGGTAGTAGGTCCAGTCGGCCGATTCGTAGAGGATCACCTCGTGAATCTCCTTCCGGGCCAGCAGCTTGCGAATGATTGATTCGCGTTTCTTCGCAAAACCGGCCTTGTCCTTGTGTCGCAGTGTCTCCTGGGCTTCATACAGGACGCTGTGTGTTCCCCGAAAGCGACTGCGTCGGTTGTTGGCCAGGTCGGCCAGGGCGTGTTCCAGGAACAGGTCCAGCGGTCCGGGTGGAGGAGCGAAGCGGATTCCCAGGAAAGCGGGTTCGACCCGCAGTCCCGAGAGGTCGATGGCCGCCAGGCCTTCGCCGATCGATGGGATGTGGTTGAGTGATCCCCAGATGTGTCGGTAGAAATCGGACTTGTAGACGCCACCCTCGGGACGCTTCATTGTTTCCAATCCCTTGCGAACCGCTGTCTCGACCCGACCGCCGGGTGGAATCACCACCCGGATTCGTGTCTTGGGGAATCGTCGTTCCAGGTCCACCAGCAACGTCCGGACTCCCCGGGCAATCGCCCGGCTGCGGTGAAATCGCCAGGGAAATTTTTCGTCGTTGTCGGGGCAGGCCTGGAACCACTCGTCGGTGTGCCACGTGGTGATTGTTTCCAGTGACTTGTCCTGTCCGGCTCGTTCCAGGAATGGCTTGTGGGTGGCCAGGCCACGAGGTGCTGCTGCCCGGTCAATGCCCAGGTGCGTGTAGTTGCGTCGGCCACGACGGAACTCGAGGATCGAGTCGAGTCTCCCGGAGCCGGCGAGTGTGTCACCGGTCGAGGCGGCCAGTTGAGTGTGCGAACGGGTGTTGATGAAGATCTCGTCGTACGCTTTCAGCTTCAACTGGGTGGCGATCTCGGCGATGGCCTCCTTGCGGGCACGGGGTTGTTCGAAGTCGACCATCTCGACGGACCAGTCGGCACCGCGGTCGATCACCAGCTGGTGATTCCCCAGCGTCACGTGCCTGGTGCCGGTGGCCAGTAAGGCGGCGTGAGAGGCCTCGACCGCCTGGAATTCCGTTCGGTACATTCCCGACAGCGGAATGCCGACGACACGTGTCTTGCGGTGGGCCGGGTTGTCGCCGGCCAATGCCCAGTACTGCACAAGTCGACCCAGGCGATTGCCGGCGGCCGCGCGGACAGCCGTCGGGCCGACGGCTGGCAGGTCCAGTTTTCGGCCGTGGTCACCTGCCGCCTCGAGCCACAGGAAACGGAGGCCCTGGGGCCAGTTGAGTCCGGTGATCCGGAGAGAGGTGTCCGAGGTGGCCTCGAGTTGCCAGCCAGTGAGTTCGTGCAGGTGACCCAGGACCGACTCACGGATTTCTCCATACGGGACCAGTCGTTGCCCACCTGTCTCGGCCACAAACACGAGGGAGGTTTCATCGATGGGGGCGAACGGCGCTGCCCTCAGTCTCAGGTCTCGTTGGCCATCGCTGAATCGGCGGGCCATCTCCCGCGCCCGTGGCACGTTCTCGAATTCTATGACCGTCGGCCGCGCCGCGTCTGGCCGATTCATCCTCCTGAGCAATTCGCCATAGCCGGCGAAACCGACCTCGTCGGGATGAAACATCGTTGCCGGGGAGGCCAGTGGCAGGAATTCGCCCAGGAACCGTCCGCGGGCGTCAAAGCGGGGAACCACGTAGTACTTGGTCAGCCCCGACTCGAAGGGGCGGAAGCTGGCCGAGAGCTTGATGCCGTGCACCCGGGCACTGGTCGCGTAGGCGGTCATGATCGACGGGTCGAGTCGCAGCTTCAACAGCAACCGCAGCCAGCGCCACGGTGGCTGCCCGGGTTGTTTCTGGAGCGAGGTGGAGAGGGCCTGGTTGTCGAGAATTTCGCGAGCACAGGATTCGAACAGTCGCCAGTCTTTTGCGGGATAATTGGCGGGATCGGCCAGAGTGGGAAAGGGACCCGGCCAGACGATCAACCGGGCGACTCCCTGGCACTGCAGCCGGCGGAAGTACTGATCGAACGCGTCACGGGTCACCGGTCGCCATCGACGTGCTGAACCATCCCAGAACATCCGGATCAGGTCGTCGACAAGATCGGAGATGTAGGAAATGGGTCGTGGTGGCGGGGCCGGTTGCAGCGAGATGGCCTGTCGGGTGATGGTGCCGCCCTGGCTCAGCACCAGGTGCAGCTTGGGTCGGGTCCGGATCCCCGGCCTGGCCGAGACCACCAGGTGGCCCTGGCGGTCGATCCGTGCCGACACCCCGTCGAGTTCCACGCTTTGGCCGCTGGCGACCACCTGTCCGTCGTGCCGGTGTTCCAGTCCCAGGCGGTCATCGTCAGCCAGGCGTCCGACGAGAATCGGCCAACGACGCTCGGCGGAGTCGAGGTAGGCAAAGGGGACCTCGGTGTTTCGTGGAGCAAGCCGGGTCGCGTTGCCCGGTCCGCAAGCGGCCGTGGCACTGGTTACCAGAACGGTCAATAGCATCAGCGGAACGGAATAGAGCTTGGCGTGTTTGCACATGGCGTCAGGATCTGATGGCAAGGGGTTGAAGTGGTCGTGACAGCCCGGTGTTGTGCGAATTGATACCATGCCATGGTAGTCCCGTTGCAAACCGGTAGCGAATCCAAAGCGAGGATGCTCGTGGGTGGAACGATCGAGACGATTTCACGGCAGAACGTGTGCTTGTACGCGACGTACGATGAGGGGCTGGTGGCCGACATCAGTCGCGGTGATCCCGAGCCAACAGTCAACCGGTTGCTCGTGAGGCATGACCCGGTTGGCGGCCGCTTTGGAGGCCGGATGGTTGTCGATGCCCGTGACAACGAGTGGGCCGAGGACGAGATCCGTTACAGGGCCCCGGGCAATTTCCCTTACACGTCACCGGAAACTGGTGCCGGTTTTGACGGGACGATCTCGATGTGGTTGCAGGGCGATCCCGACGCCGATCTCAATGACGAGTTCCCGGTGGATCCCTTTCACATCAGTC
The DNA here is from genome assembly GCA_963933195.1 of uncultured Planctomycetaceae bacterium. Lineage (GTDB taxonomy): Bacteria > Planctomycetota > Planctomycetia > Planctomycetales > Planctomycetaceae > UBA8437. Next base: position 7,667 of record CAWVUS010000088.1, read on the forward strand.
GCCATTCCGCCGACGCGTCGTTTTACCTGGACCTGACCAAGCCCAACGACTGGCGGTATGGCTCGCCGCGTCGTTTGCGGTTTGGTTTTTACGGAGACAGCCCGGCCCAGAACATGTTCGAGGGAGGCTGGTTGCTGGTGGCCGGTGAACTGGGTTGGGACGACCAGCAATGGCACCAGGTGGTGGGGACGTTCCAAAATGCCAACAGCAACGCCGGCGACGCCCGGGCGGCGTTGTATATCGATGGCCAATTGCGTGCGACGATGGCCGGCTACCAGCACACCCTGACCTGGGACATCGAATCACTCGGTGTCGGGCTGGGGCAGCGTTACGTTGGCTCGATCGACGACCTGCTGATTCTCGACCGGGCTCTTTCTGCCGCAGCGGTTGCGGATCTTTTCCAGAGCGATCAACCGGCCGCGGTGGCCTGGGCCTGATGACACGATTGGTGTCATGCCCCGACCTGGGTTGAGGTTCTCAGTCTTCGCTGAGTCCTTCCATGCGGGCCAGGGCATCCTTGTACTCGTAGTCGACAGCCAGCACCTCGGTGTAGTGATGCTCGGCGGTTGACCGGTCGCCACCTTCTTCGAGCAGCCGGGCGAGCCAGTAATGGACTTCCTTATAGAGATCGGGCTGGTCGAGCTGACTGACGGATTCGGCCGCCTTTTCGAACTGACGCTTTGCCAACTTCCCCTTTTTCTCGGCAATGAAGCACTTGCCCAGCGAGGTGAGGGCACCGATTTCCAACCGCTTGTCTTTCACGCAGACCTGGAACAGTGGAATCGCCTGGGGGTACTTCTTGATTCGCACGAAGCGTGAGCCGAGTTCAAATTTCATTTTCAGGTCGTTGGGATAACGTTCGACTCGCGTCGAAAAGATCTCGATCTCGCGTTTGAGCAACTCGCTGTTGATCGCCTTGACGTTTTGCTGGGCCTCGTCATTTTCGGGATTGCGGGCGACATTTTCTTTCGCGAGGTTGAGGTTCGCGCGGAGTTGATCGAGTTCGATGTCTTCGAGGTTCTCACGGATTCCGGCATCACCGCCGGAGATTTCGAGGGCTTCTCGGGTCGTTTCGGCGGCTTCTTCGAGTTTTCCGGCCTTGCGGTAATGGGTGGCCAGCTTCAGTCGGTGTTCCACGACGTCCGGTTCGCGTCTGACGGCGTGAACCAGGTCGGCTTCTGCCGACTGCCCTGGCCCGTCGGCAGGTCCGCCACCGCCACCGCCACCGCTATTCAACCGCTTGGCGACCTCCTCGTCGGCCATCGCGTCGCGAGTTGTCTCGGCTCCCTCGTAGCCACCCCGATCGATCACGTTGTCCGTCATGACCTGCATCGACTTGGTACGGGCCTCGGCGTCCATCGGGTCAAGCTTGGCCAGCCGTTGCCAGATCTTGGACGCTTCGTTGTAGTCACCTCGTGACTCGAGCAGTTCGGCCAGCGACCGGGCGAAATCCTTGTTCTCGGTGTTGTTGGCCACAGCGATTCTCATCGCGTCCACGGCGACCTCGGAGAACCCTCGTTCGCGGGCGGCGGTCCCCAGTTCGAAGAGCAACGCGGCGTCCCAGGGGTTGACCTTGAGTCCCTCCTCGGCCGCCTTGTCGACCGCGTCCCAGTTCTTCTTCAGGCGGCTGGCCTTGATCCGCGTCTTGACCTTGGCCGTTCGCAGGCCGGCCATCTTGGCTCCCGTTCCGTTGTCGTTGTACTTTTTTCGCTCGACGCCGCGGAGTGTCTGTCGGTAGAGCAGGTTGTCGGGGACCAGGGCCACCGACTTGCCGAACATCTCGATGGCGTAGTCCCAGTTCTCCTTGCTCATTGCTTCGGAGCCCTTCTTCCAGCAGTCGGCGGCGATCTTCTTTTTCTCTGCGTCCATCGAGCCGTCTCTAAAGGGTTTGGGAGCCCGGGATGTGGCCTGCTGCCTTCAATCTAGCACACCACTCAACGTGGTTCTAGAACCGGGACGTTTGGTTGCACCCGTGTCGGGCGCAATCCAGAATGGAGGGAGACCTGTTGTGCCGTGTCATCCATGAACGACATCGAGGAATTCCGTGATGAAAAGTTTGCGTCCCGGTGGATGTGAGTTGTCTGTTGCCATTCTGTCGACCCTGCTGTTGCTGTTGACGGTGGGTGTTTCCCCGGCTGCGGCCCAGAACAAGGGCCAGACTTTGTCCGAGGCAGAGGCCAAGAAGGACGCTGACTACGCAGTGCAGGGGGAATACATCGGCCAGGGGAATTCTGGTGATGACGATTCAAAGATCGGGATCCAGATCGTGGCCCAGGGTGGAGGAAAGTTCATTGGCGTGGTGTACCCCGGGGGACTGCCCGGGGCCGGTTGGACCGGGGAGGAGAAAATTCCGCTGACCGGAGTCCGCAAGGGCGACGTTGTCGAGTTCAAAGGCGGGAAGGATGGGTCGAAGGGATCTGGAACCTGGAAGAATGGCCAGGTTGTCTACAAGGATGGGGATGGGAACCCCGGCACGGCCAAGAGGGTGGTACGAAGCAGCGTGACGATGGGAGCCAAGGCCCCAAAAGACGCCGTTGTGCTCTTTGACGGTTCGACCGCCAAGAACTTCAAGGGGGGGCGACTGGAGAAAGGATTGCTCCGCGAGGGAGTGACAAGTTTCCGAAACTTTGGTGACTTCCACCTGCACATGGAGTTCCAGTTGAATTACGCCCCGTCCCGTCGCGGACAGGGTCGCAGCAACAGTGGCGTCTACATGCAGGGCCGGTACGAGGTGCAGATCCTCGATTCGTTCGGCCTGGCCGGCAAGCACAACGAGTGCGGTGGGGTCTACGAGATCAAGGACCCGGACCTGAACATGTGCCTGCCGCCGTTGCAGTGGCAGACCTACGACATCGATTTCATCGCGGCCCGTTATGACAAGGCGGGCAAGAAGACGGCCAACGCCCGACTGACCGTTCGTCACAACGGTGTCCTGGTCCACAAGAACATCGACGTGCCCCGCAGTACCCGGGCCAGCCCGGTTCGCGAGGGCGTGGACTTGGGGCCGATCTACATCCAGAACCACGGGAATCCGCTTCACTTCCGAAACATCTGGTTGGTGGAGAAACGCGAGGCGGGTTTCAAGCCGGTCTTCGATGGCAAGACCCTGGCCGGTTGGCACAAGAATCCCGAGAAGATCGGTCACGGTACCGGTGGGAGCTGGACGGTTGAGAACGGTGTGATTGCCGGTGAACAGGATCCTCCCGGCAGTGGCAATGGGGGAATCCTGTTGACCGACAAGACGTACGGAAACTTCGAATTGCTCATCGACATGAAGCCCGACTGGGGTGTCTGCAGTGGGCTGTTTGTTCGATCCAACAACCGTGGCCAGTGTTTCCAGATGATGGTCGACTACCACGACAACGGAAACGTGGGTCACATTTACGGCGAGGGCACCGGGGGTTTCAACACGCGGACGTTCGACATCTTTGGCAAGTACAATGACAAGAAGGAACTGGTTGCATTGACGACCAAGCCGACCGCGACGGCCCCGCCCAAGGCATTCACCATCAGCGGCAATGACTGGGTCTCGGCCTGGAGAGTCGGCGACTGGAACACCGCCCGCCTGCGGGTGGTTGGTACGCCGCCTCGGATCACCACCTGGATCAACGGCCGCAAGGTCAACGAGTTCAATGGCACGACGTTTCCTGGCAAGGGATACGACAAGGCGGGTATCACCAAGTTGCTGGGTGCGGAGGGTCGTGTGGCGGTACAGGTGCACGGTGGCACGGGATGGCCCAAGGGCTCCAAGTGCCGATGGCGGAACGTCTACGTTCGCGAGTTGAACTAGAGTTGCGGGTCGGTCGTCAGCCACGGTTTCAGCCGCAGGACCGTCCTGGGTCCGATGCCGCGGACCCGCTGGAGGTCCGCGACGCGAGCGAATCGACCGTTTTGCTCGCGGTCGGCGACAATCCGTCGGGCCAACGTCTCGCCGATTCCCTCCAGTTGTGACAGTTCGGCCCAGTTGGCCGAGTTGAGATCGATCCGGAAGCCGGCGGGAGTCCGCGGGATGCGGTCGATTTCGATGGGTTGTGTGCCCCAGCCGGAGAGTTGGGCCCAGTGAGTCGCCAGCAGGGTCAGCGCGGCGACGACCAGCAGGCCGACAACCAGTCGGTCACCGCGGGTGATGCCCAGGACCGTCTCGTTCGAGTCGTCCATAGCCTGCCCTGTCTGCCGATGCGGCATGGGCACACAGGGTTGCCCATGGAACGGCTTGAACCTGGCCCGCATCCCTGATCGACAACCCGAACCGGCCTCGGTGGGGTTGTCACGTCCGAGTAGACGAACGGCGACGGGGCAGACGCAAGGTGGAACCGGCTAACGTTTCTTCGATCCGCCAGCGACGGGCTTGCCGAAGAATGTCAGTTGAATCTGGCTGCCGGGAGCCAGGGCGGCCTGTTGCCGGGGGGCCTGCTGGTAGATCACGTAGGTCAGGTCCTTCTTGGCCGCGGGAACTCCGGCGGTGAACTTGACCTTGTACCCGGCCGTGGTCAGTACCGACTGGGCCTTTTTCCACGGCATGCCGATCACCGAGGGGACCACGGGTTCCGATTGCGATGCGACGACACGGTACCGAGACAAGTTGGGCCGGAAGGGGCTGCTGCCAAAGACCTGCGCCAGTGCCTCGAGTTTCGAGTTCACCGTCATGCGGAAAAACGAGTAGATGGTCTGCGTGTTGTCAGGGGCGGTCAGGCGGACGTGCTTGGGCAGGTAGGTGGCGGTGTCGAGGATCACGGTGGCTTCCCGGTAGTTGACCGCATCCTGTTTCCACCTGGGGAACGCCCGGATCCAGACCTCGTCCTTGGATTCTCCCAGCAGGCTCATCTGGTACCGGCGAACGGCCTTGTCGGGTGGCATGCCGAAGAGGAATGGCAACGGTCCATCCATGATTCTCCGGCCTCGGTAATCGGAGGGGATCTTGTGGCTGGTCACGGTGCGGTCGACGTCGTTGACTTCCAGCACCTGGGTTCCGTCACAAATCCACTTCTCGGGGTTGTCACCGGAAACAGCCAGCGGCACCTTGCGAGCGGGGGTGACCTTGCCGGTCCTGGGATCACGCCGAGCGGGTTGCTTCACCGAGGAGATGGTTCCCTTGGGGATCTGGGCGGCGTAGATGTCCAGGCGACCCTTGTCGGGTGATTCGTAGTAGAACATTCCCCGGGCACGTTTCTCGGTGTTGAAAACGAACTCACGGTGATACCGGTAGATCTCGCCCTTGAGCGTCTTGATCCGAGACGTGGCCTGTTCCCATTTCAGCAGAGCGGTCTTGAGCTTGGGGTCGAGCTTCTGGACACGGAGGTCCGGTGACTGGAGCCGGCTCCGTGGCAATCGCTTGGGAGCACCGGCCCGTTGCGTGGCCGATTTTGAGGCCGGCCGGCCGGTTGTCTTTGGTGTTACGCGGCGGGGTGCTGGACCCTGCGCGATTGTCGTGCCGGGCGCGCCCAGTAGCAGCGTACCCAGCAGCAGAGAGAATCCAGCGGTCCAGCGGACCGGGTGTCTTGTCGCATCCATGCGAAGCCTCGGCGTCTTGATGAGCCGGGGATTCTAGCAGCCGTGGGTGATTCGGGGGTAGACGAATCCGTACAGCCAGTCCGGTCGGCTCGAGGAGGACTAGGCTTCCAGACGCAGTTGGTCGATCAATTCATCCAGTTCGTCGAATCCACTCACCAGCCAGTCGGCCTCGTCGGACCAGGATGGCACCGGCCCGGGCGCAAAGAGCACGGCGCGTGTTCCGGCATTGTGTCCGGCTTGCAGGTCGAAGAGGTAGTCACCGACAAACAGCACGTCGCCGGGGTCCAGGTCCCACTCGTGGCAGATCGCGATCACCCCGGTCGGGTCGGGTTTTGCCGGTGCGTCTTCGCGGGTCAGAACGGTGTCGAAGGTCCAGCCGAGCCGTTGGATGGTCGTGTTGGCCGCCACGCGTGAGTTTCGAGTCAGTACGCCCCGCCTCAATGCCAGTTGTTCAAGTCGGTCGAGCAACCGGGTGACTCCGGGAAACGGCGTGGCCCGCTGGGCGCCTTCGTGTTCGTGCTGATGGAGGATCTCCATCGCCCGATCGCGTTCTGGGCCCTCCGGGATGGCCTGGACGCCCTCGAGAATCGGGTGTTTCTCGGGCAGGCCGATGTCACGTCGAATGGCGTCGAAGTCGAGTCCCGAGTCGACCAGGGTGCCGTCCATGTCGAAGATGATGCCGCGGAGTGTCATGTTGATCCAGTGAGGTCTAGAGCCCGGCGTCGTCGAGATGGAAGCGGACGTTGAAGGACATCAGGGTGATCTCGTCATCACGGCCGCGAATGACATTGATGCCGGTGTTGTCCTGTCGGATTTCCCGGGCCCGCGACAACGGCCAGCCCATCAGCCGGGCGACGTAGACGCGATTCACGATGTTGTGAGCGACCACCGCGACGGTCTGTCCACGGTGTGCAGCGAGCACTCCGTCGAGTGGTCCGCCGACACGATCGAGAACGTCGGCGTAGCTTTCACCCTCGGGATAGCCGTTGGCCGCCGGATCGTCCATGAAGCGATGGTAGGCCTCGGCGTCGTCTTCCATGATCGAACCCCAGTCGCGGCCCTCCCATCGACCCACGTCGCATTCGGAGATGGACTCGAGCACTCCGGCGGAAATACCGTGTGGGGCCGCGATGGCCTGTGCGGTTTCGCGGGCCCTTTGCATGGGACTGGAGAGGACCACATCCAGCGGCCTGTTGGCCAGGAATCCAGCGACCGCCTCGGCTTGTCTTCTTCCCGTGTCACTCAGCGAGGTGTCGATCCCGTGTCCCTGCAGCACGTAGGGTCGCTGTTCATTGGCGGGAGTGGCCCCGTGACGGACCAGGTACAAGAGAGTCTCGTGGGCCTCGGGCATCAGTCTTGCTGTTCCTGCAATTGTCTGTGGGAGTGTTGAGCGTCGGGTGGGTGCTGGCACAGTCGGATCGCGGCGTCGACGGCCGCCAGCATTCCGGCGGGGTTCGCGACGCCCTGCCAGGCGATGTCGAATGCGGTCCCATGGCTGGGACTGGTGCGGATGATCGGCAATCCCAGTGTCACGTTGACAGCGGCCTGGAAGCCGACCAGTTTCAGTGCGATGTGGCCCTGGTCGTGGTACATGGCGACGACCCCGTCGAACTCTCCCGAGGACGCGCGATGCAACAACGTGTCGGCCGGGAACGGGCCCCTCGCGTCGAAGCCCTCGTCGATCGCGGCGGCGACTGCCGGGGCAATGGTTGTCTGCTCTTCGTCCCCGAAGAGTCCGTCTTCACCAGCATGAGGGTTCAGTGCACACACGCCGATGCGAGGTGACGTGCAGCCGATCCGCCGCAGGAAACCGTCGATGAGCCGGATGTGGTCGGAGATCTTGCTGGTTGACAGGAGCCCGGGGACACTGGCGATCGAGGTGTGCAACGTGACGTGGGTGACACCCAGTCCGTGCGGGTTGGATCCGGAGGTGGCGGTGGGCGGGAGGTAGAGCATCATGCCGACCGAGTCCTGGCCGCAGGCGCGGGCGAGAAGTTCGGTGTGACCGGGGACATCGATTCCCGCGGCGGCCAGTGCGGCCTTGTTCAGTGGTGCCGTGACCAGGGCGTCGACGTGACCGTCGAGAGCGGCGGTGGCGGTTTCGAGCAGCCAGTCGGCGGCGGCGCGGCCACAGCGGGCGTCGATGATTCCGTCGGGGATGTCACTCACATCGGCCGTCGAAGGATTCCAGCAATCGATGCCCGGTCGATCGCTGTCACCGGAGGACCTGTGGGGGGAGTCGACCGGCCGGACCAGCTGGTCCAGCCCGATCAGTTCCAGGGCACGGACCAAAACACCGGGGTGCCCGATGACCAGTGGCCTGGAGTTGTCCGGGAATGAAGCCAGTGTCCGGGCGACCACCTCGGGTCCCACGCCGGCCACGTCGCCCATCAACAGCGCCAGCCGGGGTGTCTGCGATTCGAGCGATTCAGGCATCGCCCGGGACTCCGGGACCGGATGGGTCGGTTGTTTCAAAACAATCAGCCTGGGCCAGTGGAAGACCGGCCCGGTCTTTCTCCGAGAGAATCGGGTCACACTGCAGCGGCCATTCGATGCCGATTTCCGGGTCGTTCCACAGCAGCGTGCGTTCGGATTCGGGGTGGTAGATGTCGCTGCACTTGTACTGGAAGTCTGCCGAGTCGCTTGTGACCAAGAAGCCGTGGGCACAGCCGGGGGGGATCAGCAACTGGCGATGGTTTTCCTGGGAGAGGGTCGTTCCGTACCACTGTCCGAAGCTGGGCGATTCACGGCGGAGGTCGACGGCGACATCAAAGACACTCCCGGTGACGACCTGGACGAGCTTGGCCTGGGGATGGGAGAGCTGGTAGTGCAGTCCGCGGAGTGTGCCTCGCGTCGAACGCGACCAGTTGTCCTGCACAAATGCGATGTCGATTCCCGCCTCGGAAAAACGCGGTTGTTGGTATGTCTCGAGAAAGAAGCCTCGCTGGTCTTCGAAAACACGGGGTTCGATGACCAGTACGCCGACCAACGGGGTTTCAAGAACGTTCATCGAACCGGGGGACCGCAGAAGTTGTCGGATGTGGTCGTAAGCATATCCGAGAGTCGTTGGACCGAGAAGGCGCCTCAACTTGCGGAAAGTCACGGATGTCGCGTATTTTGGGTTTGGGGAGTGCGTGTTCACGAGCCTGACGGCGACCCTGAGGAGAGTTCTGAATGAGGCATGGATGGTTTACGGTTCTGGCGCTCGCGGTGACGGTCGTTTTCGGACCCGCCGTGATGATCGCAGCTGATCCGGTTTCCCCTCCTCCTCCGCCAGTGCCACGAGATCTGCCGGTGGTGAAGGCCCCGGTCGTGACCCGTCCGATGCAACCGGCCGCATTCACGCGTTCGGTTCCCCGGGATGTTTCCGACCTGCTGGCGATCCAGAAGCGGGTCGGTGAAATCGTCAAGGATCTGTCGAAGGCGACAGTTGGCCTGAGAATCGGAAACGGTGCTGGGAGTGGTGTGATTGTCAGCGCTGACGGTTACGTGCTTTCGGCCGCCCACGTGACCGGCGCTCCCAATCGTCGTGTCGTCGTGTTTCTCTCGGATGGTCGGACCCTGCGAGGCCGCACCCTGGGGCTCAACCGTGCGTTGGACGCATCGGTGTTGAAGATCGAGGGCAAGGGACCATTCCCGTTCCGGCAACTGGCCCGGCCCCAGGATGTTCGCAACGGAGACTGGTGCCTGGCGCTGGGGCATCCGGGTGGTTACCAGCGGACCCGCCCCCCGGTGGTGCGGCTGGGCCGCGTGATCCGGACCGAGAGCGGATTCGTACAGACCGACTGCACGTTGGTCGGAGGAGACTCGGGCGGACCACTGTTCGACCTGGCCGGCAACGTGATCGGAATCCACAGCCGGATCGGGGCACCGACCACCTGGAACTTTCATGTTCCGGTTCGGGCCTACACCGAGAGTTGGGCACAGTTCCTGGACGGCAAGGCTTTTGGACGGCCCAGTCGTGGCAGCAAGCCGGTGCTCGGCATCAACGGGGTTGACCACGACAAGGGTTGCACCGTGAC
>CAWVUS010000089.1:0-17170 GCA_963933195.1 uncultured Planctomycetaceae bacterium
TAGCCGTTATGGCTCACACCTGAACCTTCGATCATCGCGACCAGGGTGCAGTAGTGGATGCCACCGATTTCCTTGTGGTCGTTCTCGTGGCTGTGTCCCTGGAAGACAGCCAGGACCTGTTTGGAGTCTTCCAGTATTTTTCGTACCGCCGGGGCATTCTTGACCCCATAGACACTGCTGACATCCAGTCTCTGGTGTGCGAAGACGACAGTCTTCTTCGACGTGGACTTCAAGTCGGCCCGCAACCAATCGAGTTCGGCCTTTGGAATGTTGGGGTCGGTCCATTCAAAGTTCTTTCGCCCATAGGGTTGTCCGTCGGTTCGAAAGCATGAATCCAGCACGATGAAGTGGAAGTTTCCGGAGTCAAATGAGTAGTACGATTTCTTTTGTCCGACGGTTTCAAGGAATTCCTTTTTGGTCAGCGTGTAGACGCAGTGGTTGCCGAGTACGTGGTGTCGATTCTTGCAGATCGCCGAAAAGTCCCGGTTGATCTTCTTCAGGTACCCCAGTTCGGTCTTCACAGAATCAGCCGCGTCGATGAAGTCACCCAGTTCCACGAGAAAAGCGGGCTTGTTCTTACTGAATTCGGCGGCGGCCTCGGCCAGTTTGGCGGGTGTTTCGCGGTAATGGCGTGTTCCTGCCGGTGGCTTGTCGGCGTAATGGAGGTCGGTGACGAGGCCGATTTGCAGTGCCGGAGTTTTGTCACCACCGATTGCTGCCCCCGGAATGACGGCGGAACTGGACAGCACAAGCACTCCGTTTTTCAGAAATGCCCGGCGGCTCAAGCGTTGTATGGATGTGTGAGATGTGTGCATGGCATCGGTCTCTGGTGGGAGGTGGGAGGGTACCCGACTGGCCGTCAGTGTAACCTGTTGAGAGGTTTCGCATGAGTGATTCGCTGGACGTGGATCTGATCCGTGACAATGTGGACTCATGTGAGAGTGATGCTGCGAGCCCAGGACGAAAGACAATGAACCATTCAAGAACAGCAGGCTTCCGGAAAACGATGAGAGTGCGTTGTGTGGCGACGTGCCTGGCCATGGTGGGCTGCGTGGCATCCGGCACGGCGTGGTCGGCTCCTCGCGTGGTTCGCGAGCGGGCCTCTCGTTTCTTTTATAATGACGATGGTGACCGGGTGGTCTTCCTGCTCAAGGGGCCGTTTCACAAACGACAACTCGACTACCCAGTCGATGTCTTGGTGGGGACCGGTGTCACGACATTGGTGTTCTGCGCCAACATGGGATCCGACCAGGCTTATTATCCCAGCAAGGTGGCTTCGACGCTGGGATGGCGAGAGGTCGAGAACACACGTCGCAACCCGCGGTTCACGTACTTCAATCGTCTCCACGAGATCGGAACGATGCTGCGTGACCGCAAGATCGACGTGCTGGGCACGGTGATGCGGCGTGCCAGCCAGCAGGGATTGGAATTCGTGCCGTCGTTGCGAATGAATGACACGCATTTTTTGAGCAAGGTGCCTCCGCTGGAACACCCCCTGACGGGTGAGTTCTGGTTGAACAATCGCGATCTGACCATCGACGGGGGAGCACTGGACTTCACTCACAAGAAGGTTCGTGAGTACCGGATGGGCCAGGTTCGCGAGTTGATCAGCGGCTACGCGACCGATGGGTTCGAGATGGATTTCACGCGGCAACCGATCGTGTTTCCCAAGGGGACCGGCCGAGGCAAGTCTGGATTGATCACCGAGATGGTTCGCGAGGCGAGGGCGTTGCTGGATCATCGGAGCAGCCAGGACGGTCGCCGCCGATTCCTGATCACCCGGGTGCCCCACACGCTGGAACTGTGCCAGTTTTACGGGTTCGACATTGGAACATGGATGACCGACAACCTTGTGGATTACGTGGTGCCCTCGTCACCGGATCGTTACTTCCAGTTCAACATGCCATTGGGAGAGTTTGTTGGGCTTGCCAAGCGGACCGCCAGCAGTTGTCGAGTGGTGGCGGGTCCGGATTCGTACAAGGCCACTCCGGCGATGTATCGCGCCGCGATGTCCAACTTCTACGCGATGGGGCAACGAGACACGTACCTGTTCAATTTCTTCGCAGCGCGTGCCGACCAGCGGAATTACTACCCGTTTCGCGACGAGGACTACGCGTTGTTGCGCGATCTGAAGAGTCCGGTCACGCTCCGTGGGCGACCAAAGCACTTCTTGTCCAACGGATGGTTTCCAGGCAGCGGTGTTCAGTTGCGGGAGACGGGCAAGGCCTATTCGACCGGAATCTATGTTGGAGAGGACCTGTCGGTATGCCGCGCGGAAAATATCCTGAAATCGGCAATCTTGCGAGTGGTGGTGCAGGGGTTGCAGAAGGAGGATCAGTTGAAAGTGTCTCTGAACAGTCATCGTTTGCCGATGACCGATGCCAGAATCGATGGAAATGCCATTCGCTTTGAATTGACCGGACCATTGCCGATGCTGGGACACAACCTGGTGTCGGTGATGGCCGCGAAGTTTGCTTCCGAGAAGCGACCGACAGTCACCCGCATTGAATTGTTGACCGAATACGACATCACGGGGGTGTCGGCCGGAGTTCCGGATTCGACGGAGCGTCGCGATTAGCTTGGTCGGTGTTGTTACGGATTTGTCTGCCCCGGAGAGGGAATCGAGACCATGAAGAGTATTGTCGCGACCGTGTCAATTCTTGTTCTGGGTGGTGTGTCCGCCGTGGCCCAGGAGGCCGGGTTGCCGACTGCCCGTGATGCGTCACAGTCGGCCAAGGTGCCAACACCCCGGGACACGATTCCGCTCGAGCGGCTGAAAACGCTAGCGGCTCGAAATGCGGGCGCGGAATTTGATCCGAACCGCGTGATCACTCCGCACATGCCGATAGGGATCCGCCAGGAGCATCCCGACGGCCTCCGGTACCAGGAAGGGGTTAGCTACACGTTCCTGGTGCACTCGATGAAATTCGCTGCGATGTGTCGGCTGGGGGACGGGACGATTGCGATGGTCGGCACCGGATGGGTCGGCGGCACAACCAACGAGAAGCGGTCCTGCTTCATCTCGTATTCGAAGGACGAGGGGCGGACCTGGAGCCAGCCGCGGTTGTTTCACGACGGTCTTGAGCGGCCGCAACCGGTTTCTCTGGGCGGTCAGAAACTGCTGCTGCTGCCGATGGATGACGATGGCTTCCTGGCGTTCAGTAGCGACGGCGGCCGTTCCTTCACCGGTAAGAAAACTTTTCCCAGGCTCAGCAACGGGAAGATCACCTATCACAAGGGCAGTGTGCTGGTTGAAAAGGACGTGGTGACGGCGGTCTTCACGGCCGAGGTCGCTCCGCATGGCCCAACCGGCTGGCGGGCACAGTCGCTGGTTCGTCGCAGTCGTGACGGTGGGCAAACCTGGAACGAGGGGTACTGGTTTCCATCCGAATGGGAAACATCTGAAGGCGCGATCGTGCGAGCCGCTGACGGAGCACTGGTGGTGGCACTTCGGACGGCACAACCGGCTCGATATCCGTCATACAGTGATCACTGGCGTCGGCTGACGACGGCACGGTCGACCGACGACGGCAAGACATGGACGCACCGGCAGGTGCATTTTAAGTATGGCAAAGTTCACAGCGATCTCGTCCGGCTCAAAGACGGTCGGTTGCTGCTGACCTACGCTGCCCGGATGGGAGAACTGGACGGACAGATCTACCACGGGATCGAAGCGGTTGTCAGTCGCGACAATGGACGCACCTGGGACTGGGACAAGCGATTCGTCCTGTTCCGGTGGGCCATGCACCAGACAATGCACAGCCCGTGTTCACTGGAACTGGCCGACGGACGGATCCTCACGCTGTTCCTGTACCACTACGGCGCACAATGGGGCAAGAAGGGCGTGGGTGGCCCAGGACGGACACTGGGGATCACCTCTGCTGTGATCTGGTCGCCGGATCCCAGGCCAGCCGTGTCGATCCGTTGATCGTTATGGGAGGGTAACGTCCCACACCTTGGCGCGGCGTGCTTTCCCCTTGGGTCCCTTGACCGAAAGCGTCACGACGAATTCGCCGGGCTTTTTGTAGTGGTGTGTTGGGTGTTGTGCGGTCGAACTGGTTCCGTCCCCGAAGTCCCACTTCCACGACGTGATCTCGCCGTAGGAGCGGTCTCGGAACGAGACGACGCGGTCCTTGCGGCTGATCACGTGGAATGACCAGTCGGCCTCCACCGGCTTGCGGAGATGTTTTTCGATAGGCATCAGCCGAAACGCGACAAGATCCGAGGCGTTGCCGTACATCGTGGTCTTGTGCGAAAGGTTCCAGAAGCCGGCGTACCCCTTGGCCTTCTCGTCGTCGTAGTCGAGAACGGCCCAGGACATTCCGATGACCTTGTTCTCGGTCAACTTCGAAGCAATGGCACGTGTGGGTTGTGGCGGTGCATAGTCGAAGGGGGTCACGAAGAACTCGAGTACCAGTTTTCCTCCCTCACCGTGCTTGAAGTTGTACCTGGTGGCGGCATTGGCGTAGGGCAGATCCTTGATCCAGGGTTGGCAGCCCCAGACCATGGTCCAGTCCTTGTCCACGGCGGGGGTGAAGATGTGGTAGTTTTGCGCGTGGACGCCGTGGAACAGGAAGTGCGTGTCCAACCGCTTTTGCAATTCCTTGTTGGGATGCATCTGGCGGATGAAGGGGCCCCCCGAGAGATCACCGTCGACGACGAGTTCAAAGATGTCGTTGTGCAGGCCGGGTTGTGCGAAATCCCAGTAGTTGTCGTGAGCTTCGTACAGGAAATAGAGGTGGTTGAGTCCCTTGACCCAGCCGACCTTGACCTTCACATCCAGGTTCTTCGCGTCGTGCTTGTCGCCGATTCCCTTGACCGTCTCTCGGAGTTGCTTGGTGCCAATCGAGTACGAGTTGGGGACGATCGACCAGTCACTGGTGTCACCGTCGATTCGCGGGATCTGGTTGGCCGGAAACTGGAAGACCTGGAATTCCACATCAGGGCGTTCGAGTCCGATTCCCAGGCCGGCCAGCAGAAAGAGTGTTGGTGTCATCGATGGTCTCCATTCCGGGTTGAGGCGGTGGGTGTCATGCGAGCCAGATTGTCGGTGTTGTCAGCCGACAGGATAACCCGGTCTTTCGAAACAGGCATCTCTGCGGTGCCAGGGATCGGCGCGAGAGGGGCAATATTGGACCCTCAACGGGGACATCCAACTCCGGATGACTGCAATCAATACCGGCTTTCACTTGTTTCGGCCGGGCGACTGGTGGCATTATGTGTTCGCGACGTTCCGGAAGATGTTCCGAGGGACCCGGTATGCACGTCCTGACCCTCAAGTTACTGTAGACAGACTTCTTCGGATCAAAAAAACAACGTCAGCCGTTTCACTGGCTTCAGGCGACAACCGATCGTGTTGTCGGTCGCTGTGCTGAAGGACAGGGTCGACCCCGGAGATGGCGTGTGACCCTCTTGAACCGTACCAAACAAACAGTTTCCAAGGAGACAATAGCCATGAACTCTCGCTCATTCCTGGCCCTGCTAGCACTGTCACTTCTGCTGGTTCCCACAAAGAATCTGCCGGCGGAGATCAAGGCGCCCAAGGGATTCACTTCGCTGTTCAACGGAAAAGATCTCTCCAACTGGTATGGCTGGAGCACCAAAAATCCGGAAGACCTGCGGAAGATGAGTGCCGCGGAGCAAAAGGCCTACAAGGCCAAGAGCCGCGAAGATATTGCCAAGCACTGGAGCATCCAGGGCGATGTGATCGTCAACGACGGGCATGGCTTGTACCTGACCACCGAAAGAGAGTTCAGTGATTACGAATTGCTGATCGACTACAAGACGGTGCCAAAGGCCGACAGTGGAATCTATTTGAAGGGTGCTCCCCAGGTGCAGATCTGGGATTTCACCGATCCCAGCAAGTTCGGGATCGGTGCGGACAAGGGGTCCGGTGGGCTCTGGAACAACAGCAAGGGAGCCAAGGGGAAGGACCCACTGGTGCTGGCTGACAAGAAACTGGGGAAATGGAACAGTTTCCGGATCCGGCAGGTCGGTGGACGTACCTCCGTGTGGCTCAACAAGAAACTGGTTGTTGATCACGCCACCATGGAAAACTACTTCGACCGTAAGCGGCCGTTGTTCCACCACGGTCCGATTCAACTTCAAACGCATGGCGGCGAGATCAGTTGGCGAAATGTCTTCGTTCGCGAAATCGGTATCGAGGAAGCGAACCGGATCCTGCACAAACATTCCGACAGCGGTTTCAAGTCGGTGTTCAATGGCAAGGACCTGACCGGTTGGGCCGGGGCACTCAACAACTACGAGATCGTGGACGGAGCAATTCGTTGCAAGAAGGGCACCGGAGGCAATCTCTTCACCAAGAAGCAGTACGGCGATTTTGTCGTGCGACTGGAAATCAAGTTGCCGAAGGCCGGAAACAACGGACTGGCAATTCGCTATCCCGGGAAAGGCAATCCTGCCTATGCCGGGATGTGTGAATTGCAGGTGCTCGACACCGGGTATCCGGGCAAGCTGCAGCCGTACCAGTTCCACGGTTCGGCCTATGGAATGGTTCCTGCCGCCCAGGGCTTTCTGCGTGCAGCTGGTGAATGGAATTACCAGGAGGTCACGGTCAAGGGATCGACGATCAAGGTGGAATTGAACGGGTCGATAATTCTGAACACCGATCTCAGCAAGGTGACCAATCCGAAGACGGTCAAGGCCCATCCTGGCAAGGACCTGGCCAAGGGGCACTTTGGTTTTGCCGGACACAATGACCCGGTGATGTTCCGCAACATCGAGATCAAAGAGCTGGACTGAGCCGGCCGCGGTTCGATTCGCCCAAGAACCTGTGGGGGTTTTGACCTCCAGTCTCCCGCTGCGCGACCAGTGTGGCGGGAGACAAAACCCGGTTCTCGAAGGCCGAATCCACTGGATCGGGAAGGACCTGGTGATGAAGCAGTTGATGGTGACGGGGGCGAAACAGGCTGAATTCCAGGAGGTTCAGCCACCCCGGTGTGCAGTTGACGGGGTGGTGGTCAGAGCCCGGGTCACTGCAATCAGCACCGGGACTGAATTGAGAGTGTTTCGGGCGATCCCGGTGGATGACGAGGGCGAGTTCTTGCACGAGCGAGTTCCGTTCATCCTTCCGGCCGAGAACGGATATTCCATGGTCGGCGACGTGATTGAAACGGGAGCCGAGGTCGGAGAGTTCACTGTGGGCGATCGGGTGTTCCTGCCAGCCGCTCATTGCCAGGTGGCTGGGATGGATGCTTCGCGGGTGACGCTGCTTCCCGATTCGGTGTCGGATGAGGATGCGTCGTTTTTGAGCATCCTGGAAGTGGCTCACCGCGCGTTGCGAGACGGCGGCCCTCCACCGGGCGGCAACGTGGTTATCGTTGGGCAGGGTGTCATCGGACTCTCAGCCCTGGCCTATTGCGTGGCGTTCGGATACCGCACGGCTGTGGTGGACCTCGAGCCGGCCCGGCTGGAAATCGCTCGCGAGATGGGAGCCGACCTGGCAGTGTCTCCTGCCGAGGACGATTATCAGGCCCAGGTACTGGGGTTGTTCGACGGTGTGGGTGCGGATGTTGCTCTTGAGGCTGGTTCGAACTGGACGACCATCCGGACGGCGATGGAACTGACTCGGACCGATGGCCGGGTCGTGATTGTCTCCAGGCACACCCTGCAGCCGGACTTCAATCCTTTCGGCCAGGGTTTCCTCGGGAAACGACTGAGCCTGGTGACCACCTACGGGTACCCTCCGGAGGGCAGTCGCTGGGATCAGGAGGCATCGGTGGGGCTGACCGTGGATCTGTTGGCCCGGGGCCGTTTGCCGGTTCGGCCCATGGTGACGCACCGGTTTTCCTGGAACGAATTGCCCGACGTGTACGCCCGGATGGACCAGGGGGACAAGTCGATCGTGGGGGCCGTGTTGGACTGGGGTTGCGAAGACACCTGAGACTGGTCGGGCCGGAGCGGAATTTCTCGCTATGGTCCCGGCCACATTGAACCGATATCATGTCGGTGTGTGGAGCAGGAATTCTCCAGAGGCTGTTGGCGTGGATACGATGTCGCTCGGGCCGGATCGCCGCGAGTTCTTCCGGATGGGGGGACTGTCGCTGGGGGCAATTTCTCCGCTGGGTCTCTCGTTGTCGGACGTGTTGGCCAAGGAGTCCGCCGCAGGCACCGGAGCACAGATCAATGTGATCTTCATGTTCCTGCAGGGGGGAGCCAGCCACATCGACATGTTCGACATGAAGCCGGACATGTCCGAGGAAGTCCGGGGCCTGTACTCACCGGCTTCGACCAGCGTGACCGGTCTGCAACTCAGTGACCAATTGCCAAAACTCCGGGGCTGCGCCGACAAGTTCTCCTTGATTCGCTCGATGGAGTCATACACTTCCAAGCACGGAGAAGGTGACGTCCACATCATGTGTGGGAGCCCGGTCGACAAGAATCTGCAGGCCCCCGGTATTGGGGCGGTGCTGAGTCATCAACAGCCTCAGCAGGCGCCGATTCCACCGTTTGTACACATGGGGCAGATGAAGCACCCGGCCTACACGGCACCGGGGTTTGGAGGCTTCCTGGGGCACAGCTACAACCCGTTTCAGATCAAGCAAAATCCGAACGCGGCCGATTTCGCGGTGCGTGCTTTCGACACGGCCGATGATGTTGATGTGAATCGCCAGTCGGGGCGCAAGACCCTGTTGCAGTCGTTGGACCGCTACCAGGCCTCCCGGGAAAAACAGCTCGAATTCGCTCGGACGCAGGATGCGTTCACACAGCGGGCATTGAATCTCTCGACTTCCCGTCGTGCCAAGGACGCTTTCGACCTTTCGCAAGAACCGGAGAAGTTGCGTGACGCCTATGGTCGCAATCGGGTGGGGCAGGGATTGCTGTTGGCCCGCCGCCTGGTCGAGGCGGGCGTCCGATTTGTCACGATCAAGGGGTACGTGGAAACCGGTATCTACGCCTGGGACCATCACTGGGGCATCTTTCCTCACCTGGAACGACAGTTGCCGATCTACGACAACAGTTATTCGGCGTTGTTGAACGACCTGGACGAGCGGGGACTGCTCGAGTCGACCCTCGTGATCACTGCCGGTGAATTCGGACGCACTCCAAAGATCAATACGAACAAACGCGGTCCGGGGCGTGATCACTGGGGGCGGTGTTTCAGCCTGACACTGGGTGGCGGTGGCGTGCAGACGGGTCGGCTCATCGGGGCCAGTGATAAGTTCGGTGCCGTGCCGTCGGAACGTCCTGTCACGGTGGCCGATTTTGTGGCCACCGTCTATCGAGCTCTCGGACTGGATCCGACTGTCGAGGTTGTGGCCCAGGGGCGACCGATGGTCATGCTCCCGGAAGGCTCGGCGGTTGACGAGTTGTTCTAGGGGGCAGGGAGTTCGGCGGGGGACTGGCCCCGACCGCGACCCCCGGTGGAACAACCGCTAGACTCTGTGCCTGTGTGTTGGATCACGTCGTGGCCTGGGTGCGGGGGAATGAGATGATGCGGATCGCCGTTGGTGGGATTCTGACCGAGTGCAATCATCTCGGTGGGCTCCCGATCGACATGGAAACCTACGAGTCGACCGAGTTGGCCCGGGGCGAGGAAATGCTGTCGGCGACGACGAGTGTCGTGGGGGGCATGCTGGACGTGTTGCGTGAGGCGGGGGCGGACCCGGTTCCGCTGCTGTTCGCCTCCGCCTGTGCCGGTGGGCCGATTGTTGCCGACTGTTACCATCAACTCCGCGACGAATTGCTCGAACGGTTTGATGCCGTCGTGCCGGTCGATGGCGTGTTGCTTCCGCTGCACGGTGCCGCGTTGGCCGAAGGAAACGATGATCCGGAAGGAGAGATCATTCGAGAGGTCCGGCAGCGAGTCGGACCCGATATTCCCATTGTCGTGACAGTGGACCTGCACGCGAATATCACCGCCGAGATGGTTGCGCAGGCCGATGCCATCCTGGCCTGGGAAACCTATCCGCACTATGACCAGTTCCAGACGGGCCAGCGCGGAGCCAGGTTGTTGTTGGACACCCTGGCCGGAAATTGTCAGCCGACGATGGCAATGGCCAAGGTCCCGGTGATCACGAGTGCGGTCCGCGGGTCCACCAACGACGACGACCCGTTTGCCGAATTGATGAGATACACCAAGTCTCTGGAAGAGCAGCCTGGCGTGTTGTCGACCAGCCTGTTGCTGGTTCATCCCTACATGGACGTGGAAGCCATGGGCAGTGGGGGGCTGGTGATCACTGACGGAGACCAGGCCCTGGCCGTGGAACTGGCCACCGAGATCGCCCGGCGGTACTGGGGCCGTCGGCATGATCTGGAGCCCACAACCGTGGTGCCGTCCGAGGCGATTCAGCAGGGGCTTGCCGTCGAGGGTGGGCCGGTGATCCTTGTCGAAACCTCCGACTGTTGTGGTGGGGGAGCGGCGGGCGACAGTATTGCGACGTTGCGGTCCCTGGTCGAAGCCGGAGTCGAGGGCTTGTCGTATGTGCCGGTCGTCGATGCCGAGGCCGCTGCCGCCTGCCATGCCGCCGGTGAAGGGGCCGAGGTCACGTTGGAACTCGGTCACAAGCGAGACCCGCGTTGGGGCGAATCGTGCCGTTACACCGGGGTGGTGACCACACTCAGCGACGGCGAGTTCACCTATTCTGGAGGTCAGTGGGAGGGACACCTGACACACATGGGGCCGACAGCAGTGATGTCGATCGGGGCAATCCGCGTGTTGATCACCAGCCGGGCGACTTACGACTGGGCCGACGAGCAGTTCCGGTTGGTGGGGTTGGATCCTGCCGAAGCCAAGTTCATTGTCGCCAAGAACCCGATGAATTATCGCTGGGCGTATGGCGAGATTGCCACCGCCAAGATCGTGCTGGACACACCCGGTCCAACTCCAGCGACACTCAAGCACGTCGAATTCCAGAAACTCCAACGCCCCTATTTTCCAGCTGACCTTGATGTCGAGGGGCTGGAACCGACAGTGATGGTTTGACCGGCCGGGGGTGCTGGGGTGACACTGGGTGACGACGAGTCGGGTTGGGAGATCGCTTGAAATGTACGTCGCCAAAATCCTTGTGGCAGCCATTGTGTGTCTCTGGTCAGCGGGGGCCTGGGCTGCTGACAAGCCACCTCGCTACACCATCCTGAAGGTGAAGGCGGCACCGAAAATTGATGGTCGGTTGGACGAGCCGTCCTGGAAAAACACTCCCAGCGTGGGGGCGTTCCGGTTCCCCTGGTACAAGCGTGGAAAAAAGGAACAGACCGACGCGAGAATGCTCTGGGACGACACTCACCTGTATGTCTCGTTTCGCTGCCAGGACGCCCACGTGTGGGGAGTCCACACCCGCCACGACGATCCCGTGTACAAGGATGATTGTGTGGAGGTGTTCACGTCGCCCAATCCGGATCATCCCGAGAAGTATTTCAATATCGAGATGAATGTCCGCCGGGCGTGGCTCGATCGATACCATCCGGAGGGGCCGGCCAGGAAGCCACCGACGAACTGGAATGCGATGGGGTTGCGGATCGGTACGACCGTCCAGGGGACGCTCAACGACGATTCCGACACCGACCGATCATGGATTCTCGAGGCGGCCATCCCGCTGGCCAACTTCTCCAAGGTTGCCAAGAACACACCGCCCCACGATGGCGACGTCTGGCATTTGAATCTCAACCGGCTGGGTGGCAAGACCAACCAGCAATACAGCCAGTGGTCGCCAGGCAAGACGCAGACTCCTGAATTCCATGCGCCGCAGTACTTCGGCCGCGTTGTGTTCTCGAAGAAAAAGGTCGGGAAATGAGTCCGCGGTTGGGCGTGCTGCGACTCGAATCGGGGAGGAAAACCGTGGCCAGGGGTGGGCGTTGCCGGAGGCGTCACGTCGGTCTTGTTGTCGCAGCCCTGGTGGTGGCGTCGCCGGTGCTGGCCAACACTGTGCCCAGTTATCCTTTGCGCAATGGAACGTTTTCGAGTTACCAGGGATACAGTCGTCCGGCAGGATGGGCACTGGGGCGAGAGGCCGGGCGAGCCAGGCTGACAGTTGACCCGATTCCGCGGCTACCGTTTCAGTCAACGGCTGTTGCCGTGGTTCGGTGTGAAACGGCATCCCAGGGATACATCTTCCAGGACGTCGAATTGCTCGACGGACGTTGGCGGTTTCGGGCCCAGGTTTCCGGGACACCCGGGGCCAAGGCTCGGCTGGAAGTGTCGGGCAAGGTCTCGCTGCAAACAGAGACGGTGACTGTCACCGACAAGTGGCAGACACTGGAAATGATCGTTCCTCGTGTGGCGGGACGGTTGCGGGTGCACTTGCGGTTTCAGACGTCCGGAAAAGCCGACGTGCGTTATCGACGGGCACGTTTGGACGCCGTTCAACTCAATGGTGGTCCGGTGAGGTTGAAGAGCGGCGAGACGTTGGGCGGGGTGGTGTTGGGCGCGAAGCCGACCGCCGCAGAACGCTTCGCCGTGTTCGAATTGCAAAGGTTTCTCTATCGAATGACCGGGCAATTTCCTGGCCTGGTCGGCCGGGATCATGTCGTGGCGGGACGGCAAATGATGATCGGGTCCGCCGCATCCGGGGAAGTGGTTCAGTCGCTCGAGGGACTGGCGTCGGAGGCTTACGTGCTGCATCGGGGAGAGGCCGCGTCCAGCCTGGTGGGCAACAGTGAGGTGGGAACTCTGTACGCCGTATACGAATTCCTGAAGTTGCAGGGATGTCGCTGGGTGATGCCCGGGGATCTGGGTGAGGTGGTCCCTCGTCGTTCCGCCCTGGAACCGGTCGTCACTCGTGTTTTCAATCCGGATTATCACCTCGTCCGATCTGTTTTCACGGGGTTTCAACAGTTCTTTCCACAGGGTGGCTGGATCTACATCAACTCGGATGAACTCTGCGACTGGGCATTGCGGAACCGGTTCAATTCGGTCTGGACGGGGGGGAAGACACTGGAGTGGGGGGCGGACCGTGGCCACGGGTGGATTCAGGATTCCGGGCACAGTTGGAACGCGGTCGTGGCGCCCCACGGCAAGTACTTCAAGGATCACCCGGAGTGGTATCCACTGGTTGGTGGTCGGCGGATGCCGCGCAGCGATGTCAGCATCCGACTGCCCAACCAATTGTGTGTTTCCAATCAGTCCTTGCGTGATCACACCGTCAAACAGGTCGTGCAGTTTTTCCGCGACAATCCACGGTCGCGGATGTTCCCGATGAATCCGATGGACGGGCCGAACTACAACTGCGAATGCGACCAATGCCGGGCCCTGGATCCCCCCGGTTTTGAATGGAACCAGGATTTCTCGGGTTTTCCCCGGTTTCCCAATCTCAAGTTGCCACCGCTGTCGGACCGGTATCTGAATTATGTCAACCATGTCGCCGAACGCGTGGCCAGGGTGTTCCCGGATCGACTGCTTGAGTTCTACAACTACGCGAGTCGAGTCCCGCCGTCTCGTGAAAAAGCCCATCCGTCCGTTTCGATCAAGTTCACGTACCTCAGCGGTCGTGAAGTGAACGTGTCGTTGCGAGATCCACACGATCCGCTTGCTGCCAAGGAACGGGGCTGGTTGAAAGCCTGGGCAGAATCAGGGACCCGTCATCTCACCTATTATCCGTACACGGATTGGGAGCATCCTGATGCAGGGATTCACTGGTATTCCAATGTCAGCGACCTGTTGCGGACGCTCAAGCGGGATTACCGTGCTGTCGGGATGATGGGCGAGACCCACACGACGATCCAGGCCGACCCGATGTGGTGGGCGATTTATTCACGGATGCTCTGGGACGTTGATACCGACTATCGCACGGTGATATCTGAATTGTGTCCCTTGTTCTACGGGCCGGCCGGCCCACAGATGACGGCCTTCTATTTGAAGATGGACCAGGCGGTCCTGCACCGCGAAGGGCCGCGACCGGCAGATTATCATCCCAATCGGCGGTCGGAGTACAGTCTCGATGAACTCCAGACAGGCCGTCAACTCTTGCAGGAGGCTGTCGAAAAAGTTGCCGGTGATGAGCGGCTCTTGAGACGAGTGGACCACGCAAAATTTGCACACGCAATCCTGACCCTGGTCCGGATTCGCAACGACTCACACCCGTCAGGTCGAGCTCGCTCGATGGCACAGCAGGCGACAGCCGATGTCACGGCCCTGCAGGCCAAGTACACCATGATGGTTCGTCGGCAGACAAGCTTGTTCCTGGCCCCCCGCGGTGATTCCCAATGAGTCGGCCCGGAGTGCCGATTCATTTGACCGGAACGAGCACCAGTTCCTGAAGATCCATTAGGCAGTTGTTCGGATCTCCAACGGGGGCGATCAGCACGCGGATCCGTCCGGCGGGGAGGCGTACGCGTCCGAGGGGTGTTGTGCGGTAGTTGTCCCACGTGCCGGTGCCGACGACCTTTCCGGTCAGCCGCGAGTTGGCACATTTCAGTTCGAAAGTGTTGCCGGCGGTGCCGTTGGCACACGCGTAGACCAGGCGGACTTCGTATTGTCCGGCTCGTGGCATGTCGACGGACCAGAGTGCCCGGTCGTCAGCACTCATCCAGTAGCCGAGGTTCTTGTACCGGGCTTCAAAGACGAGTGACTTGCCGCGGATTTCGCAACTGGTGGCGGCAAGGCGGAGCGTGCCGTTCTTCTCTCGCGTGACCAGCCGGGGTTGGTTGCCGGGAAACTGTTTTGGAGGTGGGCCGGCCGATGAGACAAAGGCGATCACGTCGGCCAGGTCCTGGGGCGGCAGGTCCTTCTCCAGTCCCTCGGGCATGAATGACAGGCGGGTGCTGGCAAGGGTTTCGAGATCTCGCCGCAAAATGGTCGTTTGTTTTCCGTCAGATCCGATCAGCCGGACACTGTTACTGGATTCGCTGAGCAGCATGCCCGCGTGAATGCTGCCACTGTTGGTCACGGCGATGTAGCCAAGGAACTTGGCCTCGACGGCGCGGTTGGGATCCAGGATTGCCGTCAACAGCGAGCGGGGTGACTTGTCTTTCAGGGCAGACAGGTCGGCGCCCAGTTGTTTGCCGAGACCCTTCAGTTGGTGACAACTGCTGCACTTTTTCTTGAAGACGGCACCGCCACGGGTGACGTCAGCGGTTCGCTTGAGCACTCCGAGATGTTGGTTGATGACCTGTTGTCGGCTTGTCGAGGCGTTGGCGGCAAGCAATTTTACGGCACGCTGTTTGAGAGTGGCGTCCTTCTGTGTGATCAGCCTCTGTCGCGTCGAGGCATCGAGTTCAACCGCTATGATCGTCTCGGCCTCCATGGCATCCAGCAGGCTCTTGTGCCAGGCCGGACGGCTCAATAGCACATTGAGCACTTCGCGGCGGCGTGTGGGTGAGTATCCGGTCCAACCGCCAATCAGTCTCTTGGCGACACCGGGGGCGACACTGCGTTGCAGGGCTAACACGGCGGCCGACTGGAGCGCGGCGTCGGTCTGTGGGGCCAGCCACGTGGTCAGCAGGTCCAGTTCGGCCTGGCTGTCGACCGTGTCCCGGCCCAGCAATCTCGCGGCGATCACACGGTCGGCCACCGGTCGGGCTGGCTCGGCAGCGGTCTGTCTCGCGAGGTCCAGTACCTGCCGAAAACCTTCGATCGCCTGACGTGTGGCCGGAGTGCCATTGGCGTGAAGCTTGGTTAGTGAGAGATTCCGCCGCTGGAGCGTGTCCAGCAGCTTGGCTGACATTGAGAAGAGCTGCTGCGGTGACTTCCGCAGCTTGGGGTCGGCACAGAGAGTGATCCAGGTGGCCAGCGAACCCTTGTTGCCGTAGGAGCCATCGAGGGCAAATAGACGGGACAACAGGGCGTCGCTACCCGGTTTCGAGCCGTCGGTCTGCTGGATCACCTGGGAGATGACGTGGGTGACGTTGGCTTTGCTCAGGGAACTGTTCAAAGCGGCTGTCAGAAAACGGTGCCCTTCTGGGGCGATCAACTGTGGCGCCAACAGTCGTGCCTGTTGTTCCGGTTTGCCGAGTGTTCCGGAACTGAAGGCCAGTTGGAGCCGGACCTGGAGGTCGGAGTCCTTTGACAGCGACAGAAGCGTGTTGAGCAAAGTCGGAGTGATCGTCTTCAGCGTCTCGGCCAACCGGACCGCGTGTCGACGGACTCCTGGATGTTCGTCGGATAAGGACGCGGCGACAACAGCCGGTGTGAGTCCTTCCAGGCCCGCAGCCGCGCACAGCGAGTGCAGTCGTCCGAGAGGACGCGGCGAAGACACAGCTTGTGTCAGCAGCGGTTTCAAAGCCCGGCGGTCACCTCGTTGGATCAGCAATTCCTGCGCCAGGTCTCGTTGCCACCCATTGGGGCTGTCCAACGCACGAACCAGCCCTTCGGTGTTGAGTCGGTCGAGACGAGGGATTCGCCGGGGTGACTTGCCAGCCGGTACAATGCGGTAAATTCGTCCCAGTTGGTGGCCGGCACGAAGATCGAGTCGCTTTTGCCAATCGGCTGGAATCCACTTGGGATGTTCGATCACGGCCCTGTACATGTCGGCAAACCACAGGCAGCCGTCAGGGCCGGTGCGAATGTAGACAGGGCGGAACCAGTTGTCTCGTGAAGAGAGAAATTCCGACGCCTGCTCGTCGACGGCCCGTCGGCTGGTGAACGTTAGTTGTTTGGCGGTCATCCGTTCGCGGTGAATGAGGTTGTGGACCGGTTCGCAGACGAACGAATTGCCGGCGAACTGGGCCCCGTAGAATTGATCGCGGTACACGGTTGGACTGCAGGCCGACGTGAACCGGTTGACTCCACCGGGATCGTTGTAGCGGGCCAGCGTACGGCTGGTCGGAAAGACAGGGGCCGCGCCGGGGGTGACCGAGACGTTGATTCGAGAACCCGGGGCCGCCAGGTGAGGGTTGCGGCGGAGATAGTGGTCGCCGAGGACGAAATGCCACATCGGATTCGAGTTGTTACAGCCGAACCAGTTGCCCCAGTCGTCTCGGCGGCGTCCGAACTGCGTCTGCCCCGCCTGGGCATCGATACGCCCGGTGTCTGGCTGGATCCGGAAATCGCGGCCGCCGATGTTGACCGACTGGCCGGTTTTCGTCGAGCGGATTGTTCCACCGCTGTCCCCGTTGGCACAGTAGATCCAGTTGTCCAGGCCCCTGGAAAACCCGTTGACCCGGTGTTGCTGGTTGCCTTCGACGAATCCCTGGAACAACACGTCACGCCGGTCGGCCCGACCGTCACCGTCGGTGTCCTCGGCGTAGAAAATCTCGGGAGCGGCAGAGACCAGGA
>CAWVUS010000090.1:0-17062 GCA_963933195.1 uncultured Planctomycetaceae bacterium
CCGAGGCGCCGTTGAGACTGTCGTCACCGACGTTTCCATCGAGCGTGTCCGGACCATCGCCGCCCAGCAGGGTGTCATTCCCAACGCCACCGTCGAGGGAGTCCAGGCCGTTGCCACCATCGATCCAGTCATCGAGCAATCCACCGGTGATCGAGTCGTTTCCGTCACCGCCGGTCAGCGTGTCCGAACCGTCACCCCCGACGACCAAATCGTTGCCATCGCCTGCATCGACCCATCCATCGGCGCCCAGGACCGTGATCGTGTCGTCCCCGTCCCCACCGGAGAGCGAGGAGACGAGGTCACCCGCACCCACCAGGGTGTCGTCGCCATTGCCACCACGGACATCAACCGTCATCGGGTTGCCATCGATATCGGTCCAGGTGTAATCGGCCGACAGGACCCCCGAGAGATCCAGCACGTTGTCCAGATCGTCACCTTCCACAACCATCGACTGGACACTCGAGGCCGCAAAGGGGCCCACGTTCGCGTCGACAACACCGTTGACCGTCACCTCGACGTTGCTGAACAGGTCGGCTCCGATAGCAACCGATTCGCCATTGTCGGAGACCACGCTCAGTTCGCCGTCAATCAACAGCGTCGTCACCGACAACAAGGTCCGGTCCTCCAGAACCTCGGCCGTGGTCGGCCGCGGACTCCGGGTACGGGAAACCCGAGTGGATCGGAGGGTACGGTTATTTCGCCGGGCCAAACGACGGCCACGACACAGGTAGGCGAGCCAGGATGTCAAGCGCACGGTTGTCGCTCCAGGGGATCACGCGCCACGTGGACGCGATGGTGGTCAATGTGGGTAGTCTCATGATGCTCACCTTCCCCTCGACCCCCTCACAGGGTCCCTCGTCAATCTGTTCGACTCCCCGGAGGGGCCCACAACAGTTCCGGCCCCTCTTTGTGTCTTGCCAACCCCAAGCGACCCGACAAGACCCGCGTGACACGCCCACCCCACACCCACGACCCCCGCGACACGACCCACACAACCGGCACGACCCGAGCCGGACAACCAGCCGAATCGTCCGCGGTTGTTCGATTAGCAATCACCTCCGGTCCACAAACCTGTCGAGGCTGATCGTGTCATGGACGTCCGACACTGCTAGCATGGGACCGGTGAAGGGGGGCCCTGGCTCTGATGGACGACTCGTGGCAGCTGGTGATCCTCGCGGTACAACTGCTGTTCCTGGCAGTTGTGGCCGCCGTGGCCGTCTGGCCATTGGCCCGCAGCCTGGGCCGCACGCCCCTGGATCGCATGGCCGCGGTACTCCTGGTCGCTGTCGGGACCGTGGTCGCCGGCTGGACGCTCAAGGATCCGCCTGCCCGGCCCGCGATACTCGAGGCCGCCGAACTGGCCAGTGACAACTCCTCCCAACGTCGCCGAATCATCAAGGACCAACTGCTGCCCCGCCAGCTCAACGGTACCGAGTACGTCTCCTCGCAGACCTGTCGCAGTTGCCACCCCGGACAATTCTCCACCTGGCACCGCACCTTCCACCGCACCATGACCCAGGTCGCCGGGCCCGACTCGATTATTCCGGATCACTCCGGACAGTTCGACGGCGTCACGCTCCAATCACGTGGCCGCCAGTACGAACTCTCACGACGGGGAGACAAGTTCTGGGCCCGGATGGTCGATCCCGACTGGGATCGCGACCGACGGGCCCGCGGAATCAACGGCGACTCACCGGACCCACCAGTGGTCGATCGACAGATCGTGATGACCACCGGGTCACATCACCAGCAAACCTACTGGGTCGCCAGCCGCTGGGGCCTGGAACTGCTGCAGTTCCCCTGGGAATTCCACATCGCCGAGAAGCTGTGGTTCCCGACCGAGGATGCTGAACTCCGCGAGGAGTCCGCCGAACGGTACTCCGGACACTGGAATTCCAGTTGCATTCATTGCCACTCGGTCGCTCCCAACCCCGGCTTCCTCGAAGCCGGAGCCGCACGAGTCGTCTCGGACAACGCCCGGCCAGGACTCGCGATCCCCGGAATGGGACGTGCCAGCAGCAGCAGCACGCTCCGAACCGATTCTGCTGCACTGTTCAGCGAGGTGGCCGAACTGGGAATCAGTTGCGAGGCGTGCCATGGCCCTGCGGCCCGGCACGTCGCCCACCACCGCAACCCCGCCAACCGGCTTGCCAGCCGCTTCAGCAACAAACCCGACCCGACCATCGTCAACCCCCGGCGGTTGGACCACGTCCGGAGTTCCCAGATCTGCGGCCGTTGCCACGCACTGAAAATGCCTCATCAGCAGGAAAAACTCCTGAAGCAACGTGACCCCTTCCGCCCGGGCGACGACCTTGCCGAGCATTACCGTGTTGTCGACTTCGATGACCCCGTTCACCAGGCGATGAGCCAACAGGGTTCACACCTCTACTGGAACGATGGCTCGTGCCGGCTGGGTGGTCGTGAATTCCTGGGACAAATTGCCTCGAAGTGTTACACCCAGGGACAGATGTCATGCCTCTCGTGCCACGCCATGCACGACAGCGACCCCAACGACCAGTTGACCGCCGGCATGCGAAGCGACCGGGCCTGCGTACAATGTCACACCGAATACACCGGCGACAGGCTGACCCAGCACACGCATCACGCCGGAGGTTCCTCCGGCAGCCGCTGCTACAACTGCCACATGCCCCACACCTCCTACGCCCTGTTCACCGCCATCCGTATCCACCGGATCAAGTCGCCCGAGGTGCTGCCCGTCGAACACGCCAACCAGCCCAACGCCTGCAACCTCTGTCACCTCGACAAGTCACTCGATTGGACCAGCAATTGGATGCAGGAATGGTTCGGCCACAAACCGACCCAACTCGACACCGAGGAACGTGAACTTTCGGCCGGTGTTCTCTGGATGATGCGAGGTGACGCCGCACTACGCGCGATCACTGCCTGGCACACCGGCTGGGGTCCATCACAGGAGGCCACCGGTGGGGCGGACTGGTCGGCACCGTTACTCGCCCGGTTGCTCGAAGATTCCTACTCGGCCATCCGTTTCATCTCGTGGCGCAATCTGAAGGCATTGCCGGAATTCAGCCAACTGAAGTACAACTTTGTCGGCCCGCCGGCCCAGCGATCCGAGGCGATGAAGAACGTGCTCGACCACTGGCAACAATCGCACCCCGACGTGCCCGACTCGCTGCCGGTGACCAATGACGGCCAGTTGGATATCGACCGACTGGCCGACCTGTGGAAGCGACGCGACCAGCGTCCCGTGGAGATTCCCGAATGAGTGACCCGACAGAAGCCCGCGGCGCCATCGTGACACGTCACATGGTCATCGGCTGGTGGAGCCTCCTGATCTTTGTAGCACTCGGGCTGGTTCTCGAATCGATGCATGGCTTCAAGGTCGCCTGGTATGTCAACTCGGGTGAACCCGAAACCACCCGGCTGATGATGAGACTCGCCCACGCACACGGCACCTTCCTGTCGCTGGTGCACCTGGCCTTTGCCTGGACCGTCTCCCAGGCCACCGGGTTCCAGGGTCGGTCCCGCTCGGTCGCTTCTCGAAGCGTGCAGGCGGCTGGCATCCTGGTGCCTGCCGGTTTTCTGCTGGCCGGGCTACCCGGATTCGTAAAAACCGGAGGGCTCAGGCTCGGCGTCCTGGGCGGTGACCCGGGACTGGGCATCGTGCTGGTGCCCATCGGAGCCCTGTTGCTGATCCTGGCCCTGTACCTCGTGGCACGCGGGGCCTCGACCACTCCCGAATAACCACGCCGTCGTCGGTCCGAATCGGTCACGAATCCCGAAATGATCGTGACACGCTGACAGTCACTCGGGAACCATCACCTCGCGATAATCGCGTTCCAGCAGCAGTTTTTCGGTCCGCTTGCGGTCCAGGCCCTCGCCGGGAATCACCACCGTCCGCCTGGCAAGGTCCGGGTCCAGTCCGCTTGACTCCGACGCCCACTCGCGCCGCACCCTGGTCCAGACCGCCTCACGACTCGATCGCGTGCCCACGTAGTCGAACTCCAACTCGCGATAACGTGGATCACTCTTGAGTGCCTGCCACGCCGCCCAGCGATTGACCGAGTAGGCATCGTCGAGTTGATCTGCCAGGTGAGGCACCAGCCAATCGCTGCCCGAGGCATCCCGGGCCGGTTGCCAGCCGGCATGCCAGGTGGCCAACACGCGCTGGATCGGATCACCCTGCAATACCAGCAGCACCCAGTTGGACACGGTTTCCTCGATCTCAACCAGGTCGGCCGGCTTGTGACCGTACCATTCGACCAACCGCTCCGACGCCCAGCGAGACGAACGATCCAGGTGGCACAAGTTGCAGGCGTTGGGGCGTCCCCCGCCGCGAATCGTCCCCACCTTGGGACTGTCGACACGGTGACTGCGAATCGCTCCGAGCAACGCGTACGAGGTGTGCGGCATGTGGCAGTTGTAGCAACGGCTGCCGGTCGACCCCGAAGAGTGATGCGTGTGCTCGGTCAACCTGCTGCCGGTGTACTCCTTGTGGCACTGCACACAGGCGCGATCACCACCCATCTCCGCTGCCAACTGATCCTCGGGCGGGGCGTCGTGCATCGAGTGACACGACAGGCAGGACGCCTGGCCCTTGGTGAAACACTTCGAGTCCACCAGCCCCAGGTACTCCCGACCACCGACCCAGCAGGTCCCATCGAGCCAGTAGACAGGAGTGCCACGCCGCTCCATCTGGGTATGCAACTGGCTGTCGAACCGCACCAGGTTGTAGGCCGTCGACAACTCGTCACCGGGCCGGTACTTGTAGCCATTCGCCAGGAACTTGTCCTGGTCAGGTGGAACAAACGTACTGTGACACTGACCACAAACCCGCGATGCGCCCCGGTGATCGAGTCTCGCGGGGTTGATGATCGTGGGGTCGCCGACATCAGTCGCGACCACCCGCCGGGCACTCGCGGTCGGTCCAGCGGCCGCGTGGCGTGCAACATGCTCGCGACCCGCTCCATGACAGGCCTCGCAACTCACTCCCAGTTCGGCAACCGCGGTCTGCACCGCCTGGGTTTTCTGATTCATCCCCGGAGTCCCGCCGGTGCTGTGACACGACAGGCAATTGTCGTTCCAGACCATGAAGTGCCGTGACGAGCCCGGTGGCTCCAAAAAAGCATCTTCCCGGGGAATCCATCGCTTCTCGGCCAGGTGGTAGTACCAGGGAATCTGTCGCAGCAGGTTTCCACGACCACCGGGAATCCAGAATCCCTGCATGTGATGCGACCCGGTGGTCATGACCACCGGGCGAGTGACCCGGTGTTGCTCGGATTCGCGGTCGATGATGGAGTCGTCTATCTCGTCACGAATCTGGCTCGACTCCCAATCAGGATCGACCAGGCTGACTGCAAAACGGTCTCCGGCCTGCGACAACTCGTAACGACGTCCACGTGATTCGAGCGTGACTCCGTCGAAAGGAGCCAGTACGGTCTCCGACGATGCCTCCTGGGTCATCGTACGATGAAAAGTCTGGTGCCAGCTTGCGTGGTTTTTCTGGTGGCATTCACGGCACGCCGATGATCCAACAAAGTCACCCCGGGGGCCAATCACCGGCAGGGGATCCGAAGCCACCGTGGGAATCGTCTCATGTCGAACATCCAGGTACCAATTCCGCCACACCAATCCCCCGACGACCAACACGGCCATCGACGCCAACGCCCCCACCAACAATTTCCCACGAATCCCCACCGACCACTTCTCCGGTCACGACCTCGGACGAAACTCCCTTGGATTGTATCGGCACCAATGACCACCAGATGCCACACGGTGTCCGACAACAGCCGAATCGGATCATAGGCACACCGCGTGTGTCGTTGCCGCGGTTTCCAGCCAACCGGTAGAATCAATCCCGTGAGTTTTTCCATAGGTATGCACAACGTGGTCCGGCCCCTCGCACTGATCGGTACGCTTCTGGCCCTGGCCACCTCACCCGGCCAGGCGGCCCCTCCGTCCTTGCCCCCTGCGGCCAAACAGAAGATCGACTTCGAACGGGACATCCGCCCGATTTTTCTACGCCACTGCTTCTCGTGTCACGGCCCCAAGCGACAGGAGAGCGATTACCGGCTCGATCGTGCCGGCGTGGCGATTTCCGGAGGCGACCGCGGCAACAACCCGATACGGCCGGGAAAAAGCACCGCCAGTCCATTGCTCAAGTATGTCGCCGGAATCGATCCCGACACGAAGATGCCTCCAAAGGGGCCGGGGCTGAACACGAGGCAAATCGCCCTGCTCCGAGCCTGGATCGACCAGGGGGCCCGATTTCCTCGCTCGGCGTACACCACGCCACAGAAAACATCGCACTGGGCTTTCCAGCCGTTGTCACATGCCAAGCCTCCCGAGATCACCGGTGGTTCCAATCCGATCGACGCGTTCGTCGGTCGACAACTCGCAAAAAGTGGCCTGGCCTTCTCGCCGCGAGCCGACGCCAGGACACTCGTGCGTCGACTCCACCTCGTTCTGCTCGGACTGCCCCCCTCACCCGAGACGGTCGATGCATTTGTCAACGACGACCGGCCCGAGGCCTGGGAGCAACTGGTCGACCGTGTCCTGGCACACCCGCATTACGGCGAACGCTGGGCCCGACACTGGCTGGACGTCGTGCGATTCGCCGAATCGCACGGATTCGAGACCAACCGCGAACGGACCAATGCCTGGCACTTCCGCGACTGGTGTATCAGTGCACTCAATGCCGACATGCCCTACGACCATTTCGTCGTGTCGCAGATCGCCGGCGACGCCATCGGTGAAGGGGCGGCAACGGGGTTCCTTGTGGCCGGCCCCTATGACCTGGTCAAGAGCCCGGATGTGTCACTGACCCTGGCCCAACGCCAGGACGAACTGGCCGACATGGTCAACACCACCGGCACCGCCTTCCTGGGTCTCACGCTGGGTTGTGCACGTTGTCATGACCACAAGTTTGACCCGGTGCCCCAGGTCGACTACTACGCCCTGGCTGCCGTGTTCGCGGGAGTCCGCCATTCCGACCGCCCGCTGTCCTTGCCCATCCCGGACTCGCAAATTGCCCAACTCCGCGACCAGTTGAAAAACCAACAACGCCAACTCACCGGATTGATCGACCAACTCCGGCCACCGGTCAACACCGGCCGCAACATCGAGAGATTTCGACCTGTCCGAGCCCGGTTTGTCCGTTTCACCATCCGCAACACCAATAGCAGTGAACCGTGCCTCGACGAACTGGAAATCTACACCGCGGCTGGGCCCGGTCGCCCCGCTCGCAACGTGGCTCTCGCCAGTCAAGGCGCCAAGGCCACCAGTTCGGGAAACTACGGTCCCCACCCCTTCCACAAGCTGGCCCACATCAACGACGGCCGCTACGGCAACAGTCACAGTTGGATTTCCAACCAGGCCGGCCGAGGCTGGGTCCAACTGGAACTGCCGGAAACCGTCATCATCGACCGCATCGAATGGGGCCGCGACCGGCAACAGAAGTTTCACGACCGCTTGCCGACCCGGTACTGGATCGAGGTGGCCGAAAAACCCGGGCAGTGGCAAGAGATCGCCGGCATTGCCGACCGGGCCCCATTCGGAGCCCCCAGTACCAGTTCACCCGACACCCTTTTCCGTAACGACCTCAGACGCCAATCGGCCCTGGCCCGTGGAATCCAGCGACAAGTCGGCCTGGCCCAGTCTCAGATCAAGACCCTGTCAAATGGCCCGACCGCGTACGTCGGCCGTTTCGACAACCCGCCGATCACCCATCGACTCTATCGGGGAGACGCCCAATCTCCGCGAGAAGCCATTGCCCCCGGCGGACTCAGCCTGCTGGCTCCTCCCGCCATGGCAATGAACGAACCGGAACAGTCGCGACGGCTCAAGCTGGCCCGCTGGATGGTCCGGACCGACAACCCACTGACACCGAGAGTGATCGCCAACCGCCTGTGGCACTACCACTTTGGGAGCGGGCTGGTCACCACGCCCGGTGACCTCGGAGCCAATGGCACCCGACCGTCTCACCCCGACCTGCTCGACTGGATGGCTACACGGATGTCACGGAGTGAGTGGTCACTGAAATCGATGCACCGCCAGATTCTCACCTCGCGAACATGGTGCCAGTCAAGTCGGCCACGCGAACAAGCCCTCGCGATCGACGCGGGCACTCGCCTGTTGTGGAGATTTCCGCCGCGTCGATTGTCGGCCGAGGCGATCCGCGACAGCATGCTCGTCGCCAGCGGATCAATCGACCGCCGGATGGGTGGTCCCGGGTTCAAGGTCTTCGAAATCGTGATGGAGAATGTGCGGCACTATTTCCCCAGGAAAACCTACACCGTCAACGAGTGGCGACGGATGGTGTACATGACCAAGATCCGCCAGGAACAGGACGAGGTGTTCGGCGCTTTCGACTGCCCCGATGGAAACCAGGTCATCGCACGCCGCAGCCAGTCGACCACTCCACTGCAGGCACTGGGACTGCTCAATGGGAACTTCGTCCTGCAACAGTCTCAACGACTGGCCCGACGGTGTGAAACCGACACGCCGACCGGAACCACACACGATCGAGTCACCCGGGCCATCCGCCTGGTCTATGGTCGCCTGCCCACACCCGTTGAACTGAAGGCCGGTGAACAACTGGCCCGGCAACACGGGATACCCGCACTCGCCCGCGCGCTGCTCAACTCCAACGAATTTCTCTGGCTCCCCTGATCCCCGTCCCCCTGCCGGACCGCCTCACTGGTCACCTCCAAACATGCTCCCTCACTCGCACACCAACCGTCGCGGATTCCTGGGCAATTCGGCCACCCTGCTGGGGTCAACCGCATTGGCCACTCTTCTCGCGCGCGACGACGCGACCGCCGCCCCGGGACCAATCGCACCGTCGATCAATGCGGGCCAGCCGCACGCGGCACGACACGCCCACTTTGGCCCCCGCGCCCGCCAGGTCGTGATGATCTTTTGTAGCGGAGGCTTCAGTCCACTCGACTCGTTCGACTACAAGCCCGAACTTGTCCGCCGTCACGGCGAGGCACTCCCCGGTAAGAACCTGATCACCTTCCAGGGTGAACAGGGCAGCCTGACTCGCCCGCTGTATCCGTTCCGCCCCCGGGGGGAAAGCGGCAAGATGGTCTCGACCCTCGTCGACCACCTGGGAGAACACGCCGATGAGATGTGCTTCTTGCACTCGGTGACCACCAAGACCAACACCCACGGTCCGGCCGAAAACGTGATGTCCACCGGCTTCACGCTGGATGGTTTTCCCAGCATCGGCGCCTGGATGAGCTACGCACTGGGAAGCGAAGCCGACAATCTTCCCGCTTTCGTCGCCATCCCCGACCCGCGGGGCAAACCCCAGTCCAGCGTCAACAACTGGGGGCCCGGTTTTCTGCCCGCGGCATTCCAGGGCACCGATTTCAACGCCGCCAGTCCGATCCGAAACCTGGCGAGACCCGGTTCGGTGTCCCCGGCCGCCGACACCGCCACGCGGCGTTTCCTCGACACGCTCAACCAGAAACATCTCGACCGCTTCCCGGGCGACTCACAACTGGCGGCTCGCATCGCCAGCTACCAACTCGCGGCACGCATGCAACTCTCGATCCCCAGGATCACGGATCTCTCTACCGAATCCCGCTCAATGATCCGTCTCTACGGGGCCGACTCGCCCAATCAACTCAAGGCCGCCTTCGCCCGAAACTGCCTGCTCGCCCGGCGACTGGTCGAACAGGGTGTCCGCTTCATCCAACTCTTCAATGGCAGTTACCAGACCGGCGGCGAGGGGACCAGCAACTGGGACGGGCACAAGAAACTCAAGGTCCAGTACGATGTCCACGGGCCGATTCTCGATCAACCGGCCGCCGGACTGCTCGCCGATCTCAAGCAACGCGGCCTGCTGGAAGACACCCTCGTGGTTTTCTGCAGTGAATTCGGCCGGATGCCCACGTTCCAGAAAGGGGCCAGTGGCCGAGACCACAACCCCGACGGGTTCACCGTCTGGATGGCTGGAGCCGGCGTCAAAGCTCCGTTTTCCTTTGGAGCCACCGATCCGTTCGGGCATCGGGCCGTCGAACGACCGATCAGCGTCCACGACCTCCATGCCACCATCCTGCACCTCGCCGGACTGGATCACCGACGCCTGAGTTTTTACCACAACGGGATCCAGAGACGGCTGACCGATGTCCACGGCCACGTGGTTCAAGAAGTGCTCGCCTAGCTTACCTTGACCGCCACAGTGCTCGTGCTTTCCCGAAAACCCCCGGTTTTCGGTTCGGCAAAAAACTTGAGATTCTCACGTTGATGTCGTGGCAATCCGGACTCCGTCTGGGATACCATGCGGCGTGATGGTGAAGCCGTTTTGTTCGTGGGAGTTTCTCTAAAACAGTCAGAGTTTTCTTCCCCGCCAATGTGGGGCAACAGGTCGCGACCAGTTCTGGTGCCCGGTCGACTTGCTGCCTCGTGCACGGCTTGTCCCTTTTGTGTTTTTCCTCGAAACCTGTTTCCTGGGCACCAAAGGAGTTCTCCGATGCCACAAGGCCAAATCAAAACGCTGACCGATCGTGGGTTTGGATTCATAGCCGGCGAAGGAACTGACGTCTTTTTCCACATGTCCACCATGGAGAACGGCAGTCAATTCGAAATGCTGCAAGAAGGGCAGACGGTCGAGTACGAATCCGAGCCCGGCGACCGGGGTCCCCGCGCGACAATGGTTCGCGTCATCCCGGCCGAGTAGAGACACGTCGACCGCACGAATTGTTCGATCCACCACGGCTCGAGCCGGGGACCGGTTCGGCCCGGGGACGTGTGACCATGGCCCCGGCCGGAGTCTCACCCGATTCCAGCCAGCTAGGTCAGTTCGTGGATCGGACGGCCACTGCCAACGATGCTGACCGGGCGACCGCTGGCGTCTTCGTAATGAGTCCCCAGCGAGATGCCCATCACGTTGTAGATGGTGGCCAGCACATCCAGCGGAGAACTGGGCCGCTCTTGGACTCCGCCCCCGTGCCGTTCGCTCGCCCCGACGTTGCGTCCTCCAACAATGCCGCCACCGGCGAGCATCACCGTGAAACAGTTTGACCAGTGGTCACGGCCGGCATGACCGTTGATCAGCGGTGTTCGACCAAATTCGCCGGCACAGTACACCAGCGTGTTGTCGAGCATCCCCCGTTCATCGAGATCCTCAAGCAAGGTGGCCATCGCCGCGTCCAGTGGCGGCAGGTGTTTCTCGAGATTCGGATGCACGTCGTTGTGATGGTCCCAGTAACCGGTATTCACCGTCACCACCCGGGCACCCGCCTCGACAAGGCGTCTGGCCAATAACGCACTCTGACCGTACTGGTGCCGTCCGTATCGGGCTCGCAGTGCATCCGGCTCCGAATCAATCTCGAACGCCTTGCGGACCTCCTCGCCCGTGACCATTTCCAGTGCCTTCGCCTTGAATGCATCCAGCCCGTCCATCACGCCGGTGCGATCAATGTCGCGACGCAGCGAATCGAAACGGGTCAGCAGGTCACGACGCTTACGGACGTTGGCCAGTTCCAGGCCGCCGGGAAGGGCCAGGTTGGGCACCTTGAAGTTCTTGCTGTTCGGATCGGCCCCCACCTCAAACGGATCGAAAGACGCCCCCAGGTAGACCGACTTCTGGTACCCGAATGCCTCGGCCTTGGGAACCGCGATGTAGGCCGGCATGTGGGGTGAGCGAGCCCCAAGAGCCTTGTTGATCACGGAACCGAATGACGGGTACTGGGCAGCAATCC
The DNA here is from genome assembly GCA_963933195.1 of uncultured Planctomycetaceae bacterium. GTDB lineage: Bacteria > Planctomycetota > Planctomycetia > Planctomycetales > Planctomycetaceae > UBA8437. Next base: position 11,691 of record CAWVUS010000090.1, read on the forward strand.
TCGCCAGTGTCGGACCGAAATATCCCGTCTGCATCCAGTGTGCCGACGGGGCATGAATCCCGTTCTCGTGGTGCACGCTACGGACCTGGGCGATCTTGTCCATCACCCGCGCCTGCCTGGCAAATCGCTCTCCGACAATCGTTCCCGGCACGTTGGTCTTGATCGGCCGGTACGGCCCCCGGTACTCGGCCGGCGAGTCCGGCTTCATGTCGTACGTGTCCTGCTGGCTCATCCCCCCATGAGTCCAGAAGACGATCAACGACTTCCCGCGGTCACGGGTCCCGTCATCCGCCGTCGCTTCACGCTCGAGCAAGCTGGAGAGGCCCAGTCCCAGCAAAGGAGCCCCCACCTGCAGGAAGTTGCGGCGAGAGAGGCCATCACAGTTTCGGTAGGTGCTTCCGGGCACGGTCAACATCATCGAACTCCTGGGACGCCCCGTTTTCATCCGTGGGCGTTGATGGTCGGTTTCTATTACCTGTTTGTCGAAACTCAAGGGCCTAGTGGATGAACAAGAATTCGTTGGTCGCCAGCAAGGCCCACAGCAACGACTGGTAGGCCGCCTTGCGATCGGACTCCGATTCGAGGTACTCCAGCGCCGCTGCCGCCTCCTTCTCGAGGGGACGACGAGAAAAGACTCGCACGAACAACTCCGCGATGTTCTCCGAATGAGACTTCTTGTTGGCACCCAACCGCAGGGCATATCCGGTCTTCTCGGACAACTTCCGCTGAATCTCCTTGGAGCTGACCAACTCCAGGGCCTGGGCGAGCGCTGGATCATCAGTCCGCTCGCACTCACAGGCACTACGGCGGTCCGGACGACCGAAGACGTCCAGGAAGTGCACCGAGACATTCTCGTCGGGCAATTCGATCGCGCGGGTCCCGGCAGGAAACTTGCCACCCCGGTCACCGGGAAACACCGTTGGCACATCCAGCACCTGGCTGTACGCATCAAGCAGCACCTCGGCCTTGAGCCGCCGCGGATAAAATCGAGCGTAGGACTGGGTGTCGAGCCTGTTGGATTCGTTGGGTTGGCTGCTCAGACGGTAGGCTCGGCTGCCAGCAATGCGAATGATCAACTGCCTCAGGTCATAACCGCTGGCGACAAAATCACTCGTCAACCAGTTGAGCAATTCCGGGTTCGATGGAGGATTGCTGCTGCGAGCATCGTCGATCGGATGCACCAGTCCACGCCCCAGGAAATGCCCCCACATGCGATTGACCATCGTCCGGGCAAAAAACGGATTGTCCGGACGTGACAGCCAGCGGGCAAATCTCTGGCGAGGATCATCGAACGGAGACAGCGAGAGATCCGGGCCACCCAGGGGACGTGGAACAACCAACTGGCCGGTCCGTGGATGATGCACCTCGCCCTGGGACCGGACGTAAATCCGCTCGTTGGTCGGTACCTCCGCGTCAGCGAAACCACCACGACGCCCAACACGAGAAAAGACCGCCGCCAACCCGTAATAATCCGCCTGGCTCCAACGCTCGAATGGATGGTGATGGCACTGGGCACACTGGATCCGTACGCCAAGAAATGCCTGCGCCACGCTCTCCACGTAATCAACAGATGTTCGTACCTGGCGATACCAGACCGTCGGCGGGTTCTCGCGCTGACTGCCCGTCGCGGTGAGGATCTCGGCGACGAACTGGTCATAGGGTTTGTTGGTTGCAAGCGAATCACGGATCCAGCCCGCAAACAGGGCCGTTCCCGGCCGTTGCTTGCTGGTCGAATATCCCTTGCCCCGGTTCCTGAGGATGTCCGCCCATTTCATGGCGAAAAAGGCCGCGTACTCCGGACGATCCAGCAAGCGATTGATCAACCGTTCTCGTCGACCGGGACGCTGGTCTGCCTGAAACGTCCGCACCTCCTCGACGGTCGGCAACGTCCCGCAGATGTCCAGGCACAGCCTCCGAATCAACGTCGAATCATCGACCTCGACGGACGGTTGAACTCCCAGTCGTGCCCAACCATCGACCAGCAGCCGGTCCACCGGTGACGCATCTTCGGGCAACTTCTCCGGCTCGGTCGACTCACCAAACGGGACCGTGCCCTGGAATACGGCCATCTGTCCACCGAATCGGGCCAGGACCGCAAACAACCCACCCTGCTCACCGATGTTCACACGACCCGACCCATCCACGGCACCTATTTCCGGCTCGTTGGAGAGGTACAGGGCCTGGCGGGTGACATCCCGTCGTACCCCGTTGGAAAACAATGCCTCCAACTTCAACTGTTCGCTCGTATTGGCCGCCAACACCCCTCGGGACGGTGTCATCGTCAGCTGGACCAGGATCGGGTCATCGCTCCTTGGCGGAGCAGCCCCCTGGCGAATCCAGTCGGCAAGGACCTGGTAATCCGGAGAGTCAGTCCCCAGGCGGCGGCCGCCACCATGAGGCACCCGACCGATGGCCTTCTGCAACAGCAGGCTGCTATCAGGATCACCAGCAAACACCCGTCGGCCACGCGCCTCCTTGACCATCGACTCGTGATCGTAGGAAGGCACAAAACCCAGCAAGGACAACTTGAATCCGTTCTGCCCCGTTGACTTGCCGTGGCACCCCCCACTGTTGCAACCCAGCTTTGTCAGAATCGGCACCACGTCCGTGGCGAAAGCAACCCGGCCAGCGGCATCAGCCGCACCGGCTGCTGCTGGCCCAACCACAATGGCCATCAACACGACACAGGCCATCAACCGGCCGGGCACGACAACTCGAACTCTATGTTTCACGCACATCCTCATCCCATCAGGATACGCGAATGGGTAGGCCGACCACAGTCCAAAGACCTCGAGCCTCCGGATCACTTTCCGCTGGCCAGGATCACAGTGGCGGTGACAGACTCGTCGCCCGCGGCCTCATATCGAATCACAATCCGGTCGCCCGGCTTGAGATCCGACAACTTTGCCGGTTTCCGATTCCGCTCGACACGAGTCTTGTCGGTTGTCTGAACCGGTTGTTTCCCGCCTCCACGAGTTTCGATCAACAACTTGTTCTTTGTCGCGTCCACCTTGGCCAATCGACCAAACGCAGCCGTCGCCGGACCACGCTCCGGCCGCTCACCGCCGAAACCAGGCCGTCGGCCACCAAAATCGGGACGCCGTCCGCCAAATCCGGGCCGGCGACCGAAATCGGGCCGTCCACCAAATCCGGGCCGTCCACCAAATCCGGGCCGTCCGGCGAGGTCTCCGCGACCACCCGCTCCGGGCCTCCGACCACCACGGCCACTACCGGTTCGCCGCCCTCCGTCCCGATCACCCTCGAGCCGCACCGTGTAAACCTGTGTCACTGGTCGGCACCACCCCTCCTCGTCGTTGCACGCAAAGTATTTCACCACCAGTTTCAACGGATCCCGCGACTCGCCCATTTCGACCATCGCCAGGAATTCACGGGGATCAATATCGGCGGGTTCCTTCACTTCCGGCCCCGTCCATTCGCCCGGCTTCACACGCGAATCCAACTGGGGTTTCTCACCACCGGAGGCCTGCACAAATTGCACGCGGATGGGTTCGACCAGGTTGTTCCAGTGAACGTGGTACAGCGGATCCATCATGAAGCGGATGTAGAGTTGTCCCTTGCCACTGGAGAGCAACTCCGAGTCCGCTTCGGCTCTCAGCTTGGCGTAAAACGGTTGCCCATCCGGTTCAATTTTTGGCTCGATGACCAGGGCTCGCAGGTTCGACGGCAACTCGATTCGCTTGACCACGCCGCGTGCCGCCACCTTCGGAGGTGATTGCGTCGCGAGTTGGACATCAGCCGGATCGGTCGGATTCTCCACCGGCCCGACCAGTTCCTCGAGGTCCGCTCGCAAGGTGTCCACGTCGCTCCAGGAGCGTTTGCGGACCACGCGGCCCTCGCCGTCGATCACAAATTCGCTATTGGGCGAGTTGCCCATCGCGTGCTTGATCGGATTGTCGATCGCGTCGCAGATCCAGGTGAACCCCGAACCAAGCGTCCTCTGGGCTTCCTTCACATGCGCCAACCGCTCCTCGAGCGTGTACGGACGCACGTACCCGTTGTTCTCCGGATGAGCCAGGGCCTTGTACACGTAGTAGAACCGGACGCCGCGTGACTTGTAATCGGTGCGGATGGCCTCCAGACCGGAGACCTTTCTCAGGAAGGGGGGTCAGGTCAGGCAACCGAAAACCAGCACCTTGTAATCGCCCTTGAGCGACCGCAGGCTCACCGGTTTTCCGTCGGCCGTGTAGCCAGTCACATCGGGAACCCGTTCACCGATATCCGGTGAGGATTCGTTGAAGCGACGGTTGAGCCGATCTCGAGACGACTCGGTCTTCGGCGAGGCCTGACCTGGGCGTCGTTTGTTCGGGCCCCGTTCCTCACGCTCCGGGGCCTGGGCACGGGCACTCACCGAGAACACCATCCCGACCAACAGCGCTGCAAGCATCCGTTTCATCAAGCAGTCTCCCTGGCCCAGTCCACCAACCTCTGACCTCATTCTAGGCAGTGACCAACAGACTGTCATCGACAACATTCTCGTGTTCGCTTGCGAGTCGCCACCGTTTGCTTTCTCTTGGAGGCTCACACGATTCGCCTCGCTGGTTCCTCGCCGTGGTCTTCAGTTCGCACCTGTTTGTCTTCTATTTCCTGCCACTGGCATTGCTGCTGTATTACGCCGCTCCGCAGCGATCGCGGCACGTGCTGTTGACCGCTCTCAGCTACCTTTTTTACGGCTGGGCCAACCCTCTATTCGTCGTGCTGATGGGGTTCTCGACTGCGGTGGACTACTTCTGTGGCCGGGTGATTTCCGGCGATCCGACCGACGAAGTCCCTGGCTCGGTTCGCAGCCGACGCCAAAAAGTCGCCCTGGCGGTCTCGATTCTTACCAACCTCTCGCTGCTGGGCTTCTTCAAGTATTTCAATTTCGGAGTCGACAGTTTCAACGCCCTGGCCACCTCGCTCGGTGCGCCCGGTTGGCAATGGGATACCTTTTTTCGCATCACGCTTCCGCTGGGAATCAGCTTCTACACCTTCCAATCGATGAGCTACACGATCGACGTCTACCGGGGCCAGGCGGCGTCCATCCGCAACCCGATCGATTTTGCCTGCTATGTCTCGATGTTTCCCCAGTTGGTCGCTGGACCGATCATTCGCTTTCACGAGGTGGCCCGGCAACTCGAACACCGCGAGCACTCGCTGGAGAAAATCGCCCGTGGCACGGCTCTGTTCAGTCTCGGCTTGGCCAAAAAGGTCCTGCTGGCCAATTCGTGCGGGCTGCTTGCCGACATCGTTTTCAATGCCGGGAGCCGTGATTCCCTGGATGCGTGGCTCGGGCTCCTGGCCTACTCGTTCCAGATCTACTTCGATTTCAGCGGCTACAGCGACATGGCCATCGGCCTGGGCCTGATGCTGGG
>CAWVUS010000091.1:0-17013 GCA_963933195.1 uncultured Planctomycetaceae bacterium
CCCGGTCGTCAACAGGGACGCCGCTAACAACCAGACCGCCGCTCGCAACCCGTTTGATCCCGTCCGGGGGCTGGACTTGCCCGTCCACGTCGGCAGCAACAGCAGGGGCCGCTCGGGATTGTCCGGATCCACCAGCAACTGGTCGCTACCGATGTCATCGACAGACACTCCCGCCCGGGCAATTCGCCCCAGCAACAGGTCAATATCTCGCTCGATCAACGAACGATCCGACCAATTGGTCAACGGCACCGCCTGCTCGGGCACGGGCACGACCAACACGCCATGGCAATCCGTCTCGACAAACAGCCATGGACGGGCGACCGGCAGGCCGCGCCGCCACAGCGCGTGGCCCAGTTCCCAGGCCTCGCGAGCCGACTCGCCCTCGACCGCGCGATCGAACCGCAGCACACGTGTCATCACCGCACCACTCCCGGTGGCCAGTGGCACGCTGGTTCCCTCGGGAGCCGGCACGGCTGCAAACCGGTCCCGGAGATGTTCCAGTTGACGTCGACCAAGAAACGCGAGACCGCGACAGGCGGCCCGATCGGAATCGGCAATCAACAAGCGACGGTTGCCGCGTGACCAGTGCCGATCCAGCCGACGCCACGTACTCTCGCGATGACGACTAAACAGGGGCCGCCAGGCGGCCGCCCAATTCCGACGTTCGTGGCCGGTGTTCTCAACTTGTTCGCTTGCCTCGAGGTATCTCTCGAGAAACAACCAACGCTCAGACGGCGTCACGCTCGAACCCAATGACGCGGCAAGCCGGGCCAGTGCATCCAGCCGCCTGGCTGTCGTGGGTTTCCGGCTGACAACCGGATGCAGGTCGATCAACAGCAGTCGCGGCGGAGCCCCTTCGCACTGTTGCACCAGAAAATTGCCGGTGTGCAGGTCGCAGTGCCAGAGACCCCCATCATGCAGCCGGGCAATGATCTCGGCCGCCTGGCCAACCACCTGCCGCCGCTCCACGGGACTCAAACCCAATTCCAGGTCTCCCAGCAGTTCATCCAGCGGCCTGCTGTCCTTGACCCCGACGGTCAGCAGCCAGCTGTCCCGGTTGTGTCCCGGACCCAGCGGTCCACCCACCGCGACCACCTCGGCCAGGGGGATTCCCAGGTCAGCCACCGCGAGCATCGATTTGTATTCACGTCGAGCCGTCGCACCACGGATTCGGCGACGCCACCGGGCCTTCCAGTCCGCGGCACGGTACCGCTTGATATAGACGGTCGTGTCGGACCCGGCTCCGGGAAGTGCCAGTCGATACACCGTTCGATGCCGACCGGTCTTGACCACCTCGAGCCGCCCCTCCTCCTGCCAGCGGTCCAACGGCAAGGCCCCGGGATCCCCCGGCAGGCCCGCTTCGAACAACTCTTGGTTCATCGACGGCTTGACGTCCCAGGCAAATCCAAGACCACCGGTTCGCTGGAGTCTGCTGGTGCGGTTCGAGTCGCTGGTGAAAGACATCGTTGAAGGACAGGGTGCCGGGAACGGGGAATGAGAAATCAGTTGCGTCGGGTCGCGTCCGGAAGGTTTGCTCCACTTCGCGGAATCAGTCCACGGGGAAACAACTGCCTGGGGACCACGTCGAGGTGGTCACTGGAATCGTCTTCGGAAGTCGCTGCGGGTCGCTCGGACCGCACGTCACCCGAACGGGTCTCGGGCAACAGGTCGCCGTGGCCATGGTCCCTCATCGCTGCCAGCAATTCGGGGTGTTCTTCCCAGTCGTCCAGGTGCCAATCACGGACGTCCACGTACGGATCGACCAGGGACACACCGATCTTGGGAATCAGCAGAAACTGCTTGCCGGTGCGGACCAGGTGGTAATGGTGCGCCGAGAAGACCAGGCCACCACCCAGTGCCATACCAAAAAGGAGCGTCGTGAGTCGGCGCATGCTGAGAGAAAATGATGAAAAGGAGGACGGAATCGACCGGCCGAGGGCCGCGGATAGTCCCAGAAAGACCACGACCGGGCAAGATGGGTTCAGTCCGACCGCGATCCATCGATTGGGCCCAGGTGGGCACCCTCGAGTCGACCGCTTCCTCTCAGAAACGCCTCGCAATCCATCGAACGACGACCTTCGGGCTGCAACCGCAATATCCGCACGGTGCCATCCTCACACCCGACAACCAGGCCCTCGATTTCCTCGCCAACCACAACCTCACCGGGACTCGCTCCAGGACACGCCGGGCCCGTTTCAACCGCCTGGATGATCAACCGGCGTGGTTCTTGATCATCGGAGTGCAAAAACGTGAATGGATTGGGCCAGGGCAACATCGCCCGGATGTGCCGGTCGATCGCCACCACGTCGACCGACCAGTCGATCTCGGCATCCGACTTCGTCAGTCGAGGAGCACGGGTGGCCCTGGTGTCGTCCTGCTCCAACCGGGTCGTGGTCCCCGCATCCAGGTCGTCAACCACGACCAGCGACACACCGACGGCAAGTTCAGCCAGCCGGTCGTGCAATTCCCCTGTTGTCTCACCAGGCCCGATGTCGGCCTGGACCATCCCCAGCACCGGTCCGGTGTCGACAGCCGGTTCAATCTGGAACACGCTGACCCCCGTCCGGGTGTCACCCGAGAGGATCGCATGGTGAATCGGTGTGGCACCACGGTGACGAGGCAACAACGACGCGTGCAGGTTGATCGTCCCGAGCCGGGGCACCTCGATCAACTCCGGACGCAGGATCTGGCCGTAGGCAGCCACGACGGCCAGGTCGGGTGACAGTGCCGAAATCGTGGCAATCGATTCAGGATCGTTGACCTTCCGCGGCTGCATCACCGGGATGTCTCGCTCGCCACAGGTCACCTTGAGCGACTCGAGCGGATGACGGTGATCGTGCTGTCCGGCACCACGGCGATCCGGCTGGGTGACCAGCCCGACAACCTGGTGAGGGCCGTCCAGCAGCGCGGTGAACGTGGGACAGGCAAACTCGCCGGTTCCCATCAGAAGTAGCTTCAACGCCACCTCAACCTCCGAGTCCATCTCGTTCCAGGTTCTTGAGTTGTTCGGTCAACTCCTCGTCGGACACACCCGCAGCGGTCGATTGGTCGTGTCGAAACACCGTCACGAATTCATCGATCTGTGGCTGTATCGCCTGCAGGTCGGTGTCGGCCATCCGATCGAAGAACATCACACCATCCAAGTGATCGGTCTCGTGCTGCACCACGCGGGCTGGCAGTTCGTCGAGATCCATGGCGAAACCCTGGCCATCCAGGTCGTAGGCCTCCACCGTGATCGTCTCGAACCGCTTCACCTGTCCATAGAGTTGGGGCACGCTCAGGCATCCCTCCTCGCCCTCGACCAACCCGGACTGGTTGGAGATTTCCGGGTTGAGAAACACGTGTTCCTGGTCCGACAGGTCGGAATCACCACTGACGTTGATGATAAAGAAGCGGAAGGGCAACGCGACCTGGTTGGCTGCCAACCCAATCCCCTTGGCCTCGTACATCAACTCGAACATCTCGCGGACCACCCGGCGCAACGACTCGTTGATGCTCTGGATCGGTTGCGATTTCCAGCGGAGCGATGGATGGGGGTAGTGGACGATCTGCATGGTGCAGAAAATTATAGGTGGGCTCCCCGAGGTGAGCGAGCGCAGGGGACAAACCGGAACCCGCACCGCGCCGGTTTCCCTCTGTCGTGAATCGCCCCCAAACACCTCTTGACGCTCAATCCCGCACGTCCTATCGTCCCGCCGCTCTCACGGCTCTCACACTCGTGCCTTCACTCCCGCAGACTCCCCCCCTGATCGGTCCGTCCCCGACGGTTGCCGACCGGAACCACATCGTCTCAAGCACATTTCCCGTCACGATTACCAGACACTCTCGACACAATCCATCGCTTCGGACTGTTCGGAAAGGATGCCCCCCGATGAAACGGACTGCGAGTCTACTGCTGGGCCTGGCCCTGATCGGCACAACGACCGGCTGCTACTGCATGCCCTATTACGGGGCCGGCGGAACCGGCTTCCCCCTGGGGTGCCCCCCCGGCCAGCCCAACCAAATGATGCCGACACCGGTACCGGTACCCGCCACCGGGTTCAACACCATGCCAGGCGTCCCGGTGGCAACACCGGTCACCGTCCTGCCAACCTCGGTTGCCACCACGCCGGTGGTCATCGAGTCACTGCCCACCTTCCGCTAGGCGGCAGGTGAGTCGATCTCGAAGCGACAGCCCGGGGACGGGTTTCCCGCACTAGCGGCGCGCCCGTCCCCAATGGCTCATTCGCCGGCCACGCTGGTCTTCCCCGCCGACGGGAACGACTTGGGCACCGACACGGTCACCTTGCCGGTGGCCGACCATTCGGCTCCACGCGAGACGATCGTCTGGAAACCGACGCACTTCATCGAGTAGTCGGCGTGGCCCATCACGGTGGTGAAAACCTTTCCCTTGCCGTAGGGAATCCACCAGACCATTGGCTCGTGTGTCCCGGTACCCCGTTTGCCCTTGGCCGAGAATGCCGTCGCCAGGATGTGCATGTTCAGGGCCGGACCACGCTGGCCGTGATACAGTTCGTCCCTGAAGTGCATCCACTCGGCCGGGATTCCCTCCATCACCGGGTGCCGGCGATCCCGTACGACGACCGAAAACGCGTGCTGCGGACCATGGCTGGCTCCCGGGCCCTGCCCCTTGACCGTCCGGACCACTTTGCCGGCATCATTCACTGTGACCCGCGCGCCGTAGCCGGCACCTCGCCAGCCCAGGCCGATCATCTTGTTCCATTCACCCCAACCGGGAAACGCGTTGTTGGCCGCGTGGACAATCACAAGTCCCCCACCCCCGGCGATATATTTCTCCAGCGACGTCTGCACGGGCTTGGGCCACAACTGGCCATTGTAATTCGACAACACCACGTCGGCAGCCGCGAAATTCGGACGGAACTTGGCCCAGTCGGCAGCTTTGCCGTTACGGCCCGGCGAGGTGGCCACCGTGACGGTGAACCGTTCGGACTTCTCGAGGAACGACTTCAATACCGGGGTGGTCGACTTCCAGTTGTGGTTGTTCTGACCATCGACGATCAACAACTTCAGTTTCTCGGCGGCAGCCGCATCGGTCACCAGCAGGGTCACGACGGCGAGCAGGGCCAGTGTCAAGTTTCTCATGGTGTCTCTCCCGGTGACAGGTGATCAAGGACTTGTTTTAGCAGCAATTGTGTCGCGGTTGGTACCAAGTGCCGGCAAGGTTTCCTCGAGAACGCCACGGGCTCGTGGCCAGAGCAACAGGCCCTCGATGACCATCCAGACCTGGAGGCCGAGCGTGGCCAGGCCGATGGCGAACAGCAAGTGGGTGTTCGACCAGGCCCAGGGCTCACGGCCAGCGGCCATCGCCAAAACCGGTAGAGCCCAACCCGTACCGGAATTGAACAACTGCCAGCACAGGGCCCACGCAGGCATGGCCAGCATGATCAACATCGGAATCACCGCGAACCAGATGTTGATGTTGCGTCGCCAGAGATAGAACACGATCACCATCAAGGCCAGCCCGGCCAACAACTGATTGGTGGCCCCGAACAGCGGCCAGAGGATCAGGCCACCGGTTCCCATGGGTTTCCCCGGTGCGGGGATCGTCGCCATCGCGGCGCCCAGGACGACAGCAACAGCAGTGGCGGTGTACTTGTTCGTCAGCGGCGCGATCCGCAACGTCGATCCGAGTTCCTGGATGACATATCGCTGCAGCCGCGTCGCGGTGTCCAGCGTGGTGGCGGCAAAACTGGCAACCAGCACGGCAATGATTCCCACGGCAAGTTCCCTGGCGATGCCCAGGGAACTGACAAAGTTGGCCCCCCCATCCACGAAGGCTCCCACCTTCTGGGACAAGCCGAACTTGGCCCAGTCTCCCGAGGCGTCGTACTTGGTTTGCCAGGCCGCCAGCCCCGTCAGCGTGTCTCCACCAGACTCGACTCCCATCCCCACCCCCGCACAACAGGCCAGGATGACAATCACCGCCAGGCCACCCTCGAGCAGCATCGAGCCGTACCCCACAAACTGGGCGTCAGTTTCACAGGTCAACTGCTTGCTGCTCGTGCCGCTGCTGACCAGGCAATGGAAACCACTGATCGCCCCGCAGGCGATGGTGATGAACAGAAACGGCCAGATCGGTGGGGCACCCACCGGAGCGGTATCCGCCACCGCCGGAGCACTGGCAACCAGGTCGACCTGGCCGGTGACAGACGCCACGACCAGGCCCAGGCCCAGCAATCCCAGCGCCACGATCAACTGGTGGCTGTTGATGTAATCGCGTGGTTGTAACAGGGTCCAGACGGGTAGAACCGAGGCCACGAAGCAGTAACCCATCAGGATGACTGTCCAGGTGATGATCGGGTTGGACACGTCCAGCCCGACCGCGTCAAACGTGAACTTGAAGTGATAGACGCCGACGTAGATTCCCGCGTAGAGCAAGGCCAGGGCAACCAGCGATGGCAGCAACAGGCCACCCCGCTTGCGGTAGACCCAAAACCCGATAGCCACCGCAATCGGGATCTCAATCCAGACCGAGATCACCGATTCGGGGTAGGACTTGAAGATCGACGCAATGACCAGGCCGAAGATGGCCAACACGATCGTCAACGCAAAGAACAGTATCAACAGGAACAACAGCCGCGCCCGCTTGTTGATCAACCGCCCGGCCACCTCCCCGACAGTCTGTCCACGGTTGCGGAGTGATACCACCAGCGCACCGAAATCGTGCACGGCACCGAAGAAAATTGATCCGACCAGGACCCACACCAGTGCCGGCAACCAACCCCAGAAGACAGCGATGGCCGGTCCGACAATCGGGCCGGTACCGGCAATACTCGTGAAGTGATGCCCGAAAATCACTTCCTTTTTTGTCGGCACGAAATCCACGTCGTCCCGCAGCTCGTGGCTGGGCACAACCGCGTCGGCGTCGAGCTTGAAAATCTTCCGGGACAACCAGCGGCCGTAGGTGTGGTAGGCCACCAGGTAACCAACAAACGCCCCGACAGCGATCAACAGCGTCAGCATCGTGACGGGTCCCTGAGAATTCAAACCGGGCTGATGAAATCGGAGTCGAGTACCGATCGCGGTGGAAGGCTTTTTGCAGTTCGCCCAGACGGACGACCCATTCGGCCAATTCTACGAATTGGCTCGCCACATGTACGTTCCACTCAAGTTAGCCAGCCTCGCCACCTCTGGCAACAAGCTGCGACCATCACGATGAACAACCGGTACCGCCGTCACAGACGGTACATCCGGGCAGAGCCTCGGACACGTGAACGGAATTTGATGGTTCGAGACTCGGCACACGGTGGTCAATTCGACGATGAGCGTTACACGGCATCGCGTGTTGATGCCGGTAAACCGAATCGTAAGTTGCCAAACGACAAACCAAAAATATCTCCATGCGTCGCCCCGGACTCGTTGAGGCCTCACAAGGCCACCTCGAAGCCGGAACCAGGACGGTCGCGAAGGAGAAGGAGTTCACCGATGCTTGTTCTGTCGAGACAACGCGACGAGAGCATCATTATCGCGGACAATATCAAGATCACGATCGTTGATATCCGTGGCGACAAGGTCCGATTGGGAATCGATGCTCCCAAGGAGATCCCCGTTCATCGCCAGGAAGTCTTCGACGCGATCCAACGCGAGAATGACCAAGAGGACGTGGCAGCCGCTCCGGCACCTCCCGAAGAGCCAGTGGCTCAGGAGTAACCGTCGGCGGCACGACACCGTACGCAGAACGGGGCCTCCCGGGCCCCACTGCGGCGAGCGTCAAGTCACCAATCAACGTGGGTTGTTGGAACCCGAGACAGCTGGATAGAATCGGAGATTGCTGATGCGTTTGCTCCACCCTCCCGGGTGGAACGGCGTTCGCGCAACTCGATCCATCCTGCCTCCTCGACCAACACAATGCTCCGCACGCCCCCCCTTGTCACGATCGCAATCCTGCTGAGCCTCGGCTTGGCCGGTACAACGGCCGGTGAGGAAACCGGGTCGGTCAGCGTGAGCCCGACACGCGTGCTACTGGATGGTCCCGACGCGGTGCACCAACTGCTGGTCACCTCGCTGTCGGACACCGGGATCCAGGCCGATCTGACCCGGCAAGCCACCTTCCGTTCAAAATCCCCAAAGATCCTGGAAGTCTCTCCCACCGGAGTGGTCCACGGCGTGAGCGATGGACGCGGATCGGTCGAAATCCGGTTCAACGATCAGCTCCACCTGGTCACTGTCGACGTTCGCCGGGCCCGGGTTCCACGGACCTACAACTTCGAACGCGACATCGTGCCGTTGATGAGCCGTTTCGCATGCAATACGTCCGGCTGCCACGGCAAGGCCGAGGGTCAGAACGGTTTCAAGCTGTCGGTGTTCGGGTTCGACCCAATGGCCGATTACGTGGCGTTGACTCGAGAAGGACGCGGACGCCGCGTCGTGCCCACCCTGCCGGCATCCAGCCTGCTGCTGACCAAGGCCTCCGGTGGTGTCCCACATGGCGGTGGCATCCGCATCCGCCGCAGTTCCGGCGACTACCGGACGCTGTACGAGTGGATTGCCCAGGGCATGCCTTTTGGAGAACCAGGCGACCCGAAAGTCACCTCGATCAAGCTCACTCCCGGTGAACGGCAGGTCGAGATGAAGAGCCGCCACCAGTTGCGTGTCGTGGCCACGTTTTCCGATGGCCGCACAGCCGACGTGACCGGGCACTCCAAGTTCCAGTCCAACAACGAGGGACTGGGCACCGTCGACGAATTCGGATTGGTGACGATCAGCGAAGCCCCCGGCGAGGTGGCCGTGATGGCCAACTACATGGGAGCCGTCGGGATCTTCCAGGCGATGATTCCCAGCAAAAACCAAATCGCCAACTACCCCAGGCTTCCCGAAGCCAACTTCATCGACACCCACGTCCACGCCAAGCTCAAGAAACTCCACATCCTGCCCTCGGCCGGAACCGATGACGCCACATTCCTCCGTCGTGCCAGTCTCGACATCATCGGCCGATTGCCGACCGCCGAGGAGTCTCGGAAGTTTCTCGAGGACAAGAGTCCGAGTCGTCGAGCCAAGCTCGTCGACAAGCTGTTGCAGCGACCCGAATACGCCGACTTCTGGGCGTTGAAGTGGTCGGACCTGCTGCGGGTGGACCGCTTGAAACTCGGACATGAACAGGCTTACGACTATTACCGCTGGATCCGTGAACGCTTCGCAGCCAATACGCCGTTTGACCAATTCACGCGGCAGTTGCTGACGGCCAACGGGCCACTGCGAGAGAATCCCCAGGCGATCTTCTACAAGTCAATCGGCAAGGCCGGCGACCGCGCCGCCGTCGTTTCGCAGGTGTTCCTCGGCATGCGGATCGAGTGTGCCCAGTGTCACCACCACCCCTACGACCGCTGGGGACAGACCGATTACTGGGGCATGCAGGCGTTCTTTACCCAGGTCGGCTTCAAGCCGGGTCCCACCGGAGAATCGATTCGGGCCAGCGGCAATCCCACCACGAAACACCCGCGAACCGGCGACCTGATCTACGCTCATGCCCTGGAAGCGGGAATGCCCGACGCTCATCCCGAGGGTGATCGTCGACAGGTTTTGGCCGAGTGGATGACCGGACCCAAGAATCGCTTCTTCGCCCGCAATATCGCCAATCGCACCTGGGCACATCTCCTGGGCCGTGGACTGGTCGAACCAATCGACGACGTCCGGCTGACCAACCCACCGTCCAATCCTGAATTGCTCGACGCGCTCGCCGACCATCTCGTCGCGAGCAAGTTCGACCTCCACGCGCTCATCCGCACCATCACCGCGTCCAACGCTTACCAGCGAACGACCGAGTCGAACGAGACGAACCGGCAGGACGAGCAGAACTACTCGCGATTCCTGATGAAGCGGCTCGACGCCGAGGTATTGCTGGATGCAATCACCGACACGACCGGTGTCCCCGAAAAATTCCAGGGCACCCCAGCTGGCTTCCGAGCCGTCCAACTCTGGGACAGCCAGGTCCCTCATTACTTCCTCAAGCTCTTCGGCCGCCCCTACCGAGTCAGCGCCTGTGCGTGTGAACGGGCTACCGAACCGACCGTCGGCCAGATTCTTCACGTGATGAATTCACCACGAATCCAGAAAAAGATTGCTCATGCCGGTGGACGAATTGCAAAACTGGTCCGCGAATCGACCGATGATGATTATGTGGTCGAGGAACTCTACCTGACGTTCTTCAACCGTTTTCCCGAGACATCCGAGCGAAAAGTGGCACTGGCTCACTTCCGGCAATCGACCGAGGAAAAACGTAGCCGAACCGAGGCTGCCGAAGACCTGGCCTGGAGCATGCTCAATTCGCTCGAGTTCCTGTTCAACCACTAGGCAAACATTGGCCCTGGTAGGGGTTTCACGACTTCAACCATATTCGACTCAACAGCCAGCCACCGTCTAGAATGGATGTTGGCTACAGTTGGTCAAAGAGGAGTGATGATGAGCGGTAAGAAAAGATCGTTCTGCGACGGATTCTCCCGACGGGACATGCTCTCGATAGGCGGAGCAAGTCTCTTTGGCACCACCTACTCGTTGACATCGATCCTGGAGGGCCAGGCCAAGGAAGCCGTCCCGGGCAACGACACGTCGCTGATCGTCCTGTTCCTTGCCGGCGGGTTGAGCACGATCGACACCTGGGACATGAAACCGAATGCTCCCAAGGAGTTCCGCGGCCCGTTCAACCCGATTGCCACCAACGTGTCCGGCGTTCAGATCAGTGAACACCTGCCGAAACTGGCCGGCCAGATGGACAAGTTCGCGGTCGTCCGGTCCTTCGGACACCGCAACTCCGGACACGGGACGGCCGATCACTACATGCTGACCGGCTACCACCCCTCGGCCGGTTTCAACTCGGGCCTGAAACCCAACAACCAGAAACCGGCCCACGGTTCGGTCATCGCCCACGAACTGGGTGCCCGTGGCCCGGTGCCACCCTATGTTTGCGTTCCCACGATGCACAACAGTGGTGGCTCGAGTTATCTCGGATCCACCGCGGCACCGTTCGTCGTCGAGTCAGATCCGGCATTGCCCAACTTCGCCGTCCCCGACCTGGCGCCGCCCCTGGCAATCGATGCCAAGCGATTCGGTTCCCGCCGGAACCTCCTGGCCACCGTCGACCGCTTCCAGAAACGAGGCGAGGTCCGCTTCAACACGCAGGCCCGAACTGTCAACTCGTTCAAGCAGCAAGCCTTCGAGTTGATGACGTCCAAGGAAACCAAGACGGCCTTCGACATCCACAGCGAGTCGGACAAGTTGCGAGACAAATACGGCCGCAACACGCTGGGACAAAGTTGCCTGATGGCACGACGGCTGGTCGAGGCCGGTGTTCGTTGCGTGCTGATCAATCACAGCAACTGGGACACTCACTACAACAACTTCCACGTCCTGGAGAACGACCTGCTGCACCTGCTTGACGGCGGCATGGCCACGCTGCTCGAGGATCTCTATGACCGCGGTATGCTCGATTCGACCATGCTGCTGGTGACCGGCGAGTTCGGACGGACACCCCGAGTCAACAACCTCGTGGGCCGCGATCACTGGGGTCCCAGTTCGGCCATCGCCATGGCCGGCGGAGGAATCAGGGGTGGCACGATCGTGGGCGCCTCGAACGAACGAGCCGAACGCCCGGCCACCAAGCCGTACCGGCCCGCCGATCTCTCGGCCACGATCTTCCACAGCCTGGGCATCAACCCGAAGAAGGAATTCCTGACCCCCGAGGGTCGGCCAATCCCGATCGTCCCCAGCGATGGCGAGGTCATCGAAGAGCTATTCGCCTGAGCCGGCCGGAGCTTCCCCGGGATGCTCTGACAACTGGCCACGGCCATTTTCGGAGTCCACACATGTTCGCGTCGTCCCGCATTGTCATCCTGGTGTCGGCTGCCTTGCTGACCCTGCTGGCGTCAGCCTCGGCGTCGTCACCGGGCACCAGCTACATTTTCCCCGCCGGGGCCCAGCGTGGCACGACGGTGAAGGTGATCGTCGGGGGTTACTACCTTTTCGAGTCCTGTCCCTGGGAGATGTCCGGACCCGGGATCACCGTCTCGAAGACTCTCAAGCTGGCCGAGAGACAGGTCTGGTTCGAGGGTCCCCGGATCCCGATGCCCGCCTCGCAGCGCGGTGAGAACTACCCCAAGGATCAACTGGGCACCGTCACCGTCGCCAAGAACGCCAGGCCGGGGCACCGCTACTACCAGGCCTGGACCTCCGAGGGCATCACCTCCGGCAGGAAGTTCGTGATCGGTCACCTGCCCGAGATCGTCGAACAGGAGATCGACGGACGACCGATTCCCACGCCGGTCCAGCTGCCCGTCACGATCAACGGACGGATCTTTCCGCGCGAGGACGTCGACATCTGGACCTTCGACGGGAAGAAGGGACACGGCTACGTCTGCGAGGTCAACGCCGCGCGGATCGGTTCACCGCTCGACTCCCGGCTGGAAGTCATCGGCCCCGACGGACTCCGGGTTGCCGAGAACACCGACCACTTCGGGAACGATTCGTACCTGAGATTCACGGCGCCCGCGGATGGCACCTACCGGGTTCGCATCCATGATCTCAAGTTCCTCGGGCTGCAGCCCTACGTTTACCGGCTGACAATCACCGATGGTCCCTGGGTCGAGCAGACCTACCCACTGGGGATCCAGCGAGGAACCAGGACATCGGTGCGACTGCTCGGACAACAACTGCCCGTCGAACCGGTCACCGTCGATGTGCCCGCCGACGCCGTTGACACGATTGGCCATTCGCTGTCGGTCCCCGCGGGAGAGACCAACGTCTTTGTCCTGGCCGTCAGTGACCATCCCAACGTGCTGGAAGCCGACAAGAACAACACCCCGGCAACAGCCCAGGCGGTCACGCTCCCGGCGGTACTCAACGGCCGCATCGAGTCGGTGGGTGACACCGACCACTTTGTGTTCCAGGCCAAGAAGGATGAATCGCTGGCGATGGACCTGCAGGCCGCTCGCCTCGGTTCGTTGCTCGATGCCCGGGTCTCGGTACTCGATGCCACCGGCAAACGGGTGGGTGGAGGTGATGAGAGCAAGGGATCCTCGGACCCGAAGTTCACCTTCAAGGCTCCCGCTGACGGCAAGTTCACCGTCGTCGTCTCTGAACAGGAACCCGGCCGGGGGGGAGCGCGATTCGCCTACCGGCTGGAGATCGCACCTCCGGTGAAGGCCAAGCCCGGCTTCCAGCTGAAGCTGCCCGGTGACGCGATCAACGTCCCGCGCAACGGCGAGGCGAAGTTCAAGATCAACGTCGTGCGGATTGGCGGATTCAACGAGGAGATCGCCCTGGCTGTGGAGAACCTGCCGGCGGGAGTGACAGTCGCCGGTGGCGACAAGATCCCCAAGGCGAAGAACGTCGTCGAGATGAAGCTGAAGGCAACCAAGGATGCCAAGGTCACCGTCGGGTCCGCCCGGATCACCGGCAAGGGCAAGGCGGGTGATGTCGAGATCACCTCCCGGGCCATCCTGGCGGCCGCAACGATCCACGACACCGTCCGTGACACGGTGCGAGTCGCCGTGGCGGTGCCGGTCCCGTTCAAGTTCACCGGAGTCTTCGAGAGTAAGTTCGGCCCACAGGGAACAACCTTCTATCGTCGCTACACGATCGTTCGCAACGACTACAAGGGCCAGTTGACCGCCACGATCGCCGACACCCAGGTCCGCCACCTGCAGGGCATCTCGTGCGAGCCCCTGCCGGTGCCCAAAGACTCAGACCAGTTCGACTTCCAGATCCAGTTGCCACCCTGGCTCGAAGCTGGCCGTACCAGTCGCACGCAGATGCTGCTGGTCGGGATCGTCACCGATGCCGATGGCACCAAGCACAAGGTCTCCTACACATCCAACAAGGAGAGCGACCAGACGGTCGTGCTGGCCACGTCGGGACTGGTGGGAGTCAACACGGCGGTGACATCGATCATCTCGACTCCCGGCGGTGCCGTGGAGTTGCCGTTCACCGTCTCACGTGGAACCGGTGCCGGTGGAGCCGGAACCGTCGAATTGATACTGCCGGCTCACATCCAGGGCGTCTCGGCCACCCCGGTCAAGCTCGCGCCCGGCCAGACCAGCGGCAAGCTGGTCATTCGCTTCGCCAAGTCCGGAGCCGGACCCTTCAACCAGTCGTTGAAGGTCCGGGCCCGTATCACCGACCCCCGCGGGAACGACATGATCGGCGAAATCAAGGTCGAGGTTGTCACCGAGTGACCGATCACAATTCCTTCCAAAGTCACCCACACATGTTCGCGTCATCCCGCACTGTCGTCCTGGTGTCGGCTGCCTTGCTGACCCTGCTGGCGTCAGCCTCGGCGTCGTCACCGGGCACCAGCTACATTTTCCCCGCCGGGGCCCAGCGTGGCACGACGGTGAAGGTGATCGTCGGGGGTTACTACCTTTTCGAGTCCTGTCCCTGGGAGATGTCCGGACCCGGGATCACCGTCTCGAAGACTCTCAAGCTGGCCGAGAGACAGGTCTGGTTCGAGGGTCCCCGGATCCCGATGCCCGCCTCGCAGCGCGGTGAGAACTACCCCAAGGATCAACTGGGCACCGTCACCGTCGCCAAGAACGCCAGGCCGGGGCACCGCTACTACCAGGCCTGGACCTCCGAGGGCATCACCTCCGGCAGGAAGTTCGTGATCGGTCACCTGCCCGAGATCGTCGAACAGGAGATCGACGGACGACCGATTCCCACGCCGGTCCAGCTGCCCGTCACGATCAACGGACGGATCTTTCCGCGCGAGGACGTCGACATCTGGACCTTCGACGGGAAGAAGGGACACGGCTACGTCTGCGAGGTCAACGCCGCGCGGATCGGTTCACCGCTCGACTCCCGGCTGGAAGTCATCGGCCCCGACGGACTCCGGGTTGCCGAGAACACCGACCACTTCGGGAACGATTCGTACCTGAGATTCACGGCGCCCGCGGATGGCACCTACCGGGTTCGCATCCATGATCTCAAGTTCCTCGGGCTGCAGCCCTACGTTTACCGGCTGACAATCACCGATGGTCCCTGGGTCGAGCAGACCTACCCACTGGGGATCCAGCGAGGAACCAGGACATCGGTGCGACTGCTCGGACAACAACTGCCCGTCGAACCGGTCACCGTCGATGTGCCCGCCGACGCCGTTGACACGATTGGCCATTCGCTGTCGGTCCCCGCGGGAGAGACCAACGTCTTTGTCCTGGCCGTCAGTGACCATCCCAACGTGCTGGAAGCCGACAAGAACAACACCCCGGCAACAGCCCAGGCGGTCACGCTCCCGGCGGTACTCAACGGCCGCATCGAGTCGGTGGGTGACACCGACCACTTTGTGTTCCAGGCCAAGAAGGATGAATCGCTGGCGATGGACCTGCAGGCCGCTCGCCTCGGTTCGTTGCTCGATGCCCGGGTCTCGGTACTCGATGCCACCGGCAAACGGGTGGGTGGAGGTGATGAGAGCAAGGGATCCTCGGACCCGAAGTTCACCTTCAAGGCTCCCGCTGACGGCAAGTTCACCGTCGTCGTCTCTGAACAGGAACCCGGCCGGGGGGGAGCGCGATTCGCCTACCGGCTGGAGATCGCACCTCCGGTGAAGGCCAAGCCCGGCTTCCAGCTGAAGCTGCCCGGTGACGCGATCAACGTCCCGCGCAACGGCGAGGCGAAGTTCAAGATCAACGTCGTGCGGATTGGCGGATTCAACGAGGAGATCGCCCTGGCTGTGGAGAACCTGCCGGCGGGAGTGACAGTCGCCGGTGGCGACAAGATCCCCAAGGCGAAGAACGTCGTCGAGATGAAGCTGAAGGCAACCAAGGATGCCAAGGTCACCGTCGGGTCCGCCCGGATCACCGGCAAGGGCAAGGCGGGTGATGTCGAGATCACCTCCCGGGCCATCCTGGCGGCCGCAACGATCCACGACACCGTCCGTGACACGGTGCGAGTCGCCGTGGCGGTGCCGGTCCCGTTCAAGTTCACCGGAGTCTTCGAGAGTAAGTTCGGCCCACAGGGAACAACCTTCTATCGTCGCTACACGATCGTTCGCAACGACTACAAGGGCCAGTTGACCGCCACGATCGCCGACACCCAGGTCCGCCACCTGCAGGGCATCTCGTGCGAGCCCCTGCCGGTGCCCAAAGACTCAGACCAGTTCGACTTCCAGATCCAGTTGCCACCCTGGCTCGAAGCTGGCCGTACCAGTCGCACGCAGATGCTGCTGGTCGGGATCGTCACCGATGCCGATGGCACCAAGCACAAGGTCTCCTACACATCCAACAAGGAGAGCGACCAGACGGTCGTGCTGGCCACGTCGGGACTGGTGGGAGTCAACACGGCGGTGACATCGATCATCTCGACTCCCGGCGGTGCCGTGGAGTTGCCGTTCACCGTCTCACGTGGAACCGGTGCCGGTGGAGCCGGAACCGTCGAATTGATACTGCCGGCTCACATCCAGGGCGTCTCGGCCACCCCGGTCAAGCTCGCGCCCGGCCAGACCAGCGGCAAGCTGGTCATTCGCTTCGCCAAGTCCGGAGCCGGACCCTTCAACCAGTCGTTGAAGGTCCGGGCCCGTATCACCGACTCCCGCGGGAACGACATGGTCGGCGAAACCCGGTTTGAGGTCGTGGTCAACTAGCGAAGTTCCAGTTGCTCTGGAGTCGGCAGGTCCTCGATGTCTCGGATATTGAAGACTTCCAGGAACCGCTTGGTCGTCCGGTAGGTGATGTCACGACGTGGGTTGTTGCCTCGCTCGATCACCACCAGCTGGCGTCGCAGCAGCTGACGCAACATCCCACCGGCGTTCTTGCGACCGTGCTTCTCGATGTCTTGCCGTGAAATCGGCTGCCGGTAGGCCACCAGCGCCAACACCTCGAGCTGTTCCTGGGAGAGCTTCACCTCCTTGGGGCCCAGGCCAAAGACGCGGTTTCTCACCGGTTCGTACTCCTCCCGCAACTGCAACCGGTATCCGCCTTCGACCAGGCGGATCTCGTAGGGCCGGGCTTCGTTGCCATACAGTCCGTTGAGACCCTCGATCTCCTCGTCGACCTGGGAGGTTCCGGTTTC
>CAWVUS010000092.1:0-16954 GCA_963933195.1 uncultured Planctomycetaceae bacterium
TTCGGATTGGCCAGGCAATTCGCCATTTTCTGTTTCCAGATTCGCTGATACGTACTGTTCGTACCGTGCCTGGAATCAATATCGTAGCGCGACTGGATCAGCCTGGCTCTCGTCCGAAAATGATAATGAGTCAATTGTCTGATCGCTGCGATCATCGAGGCCCGATCGGGCTTGCGGAGCGCCATCAAATTGCGGGCCACGACACGTGCAATCACGAAGCCAACGTCGTAATGAAATTGCTCGTGTGCCAGCAAGGCAGCGTTTTGGGACGTCCCCCGGGTGACCTTGGGGCGGCCGGGGGGCGTGGCGCCATCGGAAGGTCTGATCCGCAACACGTTGTTCTGGTTGAGCGCCAATTGCCCGTCGATTTCCTGGGGCGGCCTGTCCGGAAATTCCCAGGAGAAGGCCGTGTACGCATCGATCTGGTGTCCGTCGGCTGGATCCACCAATGGTGGCCTGACAACCGCAAAATCACTCCATGAGAGTGTGCCGATAACTCTGGTCGCTGTAATGGGCATCGTCGAATCCAATTGATCTCACAAGTGAAAAATCTGACAACCGACCACACACGAATAAATCACCCGAAGCCCAACTGACGCGATCTGAACGTCTGGAATCCCGAGAACCCATCTGTCGGTGTGTGTACAATAGTCGGCTACCTTTGGTTCTCGACGATTTCCGCCACGAGTTGCGTGAAATCCGGTCCGCAAGGAAACATCTCACGGTTCCCACTCCCTGTCGCGGTGCCATCGGCCAATCCGCCGACAGCTACGAAGCACAGAAACAGATGTACAGACTTTCTCCTGCAGTCCCCGGCACTGATATTTTTCGCCTGGTTTTGTCCACGGCTGTCGGTCTCTGTGTGACGGCAGGTTGCCAGAACAAAGACGCCATCGAAGTCGATTATTCAGGCCCGATGCAGGTGTGGACCGTCCACGGCGTCCAGGTCCACGACCAGATGACCCTGGACGAGGTCAGCACCTTGATGGGAGCCTCTCTAGAAGAGGTCGTCACGATACGTTCCAACCATCCTCTGCGAGGAAAGGGGTCAACCTACATTCACTCGTGCAGAGGGCACGCGTTCTACTTCTTCAAGAAGGACGCAACCTCTTCAGACACGACGACACAACCGAAAATTCTGACCGGAATCGCGGTCGGAGAGGGCGCCGGAGGTGAAGAATTGAAGCCGACTGGCGGATGGCTCCACCAGGGACCGAAACAGGAGTCGCCCTCCGCACTGACAATTCGTCGGGCCGATCCGGTGTCGTGACCAACCCATCAGCCGCCGATGAGTTTCTTGATCGCCGGCTCCATCGCCTCGGCCCACATGCGGTATCCCTTTTCATGAGGATGCAGCAGGTCGGGCATGACGTCCTTGGACAGGTTGCCGTCGTCATCCAGGAACGTCGAATTGATGTTCAGGAAAGAGACATTCTTCCGCTTGGCAAATTTCTTGATGATCTTGTTGATCCCCGTGTTGATCTTCCTCAGCTTGTCATCGGTGGTGGCACCACGTGGGAAGACGGCCAGCAACAGAACCTTGGTCTTGGGCAGCCTCTTTTTCAGTTCGCCCAGGATCTTCTTGATGCCCGCGGCGGTTTCCTTGGGAGGATCTTGCCGGTGACCGGTGTTGTTGGTCCCGATCATGATCACGGCCAGTTTCGGGGAAATCCCATCGACTTCGCCGTGCTGCAATCTCCAGATCACGTGCTCGGTCCGGTCGCCGCCGTAACCGATGTTGAAGGCATTTCTTTTTGCGTAGTATTCCGACCAGACCTGCTTGCCCCGGCCTTCCCAACCATGAGTGATCGAATCACCGATCATCAACAGGTCCACGGTTTTCTTGCTCTTGAGTTCCTTGAGCTTCTCGGCGTGCCGCTTGCTCCACCACTCGGCCGGACGACTTTCCGGTGTCACGGCCTTGGCGGACTTCTTGTCGTCTGCGGCTGAAAGGACCGAAACGAAACAGACGGCCAGGACGGTCACACAACAATTCACGAGCTTGCGGTTCATCATCTTTTCCCTGTTCACGGTGGCGTGTGTTCACGGATGCATGCCCGATCATCCTCGTGCTGCACCAACAACTCCGCAAGTCTCAGCGAACCGGTAGGAAAACATTCCCGGACATGGCAACCATGTGTATTTCGTCAGCCGGGTCCAAACCCGGCGGGTTGATCGACCGGGCCACGCCGGGGAGAATCGCACGCGTGATGACACTGCAGGCAACCGGGTCGCAATGGTGCGATCAATCGCAGTGACAAGTTTGCAAGCGAGCGGAAACATGGTGATGCGATCTGTCCTGTCGCTGTCGTCGGCACTGGCCGTCCTGGTGTCTGCTGGGTCTCCGACACTGGCCGACGACTGGCCGCAGTGGCTCGGCCCCAATCGTGACACGGTGTGGCGCGAGACGGGGATTCTCGAGTCATTCCCCAAGGACGGACCACCTCTGAGATGGACCCGTCCGCTGGGCGGTGGTTATTCGGGCCCAGCCGTCGCTGGAGGACGGGTGTTCGTCATGGACCGGCAAGCCGAAAAGATTGACCTCGCCAAGGCCAAGATCCTGCACGATGGCCCACCACCGCGAAACGCCAACTTCCTGCGAAAGCTACTGCCCGGCAGCGAACGGATCGTCTGCCTCGACGAAAAAACCGGCAAGTTGATCTGGGAGCACAAGTGGGTCCGTGCCTACACGACGGTGGCCATCTACGCCATCGGTCCACGAGCGACCCCGACCGTCGATGGAGATCGTGTCTACGCCCTGGGAGCGGAGGGCGACCTGAAGTGCCTGGCCGTTTCCGATGGCAAGATTCTCTGGGAACGCGACTTCCAGAAAGATTACGGGTTGAAGATCCCCGAATGGGGAACGGCCGCTCATCCGCTGGTTGATGGAGACCGCCTGATCTGCGTCGTCGGGGGCAAGGGGACCACGTGCGTGGCCTTCGACAAGCGAACCGGCAAGGAACTCTGGCGAGCGCTCTCCTCGTCCCAACCCGGGTACTGCCCACCGGTGATCCACACCATCGCAGGACGACGCCAACTGCTGATCTGGCACGGAGACGCGCTCGAATCTCTGGATCCACGAACAGGCAAGGTCTTCTGGTCGGTTCCGGTCAAGCCAACCTTTGGCATGTCGGTCGGCCAACCGGTCGTGGAAGGACGACGCGTCTTCGTGATGAGTTTCAATCGCGTGTCGGCCTGTATCGAAGTGTCCCAGGACGGGAGCCAGGCGAAGTTGGCCTGGCGGGGCAACGCGCGACGCGGAGTCGGCGGGGTCTTCAACACGGCCGTCATTCAAGACGGCCATGTCTACGCCTGTGGCCAGAACGGCCGATTTGTCTGCGCACGCCTGGACGATGGGCACCAGGTCTGGAACACCTTCGCCCCGGCAACCGGACGCCGACCGGCCAGTTGGGCCAACGTGTTCGCCATCAGGCAGGGCAACCGGTTTTTCCTGGCCAATGACCTGGGCGAACTGATCATTGCCCGGTTGAGTCCCGCGGGGTACGAGGAAGTGAGTCGCGCGAAGGTGATCACGCCAACCCACAAGGTGGGAAATCGCCTGCTGGTCTGGTCCCACCCGGCTTTTGCCAACCGGAACATCTACCTGCGTAACGACCGCGAGATCCGCTGCTACAGCCTGGCGAAGCCCGGCCAGTAACGCCGTCGCACGCTAGTGGTTGAACAGGAACTCGCGGCTGTTCAACAACGCCCAGAGCAGATCTTCCAGGCCCTCGCGAGGATTGGGGGCCAGGGTGATGATCCGTTGGCATGCGGTGATTTCATCGGACGTGGGCCGGCGGCTGTAGGTGGCCAGGTACAGGTGCTCGACGGCCTGCTGGGCAGACCCGGGTTTCTTCAGCTTGTCGTTTCCGGCCAGTTGCGAGATGCGGCCGGTTTTGTCGGCCAGCTTGCGGGTGAGCAGATCACCGTTGGCAATGTGCAAGACCTGGGCCAGGTTGGGTTCGGCTGTGCGTTCGCACTCGCAGGCGATCGCACGTTGTGGACGACCGAGCGTGTCCAGGAAGTAGGAGTTGAAGTTCGGGTCGGGAAGCTCGATGGCACGGGTCCCCAGGGGCACGCCCCCGAAGGGCTCGTGGGTTCCGCAGGCCACGTCGATGGCATCCAGCAGGACCTCGGCAGGCAAACGCTTGATGTTGTAATGAGGATAGAGGCGGCGATCGTCGGCGTTTTCAGGAAGCGAGGTCGAACTGAGCTGGTAGACGCGAGATCTCATGATCGACCGCATCAACCTGCGCAGGTCAAACTTGATCTCGACGAGGTGATCGCCCAGGGCGTCGAGCAGTTCGGGATTCGAAGCCGGATTCGTCGCCCGCATGTCGTCGACGGGTTCCACGAGTCCGGACCCCATGTAGTAGGACCAGATGCGATTGACGATGTTGCGAGAAAACAGCCGGTTGTCTTTTGCGGTGATCCACTCGGCCAGCGGACGACGCAGGTCACGAACTCCCTTGGTGTCGACTGGCTTTCCCGACAACGGCTTGGGAGCCATCGTCTTTCCCAGGCGGGGATGAGCAATCGATCCCGAACTCCTGAGAATCACGATCGCCTCTCCACCGAGCTGGTCGAACTTGCTGTTGTTCTTGATCCCGACACGTGTGAAGAAGGCGGCCAATCCATAGTAGTCCGACTGGCTGTACACCTCGTACGGATGGTGGTGACAACGGGCGCATTGAATCCGAATACCCAGAAACACCTGGGCAGTCGCCTCGGCGAGATCGGTCGGCTTGCGAGCAATCCGGAAATAGTTGGCAGGGCCGTTCTTCAATGTCGACCCCTGGGCGGTGATCAATTCACGGACAAACTGGTCGACGGGCATGTTCTGCCTCAACGACCGCCTGATCCAGTTGGACAGGCTCCACATCCCGCCGACACCGGTCTGCTTGCGGTTGTTCCGCAGCAAATCGCCCCACTTCAATGCCCAGTACGCGCTCCACGCGTCGACGTTCACATCACGTTTCGGGTCCCCGGTGAGACCGAGGAGTTCGTCAATGAGTTCGTTGCGTTTGCCGGGCGTCTTCGATTCCAGAAACGTCTCGACCTTCTCGGCCGAAGGCAGAGTGCCAATGGAATCCAGGTAGGCACGTCGAATGAACTCGGCATCGTTGCAAAGACCTGCCGGCCTGGTGCCCAGCCGTTTCCACCGTGCCTTGACGTGTTTATCGATGAAGTTGTTCGGCTGAAAACTGGCAAGATCGACATTGTCTCGGAAGGGCGAGAGCACGTGGACAACTTTTGCCTGGCCCTCGTACCGGACCATCACCGTCGCCTGGCCTTTTCCGACGGCCGTGATGTAACCATCCGCCGTGACCGTGGCAATCGATTCATTGAGACCGTCGTATCTTGCAGTGCGGGTGACGTCACGAGTGGTGTTGTCGCTGTAATGTGCCACGACCCGCAGTTGCTGGCCCTGGTCGACCCGATAGGTTCGCTCTGTCGGCGAGAGAGTCAGGTTGACGACCCGGGGTTCGTCGGCCTGGGGTTCCGGCACACCGGCAGTCAACCAGGCGGTGAGGACCTGGTGATCGTAGGAACCGTGGCGGAACCGCCTGCCGCCCCCATGGCCAACTTCCAGGAGAGCCTTGTGAAGAATCAGGCTGTCATCGGGCTTGATCAGCGAAACTCGTCTCCGCAGTTCATCACGAACAATCGGTGCGTAATCCTGTTCCGGGGCAAAACCGAGAAGAGAGAGTTTCAACCCTCCCTTGCCATACTGTGCACCATGACAGGTTCCCTGGTTGCAACCCGACCGGCTGAGGATCGGGACAACATCTCGTACGAAGCTGACCTTGGCCTGTGGCAGAAACTCGGTAACACGAACCGGGATCTCCACCGCCCCGGCACCGTACTGAACTCGGATCTTTCCGGTTCCCGATGCCAGTGGAACCACCGCACCGGTCTTTGAAACCGATGCGATGTCACCGGAACTGATGCTGTAAGAGGCGGCATGGGTGAGATCGAATTGCCGACCGCCACCATCGGTTCCAGTCACCTGCAACTGCAAACGATCGAGATTGCCAACCAGCGCGACTTGTGGCGGTTCGACATGAAGCGACACGGGTGCGTTGTCCGCATGGACGACATTTCCCGCAACGGATACCATGACCAGCCAAGTGAGGATGAGCGTGCCAGGTCGGATCCTGGTCCGAATCGAAGCCGTCTGAGCCATGAAACCCCCTTCGACCAGGAACCAACACCCACGTTGGCACGAGTCGATTCCTCGAAAAGCCAGGCCTTGAACCACGCATCAAGACAGTTTGATGATGTACAATTCAAGCCTTGTCGTGACCTTAAGTCTACGGGTTGAAATCACGGTGTTCAACATCGAGATTGTTACGGGCCGACAGAGAGACAGTTTGACAATTTGACCAACTGCGTCTGAACACGAGGTGCTCTGCCATGTTGAATCTCTTTGGTCAACGAACCACGGACTGTGAATCCACCAGGCGGCATTTCATGCTGCAGGTTGGTTCACTGGGTGGACTGGGGCTGTCGTTGGAGACAGCGCTGCGTGCAGAGTCACGCGACGCCTCGAAAAATCAGTCGAAATCTGGCGACGTCAACTGCATCCTGATCTGGACCAGGGGCGGCACCAGTCACCACGACAGCACCGATCCCAAGCCCGAGGCAAAGTCGGAGATCCGTGGCGAGTTCGGCGTGATTGACACCGCTTTGCCGGGAGTCCAGTTCACCGACAAAATGACTCACTTCGCAAAACACCTGAAAGAGTTTTCGGTGTTGCGGAATCTCAACCCGCAAAATGCCGGTCACGGAGTGGCCGACGCCATCATGATGTCGGGCAAGAAGCTCAATCCCTCGATCACCTATCCCTGCTTCGGATCGGTCGTGGCGATGGAGAAGGGGCCCCGGACCAACCTGCCGCCGTTCATCCAGGTTGGCACACAGGTTGATCGCGTCCACGGTGGCGGGACGGCCGGCTACCTGGGCATTCGTTACAACCCATTCGAGTTGCCGGGCGATCCCAGCAAGAAGGATTTCACCGTCCGCGACGTCACCCTGCCCGGTGGAGTCAGCCTGGCACGCGTCGATCGCAGGCGACAGGCACTGGCGGCCATCGATCGTCTGCAACGCGATGTCGAAAAGAAGCCCGCCTCGCTGAAGGCGATTGACGGCTACTACGAAAATGCCTTCAGCATGATCACCTCGCCGGCGACACAAAAGGCGTTCGACTTGAACAAGGAGAGTGACCAGACCCGCGACGCGTACGGACGGACCAACCTGGGTCAAAGTTGTTTGCTCGCTCGCCGACTGGTCGAAGCCGGCTCACGATTTGTGACAGTTTCGAGCCCGAGTTGGGACACGCACGTCAACAATTTTTCGGCCCTCAGAGGATTGCTTCCGCCGCTGGACCAGGCGTTCCCGGCCCTGGTCTCGGACTTGAAAGAACGAGGGCTGCTGGAATCGACGCTGGTCGTCTGGATGACCGATTTCGGCCGGACCCCGGTGATCAACTCGGCAGCCGGACGCGACCATTGGCCCTCGGCCGGACCGATTTGCTTTGCCGGAGCGGGCACTCCGCCGGGACGAGTGATCGGCAAGACCGATGCCACCGGGGCACGCCCGGTGGGAAAAGAGTATTACTCCAACGACATCGCCGCGACCATCTACACGAAACTCGGGATCTCCCTGGACACCCTCCACGTCACCGGTGATGGACGACCGGTGCAGGTCTGTGACGGTCGTGTCATCCCGGAATTGATGAGCTAGCGTCCTGCCAATTCGACCGACATCCCAGAACCACCATTCCCGGAACGGTGCGCCATGACACTCGGCCGTTTTTCAGCTGCGATTGCCACCCTGTGCGTCCTGGTGCCATCACTCCAGGCGGAATCGACCATTGGATTCCGGCAACTGTGTTCGACAACGCCGGTCGCCGTCCAACGCGGCAAGAAGACAACGATCAACGTCCGCTCGAACTACACGCTCGACGGATCCTACAAGGTGTTTTTCGACCGGCCCGGCATCACGATGAAGTTCCTGGAAACCAAGCCGATCGCCGCGGCTCACCAGGGACGAGGCACGCCGGGCACGCCGTTTCGTTTCGAAGCCGACGTACCCGCCAATCAGCCACTGGGCATTTACGAATTTCGCGTCGCCACGAAAACAGCCGTCTCCAGCGTCTCACACCTGCTGGTCACCAGCTACCCGGTCGTCAACGAGTCAAAAGATGACAACGGTTCGACAAAAACAGCCCAGGAGGTTTCATTTCCGGTGGCCATCTGCGGCATGTGCGGAAATGCCGAGGACGTCGACTACTACCAGTTCACCGGAAAGGCCGGACAGAACATCACAATCAATATTTACGCACAGCGGGTGACCAGGGCTGTTCACAGCATGCAGTCGGGTGGCAGCGGCGCAAGCGTGATGTACCTGATGGACTCGATCCTGACGTTGCGAGGATCCAACGGACAGGTGATCGCCGAGAACGACAACTTCGTCGGTGGAGATTCGTTCCTGTCGTTCAAACTTCCCGAAGACGGCCGGTATTATCTCGAAGTCCGCGACACCCGTTTCATTGGCAATCCCAAGTACGTGTATTGCGTGGAGATCAGCGATCAACCCTTCGCCCATGCAGTCTTTCCGATGGCCATTCAGCGGGGACAGACAACGCAGGCCACCGTGGTCGGACACAACCTCGGCGGGCTCGAAACAACCACGTTGAAATCCGTGGCCGACGAACCACTTGGCTGGAAGACCCTTCCGGTCAAAACGCCGCGTGGAGACACAAATCCGGTGCAGATGCTGGTGAGCGCCCATCCCCAGGTCGTCGCCAAAGGGAACCACTCGATGGCCCAGGCGATCCCACTGACGCTGCCGGTCGGGGCCAACGGACGACTCTCCAAGCCCGACGAGGTGCACTACTACTCCTTCGAGGCCAAGAAGGGCCAGTATTACCTGTTTGAAGTCGAGTCCGACCGACGTGATCTGCCACTGGATAGCGTCATTGACATGTTTGACTCCTCCGGAAAAAAAGTGGCCGATGGCGACGACGGGTACTACACCAAGGATGCCAAGCTGCAATTCAAAGCGCCGTCGGACGGCAAGTTTTTTGTGTCAGTGCGAGATCTCCACAACCGCGGGGGGAAACGGTTCATCTACAACCTGCGGGCCGAACCGGCAACTCCCGAATTCGAACTGCACGGCAAGTACTACTACGCCCAACTCGCGCCCGGCACCCGCATGATCTGGTTCGTCAACCTGAGTCGGCAGAACGGCTTCACCGGACCGGTCGAACTGAAAGTCGATGGGCTACCCGAAGGTGTGACAGCCACGCCGGTCACGATCCCATCCGGGCTGACCCGTGCACCCGTCATCCTGTCGGCCAGCGCCAACGCCAAGATCGATGCCCGCCTGGTGCGACTCTATGGAAAAGCGGTCTATTCCGATGCCGACGGCAAGACGCGGGACCTGGTCCGATATGCCCATGTCACCTGCGAATTGCAGGTGTCGGGAGGATCCCAGGCACGCCGGCCAATCAACACGCAACTTGTCGGCGTCACCAATCCACTCGACATCGTCGAATTCGAAGCCACGCCAAGCAAGATCACGCTCCGGCCCGGAGAGAAGGTGGAGATCAAGGTCCGTGTCAAACGGAGCAAGGAGTTCACCGGGCCGATCCAACTGGGGATGCCCTTCCTCTACGGCAACTCGATCATTGCCGACCAATTGCCACCTGGCGTGACCATGTCATCGGACAGCAAGGCCAGGTTGGCGGGAAATGTCGTGGAGGGAACGATCATTCTCGAGGCGGCAACCGGAGACGGTGCCCCCAAGCCCCTCAAGCGATTTCCGATCGCCGTCATGGGCCGGATTTCGATGTCGTTTTCGATCAGTACGAATTACGCATCCAATCCGATCCACCTGACAATTCCGGACGTCGCTGCCGAAACCGGCGGCCGCTAGAGACCCAACAACTCGGTGCAGCGGGACTGGCCGGGGATCGGTGGCCCAACGACGACGGGCGTCGGAAATCCAGCTGCTACCTGCCGTCCCCGGACCGGGTCCTGTTCAGGGTGTCCTGCAGGTACAGGATGTGGCTGGCTACCAGTCGGCGATGATCATCGGCAATCGTCCGCATGTTGGCACCCTCGATCATCGGTCCCATCGGTGGCGCGTATGTGCTCCAGTGACCGCCGTGTGCCAGCCCGATGCGAGTCGCCATGGCATCGAACGGAATCGCCGTCAACATGCTCTCGGTCGACCGCTGGACCAGCGACAACACCGACCGGATCCTCCTCACCGCCAGCCAGGCTCGCTCCCCCCGTTTTTCGGCATCGGTTTTCGCCTCCCAGCGAACCAGCTTTGGCTGTGGCCTGATCTCGGCCGTCCGGCGTTTCCCCTGTTCCTCCCGGCGGTCGATCATCTGGCGATCGTCTTCGGTGAGAAGTGTCTCGCTGCGGGCGGAGAGTTCCTCCACCACAGTTTCTGCCCTGGCCATCAAGTCCTGCAGAAATTGCAGGTACCGATAATCGTCGACCCCTTCGCGAATCGCTTCCCAGGCGATCGTGGGGATCGGCCCGTTGGGAGAAACACACACCTGGCTCAATCGGGTCCTGGGATCACCTCCCACGTTGCCGTTCGCGTCGGCGGTCCAGACCTTGTTGTCGTAGTACGCCCAGGACGCCACACCCTTGATCCCCGTCCTGGCCGCCCAGAAACCATACAACGCACGTGGAAACGGCATGTTCTGGTGCATGCCGTGACAGGTGTAGGTCCAGACTTCGGACTTGAGTTTTTTGGCAAGCCGAACCGAATTCTGTGACACACCGGCTTCACCCTGGATCCAGACGTCGAAATACTTGCCCAGGACCTCCGGCTCCAGGCCGGCCGTCGTGGTCCGGACCGGCAGGCCCCACGACTTGATCGTCTTCAGCAGCGACCTGGCCGCTTCGGCACGCGGTCCTGTGCCACCCGGCTCGTCGGTGGCATAAAAGAGTGGTTCGGGCCACTTCCGTTTTTTCCATTCACCGAGCATGGCCTTCAGGGCCGGTTCCGGCGTTCCACCCCAACCGTACCCCTTCTCTCCAGAACGACTTGTCAGCCACAGGACCGGCTGTCCCGTCCGACACAATCCACTGTCGAGGATCATCTTCATGGTGGTGTCCAGCCCGTAATCACGCCGGGGATTACCGGCGGCGTAACCGGTGTTGTGAGCAAAATCGAGCCGTTTCCCATCGACGTCGGCATTGTTGTAGACCGTGACCGTGTTCATCCCGTGCTCGACCATGTCCCGGTAATAGGCACGTCGCAGTTCTGGGGTCAGAAACTGGTCGGGAACGTACGTCTCGTGGTGATACACCAGGAACGCCGCCCTGGGATCGGGCAGCCGCACATCCATCACGTGGACCTGCAAAGGAATCTCGGCGACGGACTTGCCCGCAACCGTGACCTGGAGACGTCCGCTGTATTTCCCAGGAGCGGTGTCTTCGGACGTCTTGATGGTCGCCCACCAGGCCAACATCCCCCCACGATCCACGCCACGTGGCCGCGTCAACGGCAACAGCGACTCCTGAACACGGCGAACCGTCACTGCACTGGCATCGAGATGGCTACCGGATGGTCCTTCCAGGTCACCCACCAGGCGAACATCCACGTCGCCCAGGCCCCGCAACGCGTACAGGCCCAGAAACGCCGGCTCGTACTCGCCCCGACCCATGGAAACCGACAGGCGATCGATGCGTTCTCCCTGAGAGGGCATCCGTTTTTCGAATCGACTGGTTTCCATCACCGACCGACTGAACAGGGAGAACCCGCGAGCCTTCTCCGCCTCGGAAACCACCTGGTCGGATTCCCCATTCATCTCCAGGCGGAGGTTGTCGATCCACATCAGCCCATAGAACTCGTTCTTGTGCCGCCGCAGGTAGATGCTGACGGTGTACTGACGGCAATCATTGGTCCGGAACGACAAGTCGACGGGAAGCCAGCCGTGTGATGTCGACCACCCGGAACTGTACGACCCGACGAGAGTGCCATCGGAACTCACGATATCGAACCGAAGATCACCGACGGGCGATTGAGGAGTCGACACCCAGGCCCGCAAGCGGTAACTGCGATTGGGAGTCAGCGCCAGTGGATCCGACGACGTCCCACGATACGGGTATTTCTCGATGTACTTGCCCGACTTGATCAACATGGACGACCGGCCCGAAAAACGATAACGGTCGTCTTTCACCAGGACCGTATTGCCGACAAGATTCCAGCCAACCGGTCGGCCATCCTGCCAATCCTCGAAATCACCATTCACCAGGCCGGGACGGCCAAACGGTTTTTGCGGGGACGACGCCTTGTTTGGGGAGGGTTGTTTTTGCAATGCGACCTGCAAAAGCGTCTTCTTCCGCGGCGCAAAATTCTCGACAAATCGGACCTCGTCATGGATCGCCAGGTCATCAATCGACGCACCGGTGTAAGAGGATCCCAGGAAGATCTGGTCGGGTGACCAGGCGAGTGGATCCACATCGTCGGCATGAATCCGACGAGACCCATCGACAAAAACCGAAACGACTCCCTTGCCCGGGCCAGCTGTGAGATCCCAGGTGATGGCATAATGCTGCCATGTCCCGTGGTGTACGAACCGTTGGGCATTCGGGAGCCAGCCTGTCCGCGTGCCGACCGTCCAGCCCAGGACAAAACTCGTTGACTGACCTTGCCTGGCCACGCCCAGTTTCATTCCATGGGCACCGGAGAGATTGATGAAATCGTAGGCCCATTGCCCGTCGCCGAACGGGTCCATCTTGGCAAAGAACTCGATGGTTCCCTGGTCCAGGTCCAGGTTGCCGAGCACGTCGTAGGCCAGTTGGCTTTTCGCGTGGCCACGGACCGCACAGCCCCACTTGCCGTCGGGCACCAGCTTCGCTCCACGCCGGAGCAAAAGACCGGTCGGAGATCCACTCGCAACCTCGGCATCGAACGTCTTGTCGAACGATGCGTAGAACCGCAGATCCCCGCATGCTGACTGATCGGCCACCAGGGCCAGTGCAACAGTCAAAACAACAGCCAGGAAATGCCGGGGCTGTTTCCCAGCCCGGTCCAAGTTCCAACAAGAACCTCTCATCACATCAGTTCCCTTCCTGTCGACAGATGCCCGGTATCCTACACCAACCTCGATGCCATCAACGAATCTATCGCCACACATCTGCCCGGGCCAGTTATTGCCGGCGAACCGATTGCCGAATTGATCCGGCTGCGTCCCCCGGCGACATCCGGAGGTCGATCAACGGAGTACCCTGACCGCGGGTGGCGTCTGCATGTGACGTGGGCTTGTTGCCGCACTTTGCTGGGGAGGGAACCCGACAAAGTGCATCCAGGCCCTGAGCGATTTTGTGGTGCGTGTCTTTTGCCTGGCAAACACTCGTCGCACGCGAACAGTGCCCTCGGCAGTGGTCTCGATCGCCTCGAACTGCTCGTGGCCGAACGAATCGACCGCCAGTGCCAGGCACCGCTTGCGATCCATCAGGTGCACCCACCCCTCGGCCCTGACCGGCCGCCCGGGGTTCGACACCACGAACGCTTCAGACGCCCGGGCGGTTCCCTTCCACACGCTCCATGGTGTCGCCCCATCGACCCGGTCGCCCACCGGTCGTCGCGCCTGAAGAGACGCCACCTGCCCGGATGCCAGCCGGGCGTACACCCAGGTTCCGGCTCCGAAATCGACCAGGTTGGGCGCTCCGGCGGTGGGGGCATCCAGGTTCAACTTCACGTCCAGCATGATCTCTGACACCTGGTCACCCGGGTCGTCGAGCTGCCAATCCATACGAACCCAACTGCGAGAGACGGGGAAATCGAGTTCGACACGACTGCTCACACTGGCCGATCCCTTCACGGCAACCGATTGTTCGCCGGACAGGGTGACGGCCAGTGGTCCACGTCGGACCGGATTCCATGCCGACGCATCCGGACCACCCAGGGACACGGTGCGCCCGGACCGGGTTTTGATCACCAATCGTGCGGTGGGCCCGACAAGATGCTCTTGGCCACCGAATTCCAGCGACTGGAGAAACGGCCCAATTCGGGTGGGAAGAGTCCACACCAGGTACGGTGCATTGACGATCCGGAGCTGTTTTCCGGACACCTCCAGAACATGCCCCCGGGGACGCTGCGGACTGGGTGTCACGTCCGGACCAAGCTCCAGTGTCAAAACCCGTCGCTGGTGGGGCTTGAGACTGACCGGAAACGCGAGCCACCACCGGGTGACCTTTCCCCGAACCTCGGCATCCACCTGGACGACAATCGGACGAGACGACTCGTCGACCAGTTGGAAACGAAGCGGCGTTCGGCTGGTGGGTCGGTCAAGCGTCAGCGTGCAGGGATAAATTGGACGTGACCAGCCGCCGGTTTCCCGCACCTCAACCTTCAGGCGTTCCGATGCCGACACCACGCCCAACGACATCGCCAGCAACACGAAACCGGCAACCGGGGCAACAGAACTGAACCTGTATCGAAACATGACAGTGAACTCCGCACGTGATCGTATCGGAGCCAACTGCGTGTCTCAAACGGCCACGACTCACCACGGGAATTCGGTCTAGAGCAATTCCCGCGGCACCTTGCCGCCATAGACCAGGTGCACCGGCCGACCGCCAGGATCGACAATCTCTTCTTCACCGGTCAGGCCGATGCCGTGGTAGACGATCCGACAGAAATCAGCGACGCC
This sequence comes from uncultured Planctomycetaceae bacterium, assembly GCA_963933195.1. Lineage (GTDB taxonomy): Bacteria > Planctomycetota > Planctomycetia > Planctomycetales > Planctomycetaceae > UBA8437. The sequence continues at coordinate 14,690 of CAWVUS010000092.1, forward strand.
AACCTTGCGCGAGATCGGATGTTCGGCCTTCGAGTTGGTGGCCCCGATGACCTGGCCGGCCCGGTAACCGCCGCCGGCAACCAGGATACTCTGGGCCTGTGGCCAGTGATCCCGCCCGGCATTCTTATTGATCGTTGGCGTCCGTCCAAATTCTCCGGCCGTGACGACCAGCGTGTTTTCCAGGAGCCCTCGCTCGGCCAGGTCCTCGATCAAGACACCGACGGCCCGATCATGACGTGGCATCTTGCTGTCCAGGGCGCCCTTGATGTTCCCGTGGTCATCCCAGTAGCCGGTGTTCAGCGACACGTAGCGGACACCGGCTTCGACCAGGCGTCGACACAGCAGAGCCTGTTCACCCCAACCGGGACCGTACTTGTCGCGAGTCTTCTTGTCCTCGCGATCCAGTTCGAATGCTTCCTTGGCTCGCCCCGACATCAGGATATCGACAGCCTGTTGATCGACATCATCGATGTTCTCGAACACCGGGGAACTGTCGAGTTGCCGACGATAGGTGTCCAGTTGACGAGACAGGCCGAGTCGGTCACCGAGACGGATCTTCGACAGCCCATCCACCAGCTTGAAACTGCGGTGGTCGGCCGTCGGCAAACGTCCTGCTTCGTTCCCGTAACTGAATTCTCCGACCCGGAACGGGTTGTGCGCGACGCCCAGGTAGGCACCACCGTGGAATCCAAACCCGCCATCATTGAAGTTCACCGTGGCCGGGACACCCGAATCACGAGGACCGAGCAAGGTCGAGGCACAGGCACCCATCGAGGGATTCCGGGGGCGACGGTCCGATCCGGTCGATCCCAGGAACGCCGTCAACATCCAGTGTGCCGCTGCCCAATGATCACCGTTGCCGTGCGAGAAGCTGCGGATGACCGAAACCTTGTCCATGATCCGGGCCTGGTAGGGCAGCAGTTCACCGACACGCAAACCGGGCAGTGCAGACGCGATGGATTGGTAGGGGCCCCGGACCTGCGAGGGCGCCTGGGGCTTCATGTCGAACGTATCGAGTTGGCTGGGACCGCCGTGTTGCCAGATCAGGATGACAGACTTGTCCGACTTGTATTCCGCTCCGCGTGCTTCGTGACGGAGTAGATCGGGCAACGCCAGGCCGAGTGCCCCGATGGACCCGACTTCCAGAAACTTCCGGCGACTCATCCCGTTGCAAAGTCGACCGTCCGAACCGCCTGTCAAACGCAACATCACTGACTCCTGCCAACCGGATTCACAACACGCCAATTCGTGTCGCCACCTGGAACCCTATTGTATCAAAGGTCGTCAATGTGACTCAATGGCGTGAGTTCCGCGGGGCACACTCGCGTTTTTTCTCGAGGTTGGTGCACGTGCCAGAGCACAGGCAAACCAATACTCGAGTATCTCACTCGGTCTCGTCCAACCCAGCCAATTCCCGCTGAATCCGGATCCACGACTCGATCTTTGACCGGGTTGGCCAACTCGACAGCATCAGGAGCATCAGGATCCCGGCAATCATCAGCGACGACCAATGGTGCTCCATGTTGAAGGCGGTGATGTTTAAGAAAGCCGCCCCGTCGAGCAATGCGAGACCAACAATCATCCGGGTCTGGTAGAGCCCGAGCAATTCACCGGCCGTCACAAGAGTCCCGGGATCTCCGATCAATCCCGGAACGATGAACCGCGCGATGATCATGACGGCCGCGAAAGCAAGCGCGATCATCCCCATCATCTCCAGTTCACCGTCGGCAGGCCCCAGGGTGAAAATGGCGTAAAAGGAAACTCCCGCGATTAATGCTCCGGTGATGATCTGCATGGTGCGAATGATCGCCGACAGATCGATGTTCGGAGAAGAGTCCTGTTCGACGGGTTCCATGCTGCCCAACTTCCATAGTCGATGGCATATGTTGTGACTCAGGCCGGTTCGAGCACCTGCAGGTTCATCCCCACGACCAGGTCCTTGACACGTTCGCGGTAGGAACCCATGTGAGGAGCAACAAGGTGAGCATTGAGAGCCTCGAGACTCTCCCACCTCTCCACCACCACCACGGTGTTGTCGCGGAGCGGCGCCTGTTTCTCGATATCGGTGACCGCGTCAACGGCCGGACCATATTCCACGCAACCCTTCTCGGCCCGCACCAACGGCACCACCTGGTGGAACTCGGCCAGGAAATCGTCTCGCCGCCCCTCGGCCAACTCAATAGTTGCCAGAACAATGACCATCGTGACACTCCTCGACTTGTGATGAGCCGACCATCGTGGTGGGGAAAGGGGCCGGAGGTCAAG
>CAWVUS010000093.1:0-16817 GCA_963933195.1 uncultured Planctomycetaceae bacterium
ATTATCTGCCACAGCCACCACGGGATAATCCGTGTCGTCCACGGTGAATGAACGAACCGGCATTCTCCGAGATCGAAAGAGCCGTGCCGAGCGCACTGGGCGCGAGGAGGGTGTAACTTGGAGGATTCCTGGTTTCACCCGTTCCGGAGAATCGACTCGCCATGCATCCACGTCGACTTGCCACCTGGCTCGTGCTCATTCCGATGTTGTCCGCCACGTCCGCGGCAGAGCCACCCGTGGCCACCTGGAGCCTGGAACGGGATTCCCGTGATTCGTCGGGCAATGGCCTGGATCTCACCGGCCGTGGCGTTCGTTTCGGTGACCGGGCGACCCGGAGAAATGAACGTCCGACAGCGCAGTTCGACGGCCGTACCAGCCTGCTTCAGGCTCCCGGCGACAAGCGTCTCGATCCCGGCACGGGGCCTTTTTCGATAACGGCCTGGGTGCACACCGAGCAGTCAATCGATGACGTGCTCGGTGACGTCATCAGCAAGTTTGACCCGGCCCGTCGCACCGGCTTTCAACTCTCGATCAAGAACAACGTTGGGGTGACCAACACGTCGGCCAACTACCGGCACGTGCATTTTGGCATCGACAACGGCCGGGTCGATTCGTCGTGGACTGACCACGGTCGGCCGGGCAACAACATGTATGTCTTCAGCCTGCTGGTCCACAAGGGGCAACTCTACGCGGGTACCTGTGAACCGGGGATCAAGGAAGCCGGCCACGTGTACCTCTTTGATGGCAAGGCGGGCTGGAAGGACCTGGGGACACCGGATCGTTGCAACGCCGTGTCGACACTGTGCAGTTTCGGTGGCGAGATCTACGCCGGGACAACCAAGTACCGGCTGGCCGGGTCGTCCCTGCCCGAATCGCCCAACCTCGCCAAGGGGGGCCGGGTCTTCAAGTACATGGGTGGCAAGAAATGGAAGAACCTGGGAAAGCTGGGCGATGCGGAGTCGCTGTACGGCTCGGTTGTCTACAAGAACAAGCTTTACTTCTCGGCGTTGTATTCCCCCGGACTGTTTCGCTACGACGGCGGCACGAAGTGGACCAACTGTGGGACGTTCGAGGGCAAGCGGGTCGAGAGCCTGGCGGTCTACAACGGGGCGATCTACGCCACCGGTTTCGACGAGGCGGGCGTGTACCGTTACGACGGCGATGGCTGGGAGCACCTGGGCATCGTTGGCGAGAACACGCAGACCTACGGTTTCGCCGTGTACCGCGGCGATCTTTATGTCAGCTCGTGGCCAACCGGCAGCGTGTTCCGGATGGAGCAGGTGGAGGGCAAGACGAACTGGGCGTTCGCGGGTCGGCTGGCGATGGAGAAAGAGTCGATGCCGTTGGCCGTCTACAACGGGATGATGTACTCGGGCACCCTGCCGTTGGGCGAGGTGTTCCGGTTCGACGGCGGGACGAAATGGACATCGCTGGGCAAGATCGACACGACGCCGAACGTCCGATACCGGCGGGCCTGGTCGATGGCCGTCTTTCGCGGCCGGCTGTTCGCCGGGGTGTTGCCATCGGGCCGTGTGAAATCGATCGAGGCGGGAAAGAGCGCGACCTCGGATGTCGAATTGCCCGCCGGCTGGGTCCACCTGGCGGCGGTCAAGGGCAGCGACAGGTTGAGGTTGTACATCAATGGAAAGCAGGTGGCCGTCTCGTCACAATTCACCGCCTCGAAGTTCAACCTCTCCAACAAGGTGCCCCTGACGGTGGGACGTGGTCAGCACGATCACTTCAATGGTAGCCTGAGTGATGTGCGGGTTTATCGGCACGCATTGAGTGCTGCCGAGGTCAGAGAACTCGGCAAGTAGTTGGTTGGGCGTGAGCCTGTTTTTTCGGAGTCGCGTGATGATCCGCCTGGTGTTCCTGTTCGTGTTGTTCCTCGCGGTTGGCCAGTCGGTCGCCGACGAGCGTCCCAACATCGTCGTGTTGTTCTCGGACGACGCCGGGTACGCCGATTTTGGTTTTCAGCCGTCCGCGAAATCGGACATGAAGCGGCTGACGCCTCATATCGACTCGATTGCCCGTGACGGGGTGCGGCTCTCGGCCGCCTACATGTCCGGAGCGGTCTGTTCGCCGTCGCGAGCCGGCCTGATGACCGGTCGTTACCAGCAGCGGTTCGGCCACGACAACAACATCCCACCCGGTTACATGAAATCGGGGCTTCCGTTGAGCGAGACTTTCGGGGCCAAGCGGATGAGGACGGCGGGTTACACCACCGGGCTGGTCGGCAAGTGGCACCTGGGATACCCGGCGGCCTATCACCCGAACAAGCGAGGTTTCGACTGGTTCTACGGGTGCCTGCAGGGGTCCCGGAGTTATTTCCCATACAAGATGAAGCCGACCCCGCACCGCGTGTTGCAGGAGAACGGACGCGCGACGCCCGAGACGGGTTATGTCACCGATCGGCTGGGTGATGCGGCGTGCCGGTTTATCGGCGAGCACCGTGACGAGCCGTTTTACCTGTTCGTGTCGTTCACGGCGCCGCACGGTCCGTTGCAGTCCAAGGCGAAGCACCTGGAGGCACTCTCGGGGATCTCGATCGTCAAGCGTCGCAAGTACGCCGGGCTGGTGGTGTCCCTGGATGAAAACGTCGGCAAGATCCTGGCGTGCCTGGCCGACAACAAGCTCGATCGTCGCACGCTGGTCATCTTCACCAACGACAACGGTGGCCAGACAAAAACCGGTGCCGACAACCAGCCGTTGCGTGGTCGCAAGGGTCAGTTGTGGGAGGGTGGGATTCGCGTGCCGTGTGCCATGAGATGGCCGGGCAAGATCGAGGCCGGTTCGGTCATCGACGACCCGGTCAGCTCACTCGATTTTGTGCCCACGTTCCTGGCGGTCGCCGGTGCCACGACAAAGCCCGAATGGAAGCTGGACGGTGTGAACCTCTTGCCCCGGTTGATCGGCAAAGCCGAGTCCTTGCCCGGGCGAGACCTGCACTGGCGGGGTGGCGGATCGAAGGGACCGATCGCGTTGCGGCACGGGCCGTGGAAGATGGTCCACAATCGTCAATTCATGGGAGGACGACCGTTGTTGTTCCGCCTGGATACCGACCTGTCGGAGACGAAGAACCTGGCCGAGGAGCACCCGGAACGGTTGGCCGAGATGGTGAAGCGGGCCAGCGTGTGGGAGTCGCAGTTGCGGGAGCCGCTGTGGGGCAAGGGGTCGTCCAGGTAGACCCGGCCCGGTGAACCCAGGCCGCGCAGAAAAACGGCCGACCCTCGACGAGCGAGGTGTCGGCCGCTGTTCCTGTTTGCGTCGGCTGAGGCTTAGCCGTTGACCGTCGACACGATCCGCTTGACGACGCGGTAGGGATCCATGTTCGACGCCGGGCGGCGGTCTTCCAGGTATCCCTTGTAGCCGTCGTTGACGGTGCCGATGGGAATCCGGATCGAGGCACCACGGTCGCTGACACCATAACTGAAGGTGTCGATCGACTGTGTTTCGTGCAGGCCGGTCAGTCGCTGGTCGTTGTCCGAACCGTACTCGCCGATGTGAGAAGCGTGTTCGGCCTTGAACTTCTCGCAGATCGAGGTGATCAACTCTTCGCCGCCTTCTTCACGAATGGCGGTGTTGGAGAAGTTGGTGTGGCAGCCACTGCCGTTCCAGTCGCCCTTGATGGGCTTGGGGTGCAACGAAATCGACACGCCGTAAGCTTCGGCGTTGCGGTGCAGCAGGTAGCGAGACAGCCACAGGTCGTCGGCAGCCTGCTTGGCACCGATTCCCAGCAGCTGGTATTCCCACTGGCCCTTCATCACCTCGGCGTTGATTCCCGAGATGCCCAGCCCGGCGTCGAGGCAACTGTCGAGATGGCTCTCGACGATGTCACGACCGGCGGCGTTTCCGGTACCGACCGAGCAGTAGTAGGGGCCCTGGGGGCCGGGGTAACCGTCGTCCGGGAAGCCGAGCGGACGCTCACCATCCATGATGGTGTACTCCTGCTCGAATCCGAACCAGAAGTCCGGGTCGTCTTCGAATGTGCCGCGGATGTTCGAGGCGTGAGCGGACCCGTCGGGGTTCAGGACCTCGCAGAGCACCAGCGAGGCGTCGCGACGATCGGGATCGGGGACGATTCGGACCGGCTTCAGCAGGCAGTCCGACGAGTGACCCTCGGCTTGCTCGGTCGAGCTGCCATCGAAGGCCCACTCGGGGCAATCCGACGGAGCGTCGGGTTCGCTGTCGACGATCTTTGTCTTGCTCCGGAGCGAAGGCTCGGGTGTGTAACCGTCCAGCCAGATGTATTCCAACTTGTAACTCATGCGGTTCTCTCTTCCTACGAGTCTCTTACGGATCTCACTGTGGACCCGGAGACGGTCCCCGAATCTGATGTATCAGTCTTCCTGCCGCCTTCCCCGCGGCACATCCTGGTGCCGATCCGTGGCGACGAAGCAAGTTGCTTCACGATTGGGCAGGCCCAATCTGAATCTGCCGATCCATCGGGCAGATCGAGGAGAACCAGGCGGCGATTCCGCCGGGTGTCTCGACTCCTTCCTGGAACCGCAAGCCGCGTTCCAACCCAAGTGATTCGGGTCGGTTCCCGAGCGGTTCCTCGAAAAGCTCAAAGGAGAATAAACACCGTCTGGTGCGATTTCCACCGAAGCGGCTTTTGATTTGGCGGTCGCCCGGTGCTGAGACACGTGACTGGCCAGTTTGAAGACGGATATACTCGGCGGTTGTCGTTTTCTGTTCGATTGGAATGTGCCAGGCCCATGTCCGTACGACTTGCTGCAGCTCGATTTGCCAGGAGCGTCCTGCTGGCCTTGTTGATCGTGATTCCGGCCGGCTCTCTTGGTGCGGCTGATCCGCCACCTCTCCCCAAGTGGCCGCCCCGGTTGTGGCTCAACAGCGATTGTGGCACGCCGGTGTTTTACCGTTTCGATGCCCCGATGTCGGCTGACCAACTGTGTCGGGTTGTCGACGATCTGCCGGGGACGGCCGTCGATGCGTTTTTGCCCTGTCCCCAGTTCAGCGACGAGCAGTTCTGGTACCCGCTGGAGTCGGCCGAACCCTACGACGGCCGCCAGGTCCCCGACGGCAAGTTCGAGGACAAGTACTTCAAGCGGGTGGCGGGAAATGTCCGGTCACTGGTCTCGCGGAAGCTCGATCCGATGATCGTCTGGCAGCAGCGGGCACGGCGACACGGGATGTACTTCATTCCCACCCTGAGGATGAACGACGTCCACAAGGACTACGTCGACCGCTGGCCGTCGCTGCGGAGCACCTGGGAGAAGCAGCGTCGGCGGTTGCTGATCGGCAAGCAGGTGCCCGGGTGGTACACGCATCCGTTTGATTACTCCTGGGCAATGGACTACGCGCACAAGGAAGTGCGTGACCGGAAGTTGACGATCATTTCCGAGTTGTGTGGGAAATACGATGTCGACGGTTTCGAACTCGATTTCCTCCGCAGCGGCCTTTTCTTTCGCAAGGGCCACGAGCGCGCGGGCAGTAAGTTGATGACCGAACTTGTGGAGCGGATTCACCAGTTGCTGGGCGATCTTGGTCGCAAGCGAAACAAGACGCTGCGGTTGGTTGTCCGGGTTCCCACCAGCGTTGCGCAGTGTCTCGAGCAGGGCCTGGACGTGCCGACGTGGATTCGTCGCGGGCTGGTCGACATGGTGGTGCCGATGGATGGCGGTTACCTGGACATGACGGCCCCGGTCGAACAGTTCGTGAAGTTGGCCCGGGGAACCCCGTGCAAGGTGGCCGGGGGCCTGGAGTACTACATTCGTGGTTACCTGAAGCCGAAGCAGCAGGGTATCACCCAGGCGTCACTCGAGCGGCTGCGGGCCGGTGCCGCATCGTTCTGGGATCGGGGGGTCGATGCGATTTACCTGTTCAACTACGACTGCCACGGTCCGTTTCCGTTCCGTGGTCAGAAGCGACAGGCACTCAACGAGATTCATGATCCGGCGAAACTGGCCGGGACCGATCAGCATTATTTTGTCACACGCGAGATGAGCCAGAAAACTCCGGTCGGGACCGGTCACAAGCAGTTGCCGGCGGAACTCAAACAGGATGGCACGGTGTCGCGATTCACGTTGCACGTGGGTGACGCTGTGCCGTCAAAACCCTCTCCCGGCGATCCTCGCTCCACCCGCCTGATCGTCCGGACCACGTTGTCGCCAAAGGTGGCCGCGTCGTTGAAATTCATCGTCAACGGAAAACGTCTCGAACCGACCGCGCGAGTTGGTGGGATCTACCTGTTTGATCAGCCGCCGATGCGTCGAGGAGCGTGCCGGTTGGAGGTCGGATTCGATCCTCCCAGGAGCGTGACGGTGCGGATCGAAGAGATCGAATTCCTGGTGCAGCGAAACCTGCCGGACCTCAAGTCGTAGCTGAGCCTGTCGTGGCAGTTCGCACACACGGCGAGGCTCCTCGCTCGTGTCGAATCGACGATCAGCCTCTGGTAGTCTTTGGCCACAGACCATCATGGCATTCGCAGAGGACTCCGAGCAGATGACCAGCACTCGCATTCGGATCGTTGATCTTTTGCCCACGCTGCTTCCACTCGTGGCAGCCTTGCTTGCCGTCCAGGCCCCGGTGAAGGCCGCCAAGCCACTGGCGGTCAACCAGGCTCGACTGAAGATCACCGGGGCTCGTCACAACCGGCCTGACGACTACACGGGCATCGGGGATTTCATCGGGTGGCCGGGAGGCATCGATCGTCTCCCCAACGGGGACCTGCTGGTCACGCATTCGTCGGGATACTGGCATTCGTCGTTTGCCATGCCACGCCAGATCGAGCCGGGGTTGGCCAAGCGGTGGCGGGCCGAGGGCTGGCCGCTGGATTTCGAGGCGCCCACGGGTGGCCGCACGATGGGTTGTCGATCGACCGACGGTGGCCGGACCTGGTCGAAACCCTTCACGATCCTGGATCATCGCCTTGACGACGGGGCGCACGCGGTGATGACGCTGCCCGGTGGTCGGATCATCTGCCTGGTCGGTGTGCAGGCGTCATGGTACGGGTACATGCACGCTCCCACGGCCTTCGCAAAAGACATCGACGGTCTGAACACCAAGCAGTTCGTGATCCATTCCGACGACAACGGAAAGACATGGTCGAAACCTCGTGGACTGAAGAGTCCCGGCGACTTTTACGAACGCGGGCATGGTGGCCGGCCCGTGTTGCTCTCGGATGGCAGCATCCTGTGGGCAACCTATTACCAGGTCCGTGGCCGCAAGTTTCTCAGTGGAGCCATCCGTCGATCGACCGACAACGGCCTGACCTGGCCGGTCATCTCGCGGATCGTTCGCAAGGACAGTGCGATCGACGAGCCGGCGATTGCCGAGTTGAAGGATGGACGCCTGGTCCTGGTGACCCGCCCCGACGGGGCCATCTTCCACTCACCCGACAAGGGACGCACCTGGAAGGATTCGGGAAGCCGCGTGGTCAACGGGGGAGGAAAGTTCAAGGCTCCTCAACTGGCCGTCCTGGCCGATGGCACCCTGGTGGCGTTTGCTACGTGGCGGAATCTCAGGGCGTGGATCAGCCGTGATGGTGGGATGACCTGGACGAAGGATTTGCCCCTGGACATTGGCAGCTATGGCTACCCGGGTTCCTACATTCTCGAAAAGGACGGTTCGATCCTCTTTCCGTATTGCAGCAGCGGGAGGGCGCCCAACGCTGTGTACCTGCTGCGATTTCGGGTCAACGCGGCCCGGGATGGTGTCGAGTTGTTGCCGGTGGTCCGCTAGTGACGCTCGCGTGTTGCCGCGTCGCCGAACAGCAATTTTTCGAGGTGATGGGCGATCAGGCCGTGGGCCAGTGACGTGGGGTGGCAGTCGTCGTGGATCAGCTCGACGTTGAAGAACCGCTGGCGGTGGTGCTGAAAGTCGTCGAAGACCTTGCGGAGATCGACCAGGTCGGTCTGCTGGTCGGCCGCCACTTCCCGGATCACCCGGTTGATGCTCAACCGCGAGCCGAGGTTGCCGATCATGGCCTCGCGTGAACGCGCGTAGGACGCCTCGGCTTCCTGGGGACGATCGAGAGATTCCAGCAGGACGGCCTCGAGGTAATGCGGGACCGGGGGGAGTGGGTCAAGTTTTATGGCCTGGCGGATTGTCTCGAGGGCCCCGGCCAGTTGATCCTGGTCCTGCAGCTTGATCGTTTCGGTGATCAGCCGGGTCATGGTTTCCAGGTGCCGTGGTTGGCCGGAGAGTGGTTGGCGTTGTTTCCAGGCGGGGGCAAGCCGGTACTGGAACGGCATTGTCATCAGGACGACTCGAACTTTCTTGCGTTTGGCGGTGGTGATGATTGTCACCAGGTTGTCTCGGAAGCGGTCGAGATAGAGTTGCCGGGTTCCAGGCCACGTGGTGGTATCGTAGCGGGATGGTGTCAGCGGGTTCTCGATCGCGTGTTGCGCCCCCAGCAGTGCATGGTGTTCGACGAATCCGTCGTCGTGAACGATTGGCCGGGGGGCTGCCTGCTGGGTGCCGTCCTGCAGCAGGTGGAGCAGTCCGGAGATGACGGCGGCCAATGCCCGGCTGTGGGCCAGGGTTGCCAGGATGGTTCGACCGGTTCCATCGATCGTCACATCCGCCGGGTCGGTTTTGTCCGTGGCATCGCCAGGCCGCCGCGGACGCCAATGGAACCATTCGTTGTTTCCGGCCAGGATGACCAGTGTGGCCGGGTCATAGTGTTCGAGGATCGTGTTGGCGATGGGTACGAGGTCATTGCTGGTGGCGCCGACCCGAGCGGCGTTCAGCACACGGTGTTCCGGGTTGACGGTGGGACGGTCTGCCCGGGCTGCGAAGTTCTTCTCGAAGCGGTACGGGTATCCGAAGGCGGCCGAACCGCCCAGGACGAAGGTGCGTTCTCCCGGTGGACCCGGACAGGTCCGTGGGGTCAACCGCTGGTGCTCGATCCACGGTCCAGCTCCCTCGATCACCGTTTGTCCGACCCGGTAGGGTTCGGTCGGTTCGGAGTCCTCGTTCGCACTGCGGATCCACAGCCCGGGGTCGCTCGACGTTGTCACGGCGTCGTCGGTTGGCACCGACTCGAGTTCCATCAGCGTCAGTCGCCACACCAGTTTTTGGTGGAAGTCGAAGAGAGAATCGCCGATCCAGCCGCCGGTTTCGAGTGCCGCCAGGATGATCAGCACGAACCCGAGACGTCGCCATCGACGACGGTTCGGGCGATCGGATGTCGGGGCCTGGTCGGTCGATGTCATGGTAGGGTGCTGAGGACGGGGAGTCGTATCATCGCGTCTTGAAGCCGGGCCGGTACAATCGAGGAGCTGTGATTGACCTGATAATAATCCACCATCGGTGGTGCTGGCCAATCGTGATGGACAACCAGTCTTGCGCTACTCTCCAACGGACTTCCAACATGCCACTTGCCCGTTTGCTCGTTCTCGTCTTGTTGCCGGCTTCAATCCTCCTGGGAGGGGATCCGGGAACCAAAAAGACCCGGTATCCGGTCACGGCGCCGCCGAAGGCCATGAAGCTCGATCCATTCTACAAGAAGTACACCCACGCGGGTGGCTATCCGATCGTGGCTTCGGCCAGGGTCAACGACTTCGCGTTGAAGGAGGCGGCGTTCCTGGTCGACCTGATGCTGGCCCGGCGACCGGACGTGCGGAAGGCGATGGTCGACAGCGGATCGCGGCTGATCGTGATCGCGCACGACGAGTTCACGACAGATATTCCCGAGTACGCACACATGAAGCCCAAGGACTTCTGGGATGCCCGGGCCCGGGGCCTGGGTGGCTCGCGGACTGATCCGGTCTGTTCGTGTGCCGAGGAGAATGTGCTGGGGTACGTGGGTGATCCTTACAGCACTGAGAATATCGTGATCCACGAGTTTGCTCACAATATTCATCTTCGTGGGCTGGTTCGTATCGACAAGACCTTTGACGAGCGGCTGAAGCAGGCCTACGAACGGGCGATGGCTCGTGGGTTGTGGAAGAACAAGTACGCGTCGACCAATCGCAACGAGTACTGGGCCGAGGGCGTGCAGAGCTGGTTCAACAACAACCGGCCGCCCGACCACGATCACAATCATGTCGACACTCGCAAGGAACTGAAGGAGTACGACACGGGGTTGGCGAAGCTCTGCGAGGAGGTCTTTGGCAAGACAAAGCTGGTGTACACCAAGCCGGTGACCCGGCTGAAGGGTCACCTGGCCGGGTACAACCCCAGGACGGCTCCGAAGTTTGCCTGGCCCAAGCGGTTGGCGATGGTCAAGCAGGAGATTCGCGAGAAGGCTCGCAACCGTGGCAAGGATAAGCCGAAGCCCGCTGCGAAAAAAACGGGTTTCATCGATCACTCGCCGGTGAAGCTGCAGGGGTGGACCCTGCAGTTCGACAAGCGGCTTTTGGCGGGCAAGCACAAGGCAGTCGGTGACCAGGTGCGGCGGATGATCGACGTCAAGTTGTACGAGATCACGCTGCTGGTTCCCGCGAGCCGGTTGAAGCATCTCCGCGAGGTGCCGATCTGGGTCGACCTGGATCATCCCCTGAGAACGGCCCAGTATCACCCGGGGGCCAAGTGGTTGCGGGATCATGGCCACGATCCCGCGATGGTCAAGGCGGTGCATATTCCCGATGCGGGTCGACTGATTGGCTTGATCAAGAGCAACCACCAGCCGGCCGTGATGCTGCACGAACTGGCCCATGCCTATCACGACCGGGTGCTGGGCTTCGAATACGGCCCGATCCGGAAGGCCTGGGACAAGATCGTGGCGAGCAAAAAGTACGAGAAGGTTTTGCACATAAGCGGGCGGCAGGTCAGGCATTACGCGTTGACCAACCACAAGGAGTTCTTCGCGGAGATGACCGAGGCGTTCTTTGATACGAATGACTTCTATCCGTTCGTGCGATCCGAGTTGAAAGAGTACGAGCCCGAGGTGTCTGCGTTGCTCAAGGCGGTCTGGTCCGAGGGCGAACCGCCCCGGGCCGAGAAATCCAACAAGAAGTAGTCCGCGAAGGGAGCCGAATCGATGTCGGGTCAGTGGGAATTGGCACTCGAGCAGAATCCGGAGCTCGAGGTGGTCAGTGGCAGTGCCATGGATGTGGCAGCGGCGGTGCGTCGTGGGGCGGACCTGCGGCTGTTCATGGAGGCTGTTGGTTACGACGAGACTCTCTGTTTTCAGCAGGTTTACTCGGGAACCGGCGATGCGTTCGCCGGCCTGATGTCTCACCATCACTCCTACGCTCACCGCGGCGAATTGGCCGAGCAGCCGTACTTCAGTTTCTTCCGCTACGACACCGGTGGTGCGTTTTCGCAGGTCAAGTGGATGCTGGACGGTTCGACCTTTGACGAGCAGCAGCGGTTTCGATACGGGGTCTATCGCTGGTACGTGTGCGATCGCTGGCGAGTGGTTTATGAGCACGATGAACAGGGGCAACCGGTGGCCGGCGACCTGGACGAATTGCAGGCGGCGATTCGGGCGGGACGGTCATTGAAGGTGGGCGTCCGCCAGTTCCACGGCCTGGCGACCGACGACACGAGTGGCCCCGAGCAGGTGTCGTTCCTGAGCGTGATGCAGCCGTTGATTGCCGATGGGCATGCCGGAGCCAATTGCGACTTCGTGCTCGATTGTGCTCCGAAGTGGCCGTTCAAGTTCGCCGAGGGAATCCAGTTGGGCATGATCTGGCCCGACACGTCGGGGCGAATCATCTGTCACCTGGTGCGTCCTGGCGAGTTGCCGTTCCGGCGATTCGAGGTCCAGCGGGCGATGCAGTGGCTGATCGCCGACGTGGGCTAGCGTTCGTCGTCTGCCTGTCCAGTCGGCGACGTGTTGGGCGCCCACCACGGTGGGCGGGCGGTTTCGAGGATTTCGCGGATCGCCTTCCGGTCACCGACGCTCAGTCTCGCGAATTCTTTGTCGGGTGTCTTGTTGTTCAGGATCGTCTTGAGTCGTCCGACAACTTGCTTGCGAACCGCATCGGGTAGCTGAGCGAACGCGGGTGATTCGACGAGGAAGCTACACGGAAAGCGGAACAACCTGCGTTTCAGATTCAACTGGCGAAGTGACCGCCCCTGCTTGTCTGGTCGGCCGCGTCGGGCGAATTCCTCGGAGAACTTCGACGTGCCCTGGATTGGCGATTTCAGTGAGAACTCGTCCACGAACAACATGTATCGCAGGAGGTCGTCGGCAACCCTGGCGATCCGTCGCCTGGAGATGTCGCTGCGGTACCCCCTGGGGCGGTCCAGGGCCTTGTTGTACAGGCGGTCGTAGTGGTTGACCGTGTCGGTTTCGAAATGGGCCCGGGTGATCAGGTTGTGCATCCGTGACTGGTGTTCGAGCACCATCAGCGCGACCACGTCGCTGTGAGGCGACAGGTAGTCATCGGTGTCGATCAGGCCGTCGAGCCGGGTGAGATTGGCTCCGGATTGGTAGTCGAAATTCCGGGTCGATTCGTCGAGCGGGATCACGGTGTTGCCCATGTGCCGCATCGAGCCGTGTGTGCCGGTGACGTAGTAGCCGCCCCACCGTTGGGAAAACGGGCTGGTGTGATCGGTGACGAACGTGCGAGCTCCAAAGTGGGGTTGGCCCGACGGGGCTGTGTAGAGAGACCGGACGACCGGACCGGGAACGTCCCGGGTTCTGCGATTGGCGTGGCAGAGCAGGCACTGCCCTCGATCGCGACGGAATTGTGGTTGTTTTGCCGGTGACTGGGGCAGGGTGTAAAAGACACCTCCCAGTTGCGGATCCATCGCGATGATCTCGAGCATGTCCCCCTGCTGCACCCAGGCCACGTAGGTGTCGTCGTTGAAGTAGATGGCCCGGGGACGACGCGGCGAGATGTGACGGACCTGGACACTGGTCTTGGAGAAGACAAGGACCTGGGAGGAGATGGGGATGTCCAGGGCCGTGAGCAGCGCCGGCAGGTAGCCGTGCCGATCGGACCAGGACAGCCTGGACTTGTCCAGGTCGATCAGCCGTTGCAGGTTCGAGATGCGGTTGGTCGTCGACTGGTTGTGGTAATCAATCGGTGCCAGTTCGAAGTCCTTGGTCGTTTGGGCCACGACCGGCCGGGACCAGGAACAGCACAACAGCAGCAAGAGAATGTGACGCATCGTGGGCATCAGGATATGGTGGCCCGCCCATGGGCTTGCAAGCAAGGCCAGCGGCGATGAGAGTGACCCGGATGGAAGAGATCGATCTGCAAGGTGTCCGTGACGAATTTCCCGCGCTGGAGAACTACACCTGGTTCCAGAACGGTGGTGTGAGTATCACCCCGCGGCGGGTGGCTGCCGCCCACACGGAAATGATGAACGAGTTGTTGCAGCGGGGGCCGATGCACATCGTGTATCCCGACGAGGAGTATCCTCGACGCGAGCGGTCGCTGGCCCGACTGGCCGAGTTCTTCGGGGTGTTGCCGTCGACACTGGCGGTCATGCGAGGTGTCAGCGAGGGGTTCCTGACGGTACTTCGCGGGCTGGACTGGCAAGCTGGTGATGAGATCGTGTTGTCGACCGACGAGGAGGCGGCAGTGCTGTTGCCGGTTCTGGCACTCAGGGACCAGCTGGGAATCGTCGTTCGCAAGGTCGAACTGGTGGATGGTTCTCCGGCCGAACAGGTGGCGGCCCTGGAGGCTTGCCTGTGCGATCGCACACGGCTGGTCGCCTTCAGCCATGTCACGACCGATCTCGGTTTCCGGTTGGCGGCCGAGGACCTGTGCGAGGTGACTCGCCGCCACGGGGCATTGAGCTTTGTCGACATGGCTCATTCCGGTGGCGTGTTTGCGATCGACCTGGAACGAACCGGTTGTGATTTCGCCGGACTGCTGTCCTACAAGTGGATGTACTCGCCCTACGCTGCCGGGTTGCTGTATGTGCGGCCTGAACGGATCGGCGAACTGGCCGTGCGGTTTCCCGGGGGTCGGAGCGAGAGTTGGCTGGATTTCGAGACCGATCGGTTCGAGTTGCACGAGACGGCCGAGCGGTTTCAGTTTGGTCCGTGGTCGTGGCCGCTGGTTCATGCCTGGGCGGTTGCTTGTGACTGGTTGAGCGAAATTGGCGTGGATGCGATCGCCGAGAGAACCGCGTTGCTGACCGGTCGGCTGAAACAGGGGCTGGAGGGGATCGGGGCGATCGATGTGCTGACTCCCGGCGAGTTTTCTCGTTCGGCTGCCCTGGTGTCGATGACGTTGCCGGGGTGGACCGGCCAGGACCTGGCCGAAACGTTGAGGCAGCGGTGGAACATGATCGTCAAGCCGTTGCCGCATTCTCGCGAGGGCCTGCGGATCAGCGTGCCGTTCTTCCTGCTCGAGGAGGAAATCGACCGACTGGTCAATGCGTTGGGAGAGTTGGCCGAATGTTCCTGAACATTGCCCACCGGGGCGATTCGGTCAACGCTCCGGAGAACACGCTGCCGGCCTTTGAACTGGCCATCGAGGCGGGTGCGACGGCGGTCGAAATGGACCTGCGGTGCACGGCCGACGGGCATGTCGTGGTGCTGCACGACAAGTCGATCGATCGCACGACTGATGGGACAGGGACCCTGGCGGACTTGAGCCTGGAGCAGGTGAGACGGCTTGATGCCGGGGCCTGGTTCGATGAGCGGTTTGCCGGGGAGACGGTGCCGACTCTTGAGGAGGTCTTCGACCGGCTGGTGGATCGCGTGCCGCTGGTCCTACACGTGAAGGATGCCGGTTGTGGAATCGAGGAGGTTGTGGCCCGGGAGACGCACCGGCGAGATGCCGTCGATCGCGTGACGGTGTCCTCGGATCACCGCGAGGTGCTCGCGGTGATGCAACGGTTGGCTCCCGAGGTCGCGACCACCTGGATTGCCTGGTTTCGTGACTGGCGTTGGTGGATGTGGTATGTCGCCGGTAAGGTACGGCGGTTGGGTGCCCACCGTGTGTCACCCCCCGCCAAACAGGTAACCGGGGCGATGGTCGAGTACTTCCACGGTCAGGGGATCGCGGTCCGTGCCTGGGGTGTCGGACGTGACGAGAGCCTGGCCCGTCGACTGATATCGCTGGGAGTCGATGGCATGACTTTCGATGATCCTCGACGACTCGCCGAGTTGCTGACCACGGCAGCCCCCACCAACAGGGACACCGCATGACCACCGCCGATGTCCGAGATCTCGATGTTCCGTCGGTTGTTGCCGCGGTCCACAACACCGACAAGTTTGCCGCCCTGGATGACATGCTCGAGCAGTCCCACTTCTGGGACACGCTGGAGGCCCAGAGATTGAAATCGGGGAAGTCGGTGGCCGAGTTCCTGGTCGTCCTGAAGCCGAACTTCATGATGACGATCAAGGTCGAGGATCCACCGCTGGTCTACACCGATCCGGAGCTGGTCGAACGCTGGATCGCCCGGATGGCCGAAGCCGGTTACACCAACGTGCGGGTTGTCGAAGCCCAGAATGTCTATGGACTGTGGTACCGGAATCGCGGCGTGACCAACGTGGCACGGGTGATTGGCCTGGACGGCGAGGGCTACGACATTCACGACCTGACCGACGAACAGTTTCCATTCGATTATGGAGGATTGTTGGGTGAGCATTTCGTGGGTGAGTCGTGGCGGGACGCGGATTTCCGTATCTCCTTTGCCAAGAACAAGACACACGATGTGTCTCATTGCACCCTGGTGATCAAGAACACCTACGGGTGCCTGCCGGCCAAGGACAAGTTCACCGAGTATCACCAGAAGCGGGAGGTCGACACGGCGACGATCGATGCCTTGCGTCATTTCCCCGTGCACTTCGCTGCCATCGATGCGACGTGGAGCCTGGACGGGCCACTGGGATACAAGGAAGGTTTTGACGTCGTCCGTGACGAGGACGGTCGTGTGCAGAACGAGGGCAACATTCATCGCACCGACACGGTGATTGGTGGGCGGGACCTGTTGGCCGTGGAGCGGGTCGGAATGATGAAGATGGGCCTCGATCCGGAGCAGGACACGAGGTTCTACCGGCTGGCGGTTGAGGAGTTCGGCGAACGAGATTTCGAATGGGTCGGTGACACGTGTACTTACGACGAGTGGTTGAACATTGGCGAGGCCACCTGCCTGCAGCTGGATATCGGCGAGGAGTTGGGTGTGATTGCCCACTTCTTTGGCGAGTCGATGGCACACGTCGATCCCGTGCTGTTTCCTCCCTACAAAACGACCTGGGTTCGTCGGCTGATGCATTTTGTGGGACGGTACTTTTTTGTGCGTAAAGTACGCGGGCGCAAGGGGATTCGCGTTGTTCCCCGGTGCCACGGACCGGTTGATTGCCTTGGCAACTGATCCGCCGGGGTCCCAATGGCCGACAGATAATGGTAGATTGATATGAGATAATGCCGGCGGGACGCCGGTTTGCGATTTTTCAGGCAACACGAGTTGAGGTTGAATAATGTTGCGAATCGATGCCGGACGTGGTGGTCGTTATTGCGACGGGATGTCCCGCCGGAGTTTCGTGCAGTTGGGCGTGGCCGGCATGGCCGCAGCCAGCCTGGGTGACGTGGCCCGTGCGAAGCAGTCGGCAGCCAAGGGCAACGACAACGCAGCGATCATGATCTGGCTCGACGGTGGTCCGAGTCACCTGGACATGTACGACATGAAGCCGGAGGCTCCGGTCGAAAACCGTGGCATCTGGATGCCGACGGCGACCAACGTGCCGGGGATCGATATCACCGAGATGTTCCCGCTCCAGGCTCAACACGCCGACAAGTTCTCGATCGTCCGCTCGTTGCACCATGACACCGGCGGACACTTCCACGGTGGTCATTACATGCTGACGACCAAGCCGTTGGGTGCCAACAACGACGGCAAGTTCCCCTCGATCGGCTCGATCGTGGCGCGTGAACGTGGCCCGCGTCGCAGCGGCATGCCGTCCTACATCAGCGTTCCGGTGGCCAGCAGCATCG
>CAWVUS010000094.1:0-16798 GCA_963933195.1 uncultured Planctomycetaceae bacterium
TTCCGGATCAATTCCCGCCGCAATCTCCTGAAGCAACTCGACACACTGCAACGCAAGACCGAAACCTCCTCGACGATTCAACGTGATACTGCCTACAGCCGCGCTTTCAACCTGTTGACGTCGCCGACGACCCGGAAGGCGTTTGATCCGGCCGAGGAAACCGACAAGCTTCGCGATCGTTACGGCCGAAACACGTTCGGCCAGAGTTGTTTGCTGGCCAGGAGAATGATTGAACACGGGTCGCGTTTCGTGACGGTCAATCACTTCGACACAGTTTTCAACATCACCTGCTGGGACATGCACGCCAACCGCACCAGCCTGGACAACACCTATCTCGATTACGAACGCCACCTGTGTCCGCAATTTGACCAGGCTTTCACCGCTTTGATCGAGGATCTGGAAGATCGGGGATTGCTCGACGACACCGTCGTGGCGGTGCTCAGCGAATTTGGTCGGACTCCGAAACTGAACAACAACGGCGGCCGCGATCACTATCCCCCCGCATGGACCAATTTCTTTGTTGGGGGTGGTGTGAAGGGTGGCCAGGTCATCGGGTCAACCGACAAGATCGGTGCCGCCCCTCACGATCGCCCCGTGCGTCCTCCGGAAGTCGTGGCGTCGGTCTACACGGCGATGGGAATTGACCTGGAAACGACAATGATGCCCGGGCCCGGTAGTCGGCCGGTACGGTTCATCGAGGCCGACCCGATCCAGGAGCTGTTCGGCTAGTCCCGTTTGCACAGACCATTGAGGTTCGTCCGGGGGGCCATGGGGGGCCGGGCGGATTGCCCCTGTTCATGAGAGAGCCTGTCGGCATGCTCCGTCCCGCGATCTGCCTGATGGCATGTGCTTGGCCGGCGCTGGTGCTTGCCGCGCCGCCGACGATCTCGAAATTGTCGGTGCGAGGGCTGCAGGTGGACGGGACGACCCGGGTGGTGGTGAATGGTGCAAATCTCTTGCCCTCCCCACGATTGGTTGCCGGTGTCCCGGTCGCCGGCCAGAAGGTTGTCGGCACACCGACGGCCAACGTCGTGATGTTTGATGTGACGCTTGATGGCAGCGTCGTGCCGGGCGTGTACCATCTCAGGGTTCTTAGTGGCCAGGGCATTTCCAAACCGAAGGTCATCACCGTTGATCACCTGCCGCAACGCGTTTTCTCGGCCGACACCAGGACCGATGTGCTACCGGTCGCCCTGCATGGCCAACTCTCTGGATCCCAGGTGGGCAGCGCCCAATTTGTTGGAAAGTCCGGGCAGCGGATTTCGATCGACCTGATGGCCAGGCGACTGGGGTCAACGCTGCGGCCGGTGCTCCATCTTCTCGGCCCCGATCGACGCCGACTGAAATTGGGCATGCCCCGGTTGGACCTCGCTGGCGACGCCCGAATCACGCTGACCGTACCCCGCGACGGACTCTACACGATCCAGTGCCATGACCTGCAATACGCGGTTGGCAACCCCGGCAACTTTCGGTTGTCGATTGGCAGCTTCGACGTTGCCGACCTGGCGTATCCGGCCGCTGTGACGCGTGGCCAGGTGCGAGAGGTCTTGTTGTTGGGCAACGGTGATCGTGAAACAGCTGTTCGAGTCAAGGTGCCCAAAATGGCCCATGGGCTGACTCCAATCGAGTGGGGGGCCAAGACCATGCCCCTGGGTTTGAGGCCGCGTGTCGCGGTGTCACGTTGGCCTGAGGTGGTGGAGCCCGCGTCTCCGGGGAAGTCTGACATTGCCAGGGAATTGCCTTCGATTCCGTCTGCGGCCAACGGTCGACTGGTTGGCCCCGGCGAAGTTGACAGTTGGAAGGTGCCCGTCAAGCAGGGAGAGAAGCTGAGATTTGAAGTCTTTGCCGATCGCCTGGGGACGCCCCTGGATTCGGTGCTGGAACTCAAGAAACCCGGTGGCGCGGTGTTGGCCGCCAACGACGATGCGGCCCGGTCCGATTCTCGCCTCGACTACACAGTTCCAGCCAAGCTCTCGCATGTGGTTGCCACCATCAGTGACCGTCATGGTCGTGGTGGTCGTCGTTTTCTCTACCGGTTGGTGGTCACCCGCACCACCGATCCGGCCCCGGCCGATTTCGACCTGGTCGTCGACAACAATTCGTTCAATGTGCTCCCCGATGGTCGTCACGTCTTTCGTGTTGACGTGGTGCGGAGAGGTTACGCCGGCGAGATTCGTCTCGAGGTTCTTGGAGCGCCTTCGCATTTCAAGCTGCTGACACCGTCGATCCCCGCAGGTGCACCCGGTGCACTGGTGACCCTGGTCAGTTCGGCCACCGACGCGGGACTCGCTCTGGATGATTTCTCCCTGGTGGGGGTCTCGACCGTCGAAGGGACTTCAATTCGACGGCCCGTGCGGGTTGGGGCTCATCCCCTGGCCAATTCCCAGCCCTGGCTACGGGACGACCTGGCGATTGGCCGGGTCGTTGTGAAATCTCCGGTTGTCGCGATCGGCGTGCAGCCAGTGCCCTCACTCGCCCTGTGGCAGGGACAGGAGATCGTTCTGCCGGTTCGATTGACGCGAGATTCGGAGGCTGTCGGTCCGGTGCGGCTCAGCCTGGTGACCAGCCAGAAGATTCCCTTGGTCAAGGGTAAGCCCAATGCCGCGGCAGCGATTCGGGGGACAGCAGCCACCGTCGATATCCCGGTGCCGGCAGCCGTGACAGCCGCCAGGGCCGCGGTGAACAAGAGTCGGGCGACGTTGGCGGCTCTTGAGAAGAAGGCTGCTGCTGCTGGTGACAGCCTGAAGGATCAACTCACAAAGGCCCGCTCGGCTCGTGACGCAACGGTCAAGACGTTGCAGGATGCTGTGGCCGCCTGGTCACGTGATGCCACCTACCGGGTGACAGTGCCGCCCGGATTGCCATTGTCCGGTTATGATCTCTCGGTGGTGGCCGAATTGCGGACCACCGACAACAAGACCGCACTGGCCAGGTCGTTCAGCCCGGTGCTGAGACTGGCGTCAAAACGCTCGCTGGAGATTGCGCCGCGATCCGAGCCGGTGGTGCGAGCGACCCGCACACCCAAGGTGGACGTGACGGTTCGGTTGCGCGGTGAAATCGTTCGTCATGGTGGCTTCGGCGGAGATGTCACGGTGTCGGTTGCCGGTGTCCCCAAGGGACTGCCTGTCCCGAAAGTGACCGTCAAGCCCGGGCAGGCACGGTTCGAACTGCCACTGAAGATCCCGGCCAAGTTCACCGCCACACGGTTTGCCAATCTGTCGCTGGTGGTCACCGGGCCACCCAATCCCAAGACACCCAAGGTGTTGGTCACGGCCCAGCAGAAGTTCTCGCTGGAACTGGAGGCCAACGGTCAGGGCTCTCCACCACCCCCCCCCGGCGTGCGGACCATCGGTCGCTGACACGTGAAACAGGACAAATGACGACGATGTTCAATTGCAGATCGATCACAGTCTCGCTGGCCGTCGCGACATGCGTGGCTTTCGCGGGTCCGTTGCAGGCCGAATCACCGGGGGTGATCGGACAACTGAGTGTCGAGCCGACCCGGTTGGTTTTGACTCACGCGCGGCGTCCACGCTCGTTGGTCGTCACGGCACGGACACCGCTGGGCCGAACCGTCGATCTGACTTCTGCCGCCACGTTTCTCTCGTCCAATCCTGCAATCGCTCGCGTCACACCGTTGGGCTGGGTCGAGCCGGTGTCCAGCGGCAAGGTTCGCGTTCGGATCGGCGCGAATGGTTTGCTGGCGGTGGTTGATGTTGAGGTCAGGTTGCCGGCCAACTCGGCTCCACACAGTTTTCGTGATGACGTGATGCCGGTGCTCTCCAAGACGGGTTGCAACCAGGGAGCGTGCCACGGCTATTCGCT
Source organism: uncultured Planctomycetaceae bacterium (assembly GCA_963933195.1). Lineage (GTDB taxonomy): Bacteria > Planctomycetota > Planctomycetia > Planctomycetales > Planctomycetaceae > UBA8437. The sequence continues at coordinate 3,826 of CAWVUS010000094.1, forward strand.
GGGCAAGAATGGCTTCAAGCTCTCGCTGCGGGGAGCCGACCCGAAGGCTGATTTCGAAGCTCTGACAGACGAGTTTTTTGGCCGGAGGATCAACCGTCACAATCCTGCTGCCAGCCTGTTGCTGGTCAAGCCGCTGGGTGAAGTGGCTCACAAGGGAGGAGTCCGGCTCGAGCCCGACAGCCTGGAGCATCGACTGTTGACCGGCTGGATCCGTGAGGGGGCAAACCCGGACCCGGACAAGGCGGCGACCTTCGAGTCGCTGTCCATCTTTCCTCATCGGATCGTGGTCGGACCCGGCTGGGAGCAGCAACTCCAGGTGATCGCGACGTACTCGGATGGTTCCCGTCGTGACGTCACCCGGTTGTCGGTGTTTACCGTCAATACTGAACGAATCGCATCGGTGACGCGTGACGGACTGGTGCAGGCCACGATGCTGGGCGAGACGGCCGTGTCGGCTCGCTTCGAGCGAACGTTTGCCACGTCGGAATTCCTGGTGCTTGAACCGCGGGGGGACTTCGACCCCACCCCGGTGCCCGGCGACAACCTTGTCGATCGTTTTGTCATCGAAAAACTCAACACCATGAATGTCCGACCGTCAGCCATCGTTGACGACGCCGGATTTCTCCGTCGCGTCTCGATCGACATGATTGGGATTCAGCCGGCACCCGAGGAGGTTCAGGCATTCCTGGCCGACAAGGATCCCGCCAAACGCGACAAGTTGATCGAACGCCTGTTTGCTCGCGAGGGGTTCGTCGACCAGTGGTCATTGAAATGGGGAGATCTGCTCCAGAACAGTCGAACCAAGCTCAGTGACCCGGCGGTGTATGCGTTCCGCGAGTGGTTGCGCGACGCGGTGGCGACCAACCGACCTCTTGATCAGTTTGCACGCGAGGTGCTGGCCGGTCGTGGTGGAGTCTCGGATAGCCCGACGGCCGCCTTCTACGCTGTCAGCAATGACGCGCATGACACCCTGCAACGGGCCACACAGGTCTTCTGTGGTATCCGGATGTTGTGTGCCCGGTGTCATCCGCATCCGTTCGAGAACTGGACACAGGAGGACTACTACGGGTTGTTCAGCTTTTTCAACCAGGTGGCCACCAAGAATGACTTGCGACTGCCCGGTGTTCGCAATGCCAAGGCGGTGGTGATCAACCTGGGGACTGGTTTTGGCACGAATCCTCGAAGCGGCCAGGCACAGCCTCCGCGTTTTCTCGGTGGTGCTGAACCGAAATTGGCGACAAGCGGTAGCGACCGTCGCCAGGCCTACATCGGCTGGCTGACCTCCCCGGAGAATCCGTTTTTTGCCCGCAGCCTGGTCAACCGGATCTGGAGCTACTTCTTCCACCGGGGCATTATTGATCCGGTCGACGATTTGCGGTCGACCAACCCGGCGATCAATCCCAAGCTGCTCGATGCACTGACAGCCGATTTTGTTGCCAACGGTTTTGACATGCGGCACCTGATGAGGACGATCGTGCGGTCGCGGACCTACCAGCGCAGCAGCCAGGCGAATGACAGCAATATCCACGATGACATGAATTTTTCGAGGTTCGTGCCGAGACGCTTGTCGGCGGAGACTTTGTTGGACTGCCTGGTTCAGGCGACAGGGGTTCCCGAGCGATTCAGCGGGGCGCCGGCCGGGTTCACTGCCAAGCAGCTTCCCGATGCGAACATCCAGAGTGACTTTCTGAAGCTGTTTGGAAAGCCGCAGCGGATGGAGGCCTGTGAGTGTGAGCGTGATTCGGGAGCCAACATGCTGCAGGCCCTGCATTTTATCAACGGCCAGTCGATTCTCAGTCGGGTCAGTTCCGGCAGCGGTCGTGTGACGATGCTGATCAAGTCCGAGAAGGATTCGGCGAAGGTTGTCGAGAGGTTGTACCTGTGGTCGCTGTGTCGAAGGCCGACGGCCAAGGAGCAGGAGGTGGCTGTCAAGTTCTTCGCCAGTTACGGCGCGAAGCGACAGGAGGCTGCCCAGGATTTCATGTGGGCTCTGCTCAATAGCCGCGAATTCATGTTGGTGCACTGATGCGATTCACCCACTTGATACTCATCGCCATGGCCGCTTGTACGGTGTTTCCGGAGCCCGTGCAGGCCGGTGACGCTGTCAGTTATCGGCGCCACGTCTGGCCGATTCTTAAGCGTCATTGTTTCGCGTGTCACAGCGGCGGCAAACCCGAAGGGAAACTGTCGCTGGCGACGGCCGCTTCGATTGCCCGGGGCGGCGAGTCGGGGCCGCTTTTGGTTCCCGGGAAGCCGAGCGAGAGCCTGTTGATTGAAATGATCAGTGGCGAGGAGCCATCGATGCCCCCGAAGGGCCGGCCGCTGTCCAAGGCCAAGATCGACATCCTGAAGACATGGATTGGGCAAGGTGGGAAAATCGACTCGATCGCTCCGCTCGCCGAATCCAAGGTGATGATTCCCAAGGAATACACCCATGCCCCGGCGTTGGCAGCGGTCGCATTTTCTCCAGATGGCCAGCGAATTGCGTGTGCCTGTCGTAGCGAGGTGGTGGTGATCGCAGCCAATGGCAAGGGGACGCCGCTGCGTTTGCAGACTGGCTCGGACCTTCTCACTCATGTCGAGTTCAGCGCCGACGGGAAACTCTTGCTGGCCGGTGGTGGGACGCCCTCACGATTTGGGGAAGTGTCTGTGTTCTCGATGGCCGAAGGCAAACGGATCCTGTCCCGGCGGGTCAGCCAGGACACTCTCTTTCGGGGTGAGTTTTCGCCTGATGGCAAGCGAGTCGCCCTGGGGGGAGCCGATGGCGCCGTGTACGTGATTCCACTGGACAAGACATCCAAACCCCGGCGGATTGAACTGCACAGTGACTGGGTGGTCGACGTGGCGTGGACCCCGGATGGGACGAAACTGATCACGGCCGGACGAGACAAGGCGACCAAGGTGGCCAGTGTCGAGACCGGCAAACTGTTGCGGACTGTCGACTCTTCAGCCGAGCGAGTCTCCAGCGTGGTCACTGATGGTGTGTTTGCCGTGTCGGCCGGAAAATCCCGTACGCTGATCGGATACCAACTCGAAGTGGCTTTGCAGAACGTCGGGGTGACCGGCGCAGGAAACGGTGCCAAGCCGGTCACGCGACGCAATCAATACGTGAAGAACTTTGAGGCTCAACCTGGTGAGGTGATTGATATCGCGCTCAGCGGTGATCGCAAGTCGATCGCCGTGGCCGGTACGGCGGCGGAGGTCCGGGTGTACACGGTCGCTGACCGGAAGCGGACGGCGGTCGTCAAGGGCGTGCGGGTTCCCGTTTTCTGCGTGGCACTCAACCAAAATGCGTCGTTGCTGGCCGTGGGGAGCCGTGACGGGCGCCTCGAGGTGTTTCGCCTGCCGAAGGGCGAACAGGTCTTTTCACGGATTCCGGTTCCGATGAAGAAGACGGTCACCAGGCGTTGACCCGGATCGGGTCAACGCCGATCGGTGGTGGTGCGTCGCGATTGGCTGATCACTCGCAGCAGTGATCGTGGTCCCCGGGCGTCCTGACCGATTTCCCAGATGCTGACCCCGGCCAATCCCCCGGAAGCGGCCAGCCGAGTCTTGCGGCGGATGGTTGAGGGGCCGTTGAAGTAGATGCCGTTGGTCTGATCGACCGTCGAGGCGGGGGCAAAGCGTCGAACGATCTCGGCGTAGGTGTGGGCGGTTCGTGTCTTGTCGAGCGACCGACCGTAGAACGGAAGGCCCAGGCAGATGCGATCGGCCGGAATCCCGGCGTCGCGAAGTCGCTGGATGTCTTTCTGCGCCTGCTGCAGCGTGGAGTGTCGTCCCGCCGCGTCGTATGACATCAGGTGAATGCGGTCCAGCGACTTTGCGGCCACGGCAGAGAGTTGTTGCCAACCGGCGATGGCCGCGGTCACCGAGAGTTTCCGGCGGCTGAAGGCGGCCTGGGTTTCCACGATCAGGCGGGTGTAGGCCGCTTGCTGGGCGGCCCCCTTGGGATGTTCCCAGTCAAGATCGACACCGTCGAAACCGTGTGAGTGGCAGTAGGTGATCATCTGGTTGATGAATCGTCGTCGTGCCGTGTCGTTGGTGCTGCAGGCGGCGAACGCGGCTGACCGCTCCCACCCACCAACACACAATCTCAGTCGGAACCGGTACTTTCGCTTGAGGTTTCCCAAGAGCTTGACCGCGGCGGGTTTCAGGCGACTGGTGTCCAGCATACCGTTGGATCGGGGTTCGACTGAAAAGAATACCAGTTCATCCAGGTGCTGGCAGACGGTCTCGTCGAGGTTGTTGACCCGGTACTCGGGCAGGTAGCCGACGACCAGGAATTTCCTCGCCGTTGGTTCGCCGGCAACGACGGGACGACAGCAGGTGACGATCACGCCCAGCAGAAGCAACAACCCGACGGCGTGACTGTGTCGGGGGCGGGCTGGCACACGTGTCATGATCGCGTTGTCCCGGTCTGTTGACGGCGGTCACTTCGATCGGGCGGCCCGTCGTTTCGGTGGCGGGTTTTCCGGTTCCTCATCAAAACCGACCGGTCCACCGTTCATTTCTGTCAGGAACCGTGATGTCTTGGTTTTTCGCCGCTTTCCCCACTTGGTGCGGTGCTTGGCCCAGGAGAGCGTGAGGAAATCCTTGGCGCGGGTGACGCCGACGTAGGCCAGGCGTCGTTCTTCGCAGATCGCGTTGTGTCCGTCCTGGATCGAACGTTCGTGTGGCAGGAGTCCCTCCTCCATTCCGACCAGGAACACGACGGGGAACTCGAGTCCCTTGGCGCTGTGCAGGGTGATCAGGGCAACGGCATTCTTTTTCAACTGTTCGTCTTTGTCGGTCTCGTCCTCGTTGTTGGTCAACGCGATTTCTTCAAGGAATCCATCGAGTGTCGGTTGGTCGGCTCCCCGTTCGTACTGCGACGTGGCGTTGACCAGTTCCTCGACGGAACTCCACCGCGAGACTCGTTCCAACGGTGTCTTGTATTGCCGTTCGATCTCGCCCTTGTAGTTGATGTCGGTGAGCAAACGGGTGAGTTGTTCGCTGAGTCGTCCCTGGCTCATGGGCTTGCGGTACTGCTCGACCATGGTTCGGAATCGTTCGATGTTCTCGGCCCCCTTTTGGGGGATGTCACCGGCGGCGGTTGCCTGTGGCAGGACATGCCACAAACTCTTGCCACTCTCGACAGCTCGTTCGAGAAGTTTCGAGACTGTCCCGTCTCCGATGCCACGGGCGGGGCGATTGATGATCCTCAGCAGTGACAGTTCATCGTCGGGATTGGCGATCACCTTGAGGTAACTGATCATGTCGCGGACTTCACGTCGATCGAAGAACGACTGGCCACCGATCAGCACGTAGGGCACCTTGTTGGCCCGCAGTTCCTGCTCGAAGAGTCGAGGTTGTTCGTTGGTTCGGAACAGGATGGCGACATCCTTGTAGCGGAACCGATTGTTGTCGACGGCGGCCCGGATTTCCCGGGCGATGTATGTCGCCTCGTCGACCTCGTCGTCGATTTCGAGAAATCGGGGCGGGACGCCCGGGGCACGGGCAGCCTTGAGTGTCTTCTCGCGGCGTTCGCTGTTGTTGAGGATCAGGCGGTTGGCCAGTTCGAGAATTTGCGGTCGGCAGCGGTAGTTTTCTTCCAGCCGCACGATCGTCGCATCGGGGAACTCCCGGTCAAATTCGAGGATGTTCTCCATCCTGGCACCCCGCCAGCCATAGATCGACTGGTCGTCATCACCGACGACGCAGAGATTGCCGTGTTGAGCGACCAGTGACGAGATGATGCGATACTGTGTGGCGTTGGTGTCCTGGTACTCGTCGACCATCACGTAGTCGAAACGTTTCTGGTGCCGGGCGAGTACGTCGGGATGCCCTCTGAAGAGTTCTTCGGTGCAGAGCAGCAGGTCATCGAAGTCGACGGCGTTGGCGGCCTTGAGTGCCAGTTCGTACTTCGTGTAGGCAAGCGCGGCGAGCGTGTCCTTCTCGTCGTAGGCGGTGTCTCCGGCTGCTTCAGCACGGAGGCCTTCCCGTTTCCAGTCGCCGATCCGCCACAGGAGGTCGGAGGGACGCAGTGCGGTTGTCGGGCAATGAATGTCGCGGAGCGCCTTCCTCGCAGCGCCCTCCTGGTCAGAACGGTCGTAGATTGTGAATCGTTTTCGATACCCCAACGATTCGATGTCCTGTCGCAGGATGCGAACACACAAGGAATGAAACGTCGAGACATGTGGCTGGGGGAGTTTCTTTCCCTTGCCCGGCTTCGAGGAGGGACGGGTCGTCCGTTTCAACAATTCCTCGGTCCGCTGCTGCATCTCACGGGCCGCCTTGTTGGTGAAGGTGACCGCGAGAATCTTGTCGGGCGAGACACCCTGCCGGATCAAGTGTGCGATCCGGAATGTGATCACCCGGGTTTTGCCGCTACCGGCCCCGGCGAGCACCAGGACAGGTCCCTGGGTGGCGTGGACGGCCGAAAGTTGAGCGGGGTTCAGTCCGTGAGCCATGCTCTGTCCGTTGAGCGTTTTTCGAACGCAACAGGGGTGCGTTGTTGGATCGGAGTCGCCATCGTGGCCTCCGGGATGTCGACAGAGTAGCGGCTCGGGGGGGCGCAGAACAGTGGACCGACTCACATTTGCAACCCGCGACTCGAGACGACATAGTCGGGAGAACCTCATTGGTCCTGCACTGGAGAATTCGATGCACCGGTTCCCGTTACGATCTCTCGTTGTCTTGGCCATCCTGGTGTCGGTCGTGATTCTCGGTCGACCCGACAATGCCAGGGCCCAGAAGTTCGTCGCCAATTACGACGAGACCAAGATTCCGGCCTTCGAACTGCCGGATCCTCTGAAACGGGTTTCGGGAAAACGGGTCAAGACAGCCAAGCAATGGACGAAAAAGCGGCGGCCTGAAGTTCTGCGATTGTTCCAGGAACATGTCTACGGCAAGGCTCCCGGTCGTCCGCCCAGGATGGTTTTCCGGTTGATCGAATCGTCCACAGAGGCCCTGGCCGGCAAGGCGATCCGCAAGCAGATTCGAGTCCTGTTTGCGGGCACCGAAAAGGGTCCACAGATGGACCTGCTGGTCTACCTGCCGGCAAACACCAAGGCCGCTGTGCCGGTGTTCGTCGGGTTGAACTTCAACGGCAACCACGCGATCCAGACGGATCCGAAGATTCAACTGGCCCGTAGTTGGCATCGCGACGACGCCGGACAGGGATATGTCAACAACCGGGCGACCGAGAAGTCTCGAGGCCTCTCGGCGAGTCGCTGGTCGGTCGAGCGGTGCCTGGCCGCCGGGTTCGGCGTGGCGACAATTTACTGCGGTGACATCGATCCGGATTATCACGACGAGTTTCAGAACGGTGTGCACCCGTTGTTCTACAAGGACGGTCAAAAGGCACCCTCTGCCAACCAATGGGGAACGATCGCGGCCTGGGCCTGGGGCTTGAGCCGGGCGGTGGATTACTTCGAGACCGACAAGCAGATCGATCAGAAGCGAGTTGTGCTGCTGGGGCACAGTCGCCTGGGCAAGACCGCGCTGTGGGCAGGAGCCCGGGACCAGCGATTCGCGATCGTGATCTCTAACAACTCGGGTTGTGGCGGTGCCGCGCTGTCACGTCGTCAGTTTGGTGAGACGGTCTGGCGGATCAACAACTCGTTTCCACACTGGTTCTGTGGCAACTTCAAGAAGTACGACAACAGGGAGAACCAGTTGCCGGTCGATCAACACATGCTGGTGGCGTTGATGGCGCCGCGACCGGTTTACATCGCCAGTGCCACCGGTGATCGCTGGGCGGATCCACGAGGTGAGTTTCTCTCGGCATTGCATGCCGAGCCGGTCTACAAGTTGCTCGGCACCGAGGGGTTGGGCACCGACAAGATGCCCAAGGCCGACGCGCCCGTCCACGGACGCATCGGGTATCACCTCAGGACCGGCAAGCACGACGTGACCGACTACGACTGGCAGCAGTACATCGCTTTTGCCAGGAAGCACTTTGGACAAAAGTAACGGCGGCGGTTACTTGGTCTTGGCCATCGGGAACGGGTGGCCGGCGTCGATGGTTGTCAGCGCCTGCTGCAACAACTTGATGTCGTCGGCGGCTTTGCGAGGAACCTTGTTCAACGGGACAGGAGTCTTTTCGTTGACGTCGTGCGAGGCATGGAAGAGCTTGCCGTCGTTGTAGAGCTTCCAGTTTTGGGTGCGGACGAAGAACCGCTTGCTACCCCGTTCGGCGTATGCCCAGCGTCGGCTCCTGCCACCACGTCCCGCCAGGAGACCAGCGAAACTCTGGCCGTCGATCCTGGTTGCGGTACGTACCGATTGTCGGGCGCCGGCGATCTCGCTGAAAGTTGGCAGGAAGTCGCTCATGTCGACCAGGTGGTCGGTGGTCGTGCCGGGCTTGATCCGGCCGGGCCAACTGGCCAGCAGCGGGACGTGTGTGCCGTCGTCGCTGAGATTGCCTTTGCCACCGGGGAGCAGTTTGCCACCAATCCGGCTGGAAACGGGCCGACGGATGAACTTGCCGCCGCTGGCCTGGTGCAACGAACGCTTGGATGTGCCGTTGTCGGTGGTGAACAACACCAGGGTGTTCTGCTCGAGTCCCAGACGCCTGATCGCCGTCGTGACCCGGCCGACGTGGATGTCCATCTGGGCGATCATTTCCGAGTAGGTGTCGTAGTGGTCCTTGCCCGTGGCGTAGGGGACGGGTTGCTTCAGATCGTCGGTGACGTCATGGCAGAGTGCCATCGAATAAAAAGCGAAGAACGGGCGGTCCTTGTTTCGTTTCATGAAATCGACCAGGTAGTCGACATAGACGCTGGGTCCGTAACGGTCGGCCACGTCCGTCCGCAACACTCCGTTCTGGTGGATCATCGGCTGATGGTAGCGGGGCCCCTCGTGCCAGCCGAACAGGCAGTAGTCGTCGAATCCCATTCGGTGGGGGTGTTGTGGGTCCTTGAGCAGCAGCGTCAGTTGCCATTTGCCGGAAATGGCGGTCCGGTACCCGGCCGACTGAAGAGACCGGGCCAGTGTCTGGGACTCGTCGGGTCGGGGGTAGGTGCCCCAGCGGGGATTTCCCTGGTGCCGGGGGTAGCGACCGCTGAGCAAGCAGGTGCGAGTGGGATGGCAGACAGGCATCGCGTAGCAGTGCGTGAACTTCAGGCCGGTCCTGGCCAGGCGATCGATGTGAGGTGTCTTGTAGCTTTGTCCGCCGTAACATCCGATTGTCTCGCAACCGACGTCATCGGCCATGATCAGAACGATGTTCGGAGGACGCTCGGCAGATGCCGTTGGAGGAGTCCCGAGGCAGAGTAGTGCCGAGACGACCAGTGTGCACAGACGTGTCATGTGCAGGATCTCCGGTTAGTTGTCATCGATGGCCTGCAAGAAGTGCCACAGGGCATCGAACTGCCGACGGGCATCCCCGTCGAGCACGTTGCCAACGGCGGTTGTTTTTCTGTCGGGCGAAAAGCGAGGCATCTTCGAGTGTGGGTCGAGTCGCAGGGGGTCGAACATCCAGTCGAGATAGAAGTCGTATCGCAACCGCTCGCGGACCCGCGAGAAGTTGACACCGCGATTGTCGAACGGGGCCAGTGCCGGTTTCTTGCCGACGCCGTGACATTGCATGCAGTTGAATCCGCCCTGCTTCTGCGTCAGCCGAGACCCGATTTCCGCCAGGCTCGAATCAGGACGGGGGCCGGTTGTGGCGGTCGTTGGCATGCCGTGTTCGGCGGCCAGCCCACGTGCCAATTGTTCACCCCGTTTGCCAAAAGATGGCATGCGAGTTTTCAGCCAAGGCCGTGAGGGATGCTTGAGACGGCCACCGAGCAAATGACTGAGCCACGTGGTCTGCAGTTTTTCTCCCGACCACGTGAGGTTGGGCAGCACCGACGGCAGCAGGCCCCGATCACTCTCCTCGGCAATGATCTCTCGCCGTGGACTCACCGTGGTGTCGCGATCGTGACACGCCGTGCAGCGGAGAATACGGGTGGCGCTGGCGACAAATTCGAGGGGCGATTTGCCTGGTGAGCGGTCGGGGGATTCGGCGAGATAATTGGACAGGTCGGTCCTTTGTTGTTTGGTAAACCCGAACTCGGGTACACGGCGGTTGCCGGCAGATTGCATAACAGTCTTGGCCAGGCAGCCTGCCGAGGTGGTGCGGCCAAACGGCAGACGGATACGCGGAGCCGGTTTTGGCTCGGCATTCAGTTTTGCTCCACTCTCGTGACAGGAGCGGCAACCCCGGGAGACAAACAATTTCTGCCCACGGTTCGGTTCGCCCTCGGCGACCTTTTTTGCGATTGCCAGCCTGCCCCGCGATCGGTCGGTTATCAATGCGACCAGGTCGCGGGTTTCCAACTCTGTCAGGTGGAAGTCGGGCATCCGAGATCGTGAGTTGAAGCGGTGTGGCTTGGCGAGAAACTGGGCCAGTCCGCCACCGTGAAATTTTGTGGCAGCCAGGTGCAGGGAGGTGCGATTCCAGTCGTCGGCCTGTGCGGGTGGGGCGAACGTGTGGCAACTGATGCAGCCCAGGTCCTCCCACACCCGACTGCCACGCTCGGCCTGGCCGGGTGGTGGTGACGACAGGGTGGTTTTTGACCGGGCAAGGAATGCCAGGACGTCGTGCTTGTCGCGTTTTTCACCCTGGGAATCTCCGAACAGCCGAGGCATTCGAGTGTGATTTCTCAGCGCCCGTGGGTTGTCCAGCCAATGATCCATCCAGTTTTCACTCAGCCTGGTGGTCGCCAGTTCCAGCGAGATCGTGGGCTCGAGCGGCAGGTCCGACTGCTTGCTGGAATGACAGTTGGCGCACCGGCTCGAAGCAAACAACTCTCGGCCTCGTCTGACACTGGACCACCTGGCCAACTCGGCGTTTTTGGGGCTGTGCCAGAGAACCCGGGAAGGAATCAATTCCCGGGCGAAGCGAGGACTTTGCCAGTGCAGCCTGAATTGTGCCAGTCCCCGTTGGGGAGACCTGTAGGAGATCTTGAGTTGGTTGAGTCCTGCGTTCAGGGCGATGGGGACCAGCCGGGGGGCCGCTCCAGACCGTGATTGAAGGACAACTTCGCCGTTGACGGTGACCTCGAGTTCTCCGTTGCCATCGGTCGAGAATGTGTAACTGTCGGTGAGTTCAACATCGAGCAGTCCCTGGAGTGACGCGTTGAACGGCCCGGGCTCCAGCCGGGGTGAAACCGTGTCCCCGGATTCGACAGCCAGGGCGGCCAGTCGCGACACCCGGGCGTCGCGGTGTTGTTCTGACCGCGTGGTCAGAACCAGGCCTGCGGCCAGTCCCTCTCGTGGTGGCCCTGTTCGAATTCGGGGCACCGGAGCCCCGGCGGGGTCGAATCCCAATGAAGCAAGGTGGGTGGGGCCATTGACGACGTTGATCGTGTGTTCGATTTGTCCGCTGAGCGGCGTACCCTTTGCCGTGGCGATGTTGTAGTTGACCCGCATTTGCATGCACGGACGCATGTCGGCAAAGCCCAGCAGAACGGCGCGACCGTCCTTGGACAATTGCACTCCGGTGACCTCGACACGATCGCGGCCCTGGGATCCATCGCTGACCTTGTAATCGCGGGATCCATACGAGGCCGCTCGACGATAATTCCACCGCTGGATGTTGTAGCGTCCGGCGTCGACGGCCAATTTCTTGTCAACGGGACGAGGAAACCTGATCACCAGGCCCGTCGGCACTGCCGAGAGCCCCTCGGGCAGGTCCAATGGTTGGCTGGTGGCCCGGATGCGGAACAGTCCACCCGGGCGTGTCTTGTTGCTCGACCAGCCGAACAGGCCACAGATATAGAGTTGTCCGTCGTCGGGGTGGAACCGGCCGCGGTGAATGCCGGTTGGGAGTTCGGGCAAGGGCAGTCGCGTAATGCCGCCCTGGTGGATGTCGCCGACCAGTTCATGAATCACTCGCCAGATTCGACCGGTGCCGTAGGAGAGGCTGAGCAATGAACCCTTTGGCAATGCCCATCGATCGCTCGTCACCCAGACAGGGGCGCTGGGGCTGCGATCGGTTTGCTTGTGGATCCAGCACAATGGCGGGTCGTAGCTCGTGTCCTTCTTGTCGGGAACATAAGACATCATGTTGCCGTAGAACCCACCACGGCGGATCCAGTTGATCCGGTTCATGGGCGTCCAGTGCCCCTCCTGGTCGGTGGACAGGAAACTGCCATCAGCGTTCAGGGCCAGTCCATTGGGAGCCCGGAACCCGTTGGCCATGACCTGGCTGGCGGTTCCATCGGCCGTGACACGAATGACCGAGCCGTGTTGTGGGACGACGGCCGGCAACGCGTGACGGGCGCCTTTCATGTAATAGAAGTTGCCCTCGGCGTCGGTCTGCAGATCCATTGCGAACTCGTGGAAGTGTTCGGTGACCTGTGCATCGTTGTTGAAGTTCTCGTAGAAGTCGGTTTCGCCGTCGTCGTTGTGATCGACCAGGTGGGTGATCTGGTCGCGTCCCAGGACAAAGATCTCGTCGTTGACGATTCTCAGTCCCAGCGGCTGGAAGAGTCCGGCGGCAACGCGTTTCCACGTCAACGTACCGGCGGCGTTGTTTTTGGCATCGAGCGGGGTGCCGAGCCCCGAGACAATCCAGACATCTCCCTGCCATGTGCAGACGGCCGCCCGGCTGGCGTCCGAAAAGTAGTCGAATCCTCCCAGCCGCATCCAGCATCGCCACGGATTTCGGGTTGGCAATGTCAGTTCATCAATCGCCAGGGGACCTTTTGAGTCACCTCGTCGCATGGACGTCTGGACCGATTCTTTCCACTGCGTGGTGGCTCCCCGGACCAGGTCACCCCAGGCGGGGCTGGGTGGACGTTGTCGGAGTTGTTTTGCGGAGGCGGTGATTGTCTGTCCGGGGCCCTGCCAGGTGAGCAGCGAGAGCTTACGTGTTGTTTTCGAAGGCGACAGAACCAGTCGAAGTGCGTTTGCCGTGGTGTCCCAATGGGTGCCGGCGAGATCGGCGGGGGTGGTGCCCCGGGCGATGGCAGCCACGACCGCTTGTTGGCTCCAATCGACCTTG
>CAWVUS010000095.1:0-16722 GCA_963933195.1 uncultured Planctomycetaceae bacterium
CATCATGGGGGCCATTGGCACGCCGGGAGGAGGCATCATGGGGGCCATTGGCATTCCGGGCATGCCCATTGGCATTCCTGTCATGCCGGGCATCATCGCGGCCGGAGTGATTCCGGGCATTGCCATGGGCTGTGGGGCTACTGCCGGTGTTGTGGGCGCGGGTGCGGCCGTTTCTGTTGATTTGCTGGAGTTTTGGACGGCGAGGGCTTGATCGGCCTTCGTCTTGGCACGACGTGCCTCCTCGGCTTTCTGTTTTTCCTCGTGCTCCTGGGCCAGTTCGGGATTTTGGGAGAACAGCTTGGATCGTGCGGCGTCGGCGCGGCTGTCGAGAGTCTTGACGAGACTCTTGATGTCTTCCTTGTCGGTCCCGTCGTCGGTTGGCTCCTCGGTTTCCTCGAGAAAGAACCGGGTGTTCCGAATTTCAGCGATCAGGTCCTCCATGCTCTCGAAACGATCGGCGGGCGTTTTGCCCATCAATCTCAGTATCAGCCGATCAAGTTCGGGGGCGATATTGTCGTTGAGGAGCGAGGGTGGTGGTGGCTTGGTTGCCAGGTGCCTCTTGAGCAGGTCGGTGGGTGATGAACCGGTGAATGGAGGTTGACCGGCCAGGACCTCGTAGAGGGTCACGCCCAGGCTGTACATGTCGGTCTGGGGAACCGCCCTTTGCTTCTTGATCGTCTCGGGTGCGATGTAGGTTCGGGTGCCCTGGATGATCGAGTGTTTCTTCTTGATCTTGCATGCCAGGGAAAAGTCGATCAATCGAGCTTCAGACGACTTGGTCAGCAAAAGATTGTCGGGTTTGATGTCGCGGTGCACCCAGCCTTGTGAGTGGACATATCCGAGTGCCTCACAGATCTGCTCGAGCATCTTCGGCAGTTGGCGTTGTGTTCCCTCGGGGTCGCTCGTCGCGGCGACCTTGAGGTTCTGGGATCGGAAGTGGTCCATGGTGAAGTACGCGATGGGATCCTTCACCGGTAGAAGTGTCTGAGCCCTGAATTTCATTTCATAGACTTGCACGAGGTTGGGGTGCTCGAGCAACTGTCCGAGTTTGAATTCCTGTTTGAACTGGGACAGGATTGTTTTCGAACTCTTTTCGGTGGCGGTGTCGAGGATTTCTTCACGGATCAGCTTGAGCGCGAAGTTTTTTCCCGTGCCGTCCTCGACCACTTCGAATACATCGCTGACCTGGCCGGCGGCGATGTCACCAATGACGGTGAACTGATCAATCTTGAATACTTCGTCAGACACTGAACTCGCCCTGCCGTTGGCATCGGATGGAGTGACCTAAGTCACTGTCGGCACAATCTTTGGCCACAGAGAAGACCAGCTTAAAAGCGGTTCGGAAACGTGTCAACAGGTTCCGTGACGGCCTTGTGAACACCGGCGGACTCCACGATGATGTGGGAGACTGCATCTGGCCTTCAACTTCGGGAGGTGGATGGTTGATCAGGCTTCCAGGCCACAAAAACGAGGAATGAGCCGTGAAGTGTCGACTGTTGTCTTTGGGGCTGGCGTGTTCAGTGTTGTTGTCTTCGGCACGAGCCGAGGTGATTGAACTGAGGTTCACGGGAACCCTGTCTCCGCGGAGATCGACACTCAAGGCTCCCGAAAAACAATTCACCCTCTACTGCCTGGTTGATCGTACGGCGGCGACGGCCGATTTCGTGATTGAGGAACAGGGGCCCGGGCGATGGTCGTGGCCGGAGCGATATGGTCGCGTGGGCCTGGTTGGAGCGACGAAACCGGGAATCCGTTTGCTCTATGACCATGACGGCACGTTGTATCCCCAGGCGCTGCAGCGGCCCGTATTCGAGTACCTCGGCAAGCTAAAGCCCGGTACCAGTTGGGCGGTCGAGCGGACGAAATACGCGGTGGCCGGTTCGCAGACAAAAAAAAACCGACAGTGTTGGCGGGTTGAATTGACGAATCGTTTTGGCCGCAGCGGGTCGATCTGGGTCGAAAAGTCGACCGGCCTGGTTGTGGCTGCATCGCGGCGAATCGTGATGGGACGTGGGGACGAATTCCAACTCGACATGGAGATCGTTTCACAGAAACCGGTCGACTCGGATCGCCTGGCGTCGCTGAAGAAGCCCTGGACAACCCTGCTGGATATCCAGAAGGAATTGAAACGCAAGCCCAATACGACCCGGCCCGAATTGACCGCCGGCCAGATTGGCGGGGTCAAGGCAAAGATTGGTCGATTGTCTGGTGAGGCGAGGTCGACGCCATTTGCCTCGCTGGTCGCCGTGATTGCCAAGGATATCAACGGCCAGTCAAAACGGGCCGCCAGTGTGGATGAACTGGCCAAGCAGCGGGTTGGCAAGCCGGCCCCCCGGTTCAAGCTCTCGACCATTGATCGCAAGACGATCGATTCGAAGGGCCTGGCTGGCAAGATCGTCGTGCTGCATTTCTGGAACTACAAGGGTGACAAGCTGGTCGAGCCCTATGGCCAGGTGGGGTACCTTGATTTCCTTTACGGAAAACGTCGACGACTGGGAGTCGAGGTGGTTGGGGTGGCGGTCAATCCGTCATTCGACAACCCGCAGACGGCCAGGGCTTCGTTGCGATCCGTCAAGAAGCTACGAGAATTCATGAATCTTGGTTACCCGATCGCCACCGACAGTGGCAAGGTGCTCGAGACATTTGGCGATCCGCGGGAACTCGATGCCACGCTTCCGTTGTGGGTGGTGATCGATGCGGATGGCAAGGTGGTGAATTACAAGGTGGGCTTTTATCGGATCAAGGCCGACGAGGGCCTGAGGCAACTCGACGAACTGCTCATCCAGTTGATCCGTGCGAACCGGAAGAAATCGTCGAAGAAGTAGGCCGACCCGTTACTCGGGGATGCCGACGCCATCGAAGCCATCGACCTCGGCCAGGTAAGCCAGCAGTCGGTCCCGTTCGTCGGTCAGTTGCCGGACTCTCAGCAATGACTTCACGCGGGTGGTCAGTTCGAGTCGGTTGACCGGCTTGGTCAGAAAATCGTCGCATCCGGCCTCGACCGCTCGTTCGATGTCGCCCATTTCGTTGAGGGCTGTGACCATCAGTATCGGGATCGTGGTGGTGGCCTCGGCTTCCTTGAGTTGCTGGCAGACCTCGTAGCCGCTGAGTCGCGGCATCATGATGTCCAGGAGAACCAAGTCTGGTTCAAACGCCTGGACCTGGTCGAGCGTTTCCTGTCCGTCGGCGGACATTGCGATCTCGTATCCCTCCCCGACGAGGTACGCCTCGAGCAACTCGCGGTTTTGCTGGTTGTCGTCGGCGATCAGCAGTTTCGGGGGACGGTCGGATGAGGAGCCTGGCGTGGACACGGGCGGGACGATCTCCGCAAGGGAAAGGGCCTGAGGAACCCAACGGCGAGAGTATAGTCAACCGTCGGTTGGGCGGGTATCCCAGCCCGGTGGCAAGCCGTCGATCCGTTGCCGGGTCAACGGCCCCGCCCTGCCCTGCCGGTCACCGGGGCCGAGTTCCCGGTCAAGGCGAGAGAGATCATCGAGCGTGTCGACGTCATACCAGCCGGTCAACTCGACGAACGATGTGCCGCTGGCCATCAACTGGTTTCGCGTTTGTTGCCACACCTGCGAGGTGCTCCAACTGATCCGTTCGTACAGGCCCGGGACCTCCCGTCGCTGGCCGATCAGCACGTAACCACCGTCGTCGGCCGGGGCCACAACAACATCGGCCTGCTCGAGTGCCTCGAAGGCCGCGGGGATCATTGGGGTGGGAAGTGTCGGGCTGTCACTTCCGATGACGACCACTCGGTCGTCGTTGCCGGGAGCCAGGTGGTCGGAGATGACGCGGGCGAGTCGTGTGCCCAGTGATCCCTCGGGTTGTGTCCACAGTTGAAATCGTCCAGCCGAAAGGGTTTCGAAGTAGGTTGCGGCCGCGTCGTTGTCCGGCCAGGTGGCCAGGACCTGGCGGTCGGCACTGCCGTCCAGGCGAACGACAAGGTCCTCGAGGAATGCCTCGGCCAATTCGGCAGCGGCCTGCTTGCCCAGCGACGCAGCCAGTCGTGTTTTTACCATGCCGGGCACGGGTTGCTTGGCCATGATCACCAGCGTGTTCATCGTGGTGATTCCATCCTGTCCCGTGACTCAGGCGGTGCCGCCTCGCGGTGACGTGGCGTCAATCAGTCGTCTGAGTAACAGGACATCAATCTGTCCGCGGAAGCGTTCGCGGCCGTCGATCACCACGACCGGGACCGATTCACCGTACCGCTGGACCAGTTCGGGATCTCCGTCGATGTCGACCTCGGAGATCTCGGAAAGGTACTCGGCGTGCATCAATAGCGTTTCACGAGCCTGGTGGCAGAGATGGCAGGACGAGCGGGTGTAGAGCACGACGGAGTCAAACCTCAGGCCAGGACGTTGTGCCTGCCAGCCGAAATCCCGTGCCTCCCTGGGTTGCCGTAGCAGCACGACGGCGAAGATCGCCAGGACCAGGGCTGCCAACAGGCCGTAGGCTCCGGCGTGGGGGATGTCCAAGGCGGCAGGGCCGGCGATCGCCGAAAAGAAAAAGAGCACGGTGGCCACCGACAGCAGAACCGATCCCAGTCGGGGTCTCCAGGATCCGTCGATCTGACCCGTTTCCAGTTCCAACTGGTGACGGATGTCATCGTCTTGGGATGCGGTCACGATGCGGTCGGCTCCACTTGGAACAGGTTGTCCAACAGTACGGCCACGCTGGCTGGTGGTTTGCGTTTGATTCGGGCGCCGAGAACGACGGCGAGGTGGAAACGGCCTGGGTGGGCCAAGGACGGAACGAACCTCATAAAGAGGCAACTCGGCGTGCGAGCGGGCGGGAGTATACCAAAGGGTGGGGGCATATGTTAGATTCACATCAGGGCACGTGAGGCGGGCAATTGAGGATTGGCAGCAGGTAGGCTGGATGGCGTTGAAGTTCACCGTCGAGTCGTTTCTCAACCTGGTCAGGCAGAGCCGACTGGTCGATGCCGAACGGCTCGAACAGTTGGTGGCCGACTTGCCGGCGGATGCCGATTCGCAATCGGTGGCCGACATGCTCGTCGCATCCGGAGCGTTGACCGAATGGCAGGTCGACAAACTGCTCAAGGGAAAGCACAAGGGGTTTTTCCTTGGCAAGTACCGCCTGCAGTCTCTGCTGGGCAAGGGCGGGATGAGTTCGGTCTACCTCGCCGAGCACGTCTTGATGCGAAGGCGGTGCGCGATCAAGGTGCTGCCGCACAAGAAGGTCAATGACACCAGCTATCTCGAGCGATTTCATCGGGAGGCCCAGGCGGTTGCGTCGCTGGATCACCCGAATATTGTTCGGGCCTACGATGTCGACCGCGAGGTGGACGGCACCACCGAGATTCATTTCCTGGTGATGGAGTATGTCGAGGGCCACAGCCTGCAGGAACTGGTCGCCGACACTGGCCCCCAGGGATTTCGCGATGTGGCTGATTTCATCCGGCAGTCGTCTCATGGATTGACCCACGCCCACGAGGCCGGGCTGGTTCACCGAGACATCAAGCCGGGAAACCTGCTGGTTGATACCGAGGGCGTCGTCAAGATTCTCGACCTGGGGCTGGCGCGGTTCTTTGAAGAGAATGACGAGAATCCGATCACGCTGCGGCACGATGAAAAGGTGCTGGGAACCGCGGATTACCTGGCTCCCGAACAGGCCCTGGACAGCCACCAGGTTGACGCGCGAGCGGACATCTACAGCCTGGGCTGCACGATGTATTTCCTGCTGACCGGGCGACCTCCCTTCAACGAGGGGACATTGGCCCAGAGATTGATGTGGCACCAGACCAAAGAACCGGCGGCGATCGTGGAGACGCGGTCGGATGTTCCCGGTCCGTTGGCCGACGTGGTGGCCAAGATGATGTCCAAGGATCCCGATGACCGGTTCCAGACAGCCACCGAAGTCGGCGAACAACTTTCCGTTTGGCTGGATGGTGGTGACGCCGCCACCACGGTTCCAACAGCAAACCCCACGGTGGCACCTGTTGCACCGCCGGTTGCTACACCTGTTGCACCGCCGGTTGCTGCACCGGTAGCACCGCCTGTTGCTGCACCGGTGGTACCGCCTGTTGCTGCACCGGTGGCACCACCTGTTGCTGCACCGGTCGAGCCGGCGACGCCGGCCATCGACGATCTCATGGCGGCAGAAACTGCCGAAATAGTTGGCTCTGACACCGAATCTCCGGCGGCTGCGTCGGGCGACCCTGATTTGGTCGATTTTCTGTCATCGCTCGGAGAAGAATCTCCGGCGGCGTCGAGTGGTGAGCGTGATGTGGGGGATGAGGCGGATCGTACGGTCGAGAAGTTGCCACCGGTTGTGGAAGCGGCGGTACCCCCCTCCCCTGCCCCGCCTACTGCGGCCCCGGTCGAGGGCGAAGAGCCGCCGGGTGACTTCCCTGAATTCGACACATCCTCTCGTGTCACCGCAGCGCGGTCGCAGCCCCGTGGTCGTTCAACGGTGTCAGGCCGCGGTGGTTCCGGTCTCGGGATAAAGATCGGCCTGGGAGTGGTCGCGCTGGTGGTGATTGTGGCGATCGTGATGGCGTCCCTTGGTGGTGACGATGGCGATGCAGGCGGCAATTCCGACGGTGCGGCAACCGGTGGAAGTGATACGACTGGCGGCGGAAAAGGCGGCGCGGACAAAGATGGTGGCGACGGTGGCCAGGTGGCACCGCCACAGGTGGCCAAGGCCAAGCGAACACTGGAGGTTGGTCCCGATGCCGAGTTCAAGACCATCGCTGCGGCCCTGAATCACATTCGTGAACACAAGTCGGGCTATCGCGAGACTTCGCGACGTGTCCAGGCCACGATCAATGTTCTGGGCGGACAGACCTATGCCGAGTCGGTTGAGATCGATGGCATGTCGCAGAAATGGCCGACGGGGATCGAGATTGTCAGCACCGGTGCCGAACCGGCCGTGATTGCTCCGCCTGGCCAGAAGCCGGGGATCCAGTTGGCCCATGTTGAGCACATCCGGATTTCCGGATTCAAGATCGCGGTCGAGGGGAAACCCTCGGGAGTGGTCCTGATCGGTGTGCAGGATCGGGTGCAACTGGAAGATCTCCGCATCAGCGGTTTCACCAAGTCGGGCGTCGATGCCCAGGGCGTGGCGGGGGATCCCAGCCAGGATGTCCTGCAGATGACTGGCTTGTTCCTGAAGGCTGGAAGCCCAGAAGCCGTGGGCCTGAAATTCTCAGCGGGTCCCTACGACACCAACACGCACATCAGGATCCACAAGTGTCGAGTGATCGGTCCCGTGCGTGCCGGCCTGGAGTTGACCGAACACGCGGTGGACCTGACTGTCCAGCAATCCATGGTGCAGGCGGCCAAGGCTGCGATTCTGTTTTCCGGAAAGAATCGCCGGTGGCGAAACATCACGATTCAAAACAACACGTTTGTGGATGTGGGACGCGGCCTGGTGTTCTCGCACATGCCCATGGACAGTTCGGACAACGTCACGATCCGCCGCAACCTGTTCTTCCAGGTGAGTGGGCCGGAGTGTCTTGTCGAGAACAACTACGTGGAATTGCAGTTCAGCCAGATGTTCAGCACCGCCGGTGCGATTGGCGATAACTGGTCGACCCGGACCGAGGCGGCGGACGTGAAAAAAGGGGAACGCGAACTGATGTTGCCGGGGCTGAAAAGGCAGCGGGGAGTGTCGGTGGAGTTTTCATCGACCGATCCCACGGTGTCCGATTTTCTTGAACCGCGTACCGGGTCACTGCCCCGTCGCGGAGCCGGCGACTCAAAGAACCCGGCCTTCATCGGGGCGCAACCGTTTCTCAAGCGCTAGTTGTCCAGGCCCCGTTCGTCGCGGATCCGCCTCACCTGGCTCATTATCTTTTCAATCAGCCCGGCATTTTCGTCCAGCGCGGTGTACTCGAGCACGTGTGTCCACGTGTTGACGGCGACGGCGGCCGCCGCGACCAGCAGGTGCAGCGTGGCCGGCGACAGTCCCAGCCAGCCGGTGAAGCCCACCGGGGAGGCCGGATCGGCGGCGGCGCCGAGTGTGCCAGCGACCAGCAGTAACAGGAAGCCAGCGACGATTGTCTTGATCGTGCGGTACTTCAACTTCTTGCTGGCGTGGAAGCAGTCGTCGTCCAGCGAGTAGGCTCGTGCCGTTTCCTCGAACCAGCGTCCGGTGCCAATAAAGTAGGTCATCACCAGGCCATGCACGAGCGTGGCGAACAGCATGCCACCGATTGAGGTCCAGAGGTGATAGTCGACCTGGTAGCTCAATTTCGCATCGGCAGCGTCCTCGATGACGAGCCCCAGCAGCAGCGTGCCACTGAGCAACAGCGTGCTGATGACAGCGAGTGGCAGGAAGATTGTTTTCACGGTCTCGGGCGCGGGGCTCTGGAAACGGTGGTGGCGGGCGGTATGCTGGTCGCTGCTGATGATACGCGATGCGCGGGGAAACGGGGAAGTCGATGCAGATTACGAGAATCACGAGTCACCAGGTTGAAATCCCGTTGAAGCCGGCTCGCCGGATGATCTCCTCGCTTGGCCAACACATCGTCTCGCGTTATGTCCTGGTTCGGGTCGAGACCGATGCGGGCATCGAGGGAGTGGGTGAAGCGACGGTGATGCCCCGGTGGAGCGGTGAGACGGCGTGGGGTGCGCAGGCGATCATCGATCACGTGTTCACTCCACTGTTGATCGGGTGTGATCCGCTGGATATTCCTGCCGTCGATCACCTGATGGATCGGGCGGCAGCGGGAAACTGGTTTGCCAAGAGCGCGATCGAAATGGCCTGCTGGGACATCCGTGGCAAGGAGGCTGGGAAACCGGTTTTCGAGTTGCTCGGCGGTGCGGTGCGACCGTTGCCGATTACGTGCCGGTTCTCGATGGGTGCCTACCCGCTCGACCGCGCTCGCCAGCGGGCAGCGGAATTGGTCGAGGAGGGGTTCACGACGATCAAGGTCAAGGTTGGCACCGACATCGACGAGGACGTGGAGCGGGTGGCCGTGGTGCGGGAAACGATCGGGCCGGACCGCGACCTGGTCATCGATGCGAACGCCGGCTGGGATGCTCCCACCTCGATCACCGCGATGGAACGCATGGCCGATCTGAATGTCGGCTTGTTTGAACAACCGACCACAAACGGTGATTTTCACGCGTTGGCCGAGGTTCGCCGCGCGATCAATTGTCCCGTGATGGCTGACGACATCGTTTTCGACCTGCCCGACGCGATGGAGTGTATCCGTCACGAGGCGTGTGACGTGATCAGCCTGTATCCCGGCAAGAATGGTGGCATTCGCAAGTCGTGGGAGATTGCCGCGTTGGCCGCCGAACACGGCGTCGCTTGCAGCATCGGGTCGAACCTGGAACTGGACGTGGCGGCCGCAGCAATGTGCCACCTGGTGGTGGCGTGTCCCAACATGCAGGTCGAGACCTACCCGGGTGACATCCTGGGGCCCGACTATCACGAGGCTCGCGTGGCGACCAACCCGATCGTGGTGAACGGGCCGGTGATCGAGACTCCCACCGGTCCGGGCCTGGGGGTCGACGTCGACTGGGACGCGGTTGCGAGCATGGCGCCCGGTTCAGGCTGATCCGTCAGGGCCCGGGGTGTCCAGGCGGATTTGGATACTGGCCGCGTGCGCGGTCAGGCCCTCGACTTCGGCCATCCGGCAGGCGTCCTCCGCATCGGCTGCCAGTGACTGGCGGTCGTACCGGATGACGCTCGATTGCTTGAGAAAGTCGTTGGCCGAAAGTCCGTTGGCGAACCTGGCGGTGCCACCGGTGGGCAGCACGTGCGAGGGGCCAGCAATGTAGTCTCCCAGGGCGACGGGCGTGAAATGCCCCATGAAAATCGCCCCGGCATTCTGGACGCGCGAGAGCACGGCGTCGGGGTCCGCCGTCGAGATGTGCAGGTGTTCCGGGGCCATCCGCTCGGCCAGTTCAATCGCCTCGTCCTGGTCGGCCACTCCGATGAGGGCTCCGAACTGGTTGAGGCTCTGCCGGGCCAGGTCACCACGTGGCAGTTGTTCCAGTTGTTGTTCCAGTGCCCTGTGAACCTCGGCGACCAGTGGTTCGTGCCAGGTCAACAGCACGCTCGCGCCGGGGCTGTGTTCGGCTTGCGAGATCAGGTCGCTGGCCAAAAATCGTGGGTCGGCGGTTTCGTCGGCGATCACGACCACCTCGCTGGGACCGGCGATTGAATCGATGTCCACCTCGCCAAAGACGCGTTGCTTGGCCAGTGCGACGAACAGGTTTCCTGGTCCGACGATCTTGTCGACCGGTTCGATCCCCTCGACTCCGTAGGCCAACGCCGCCACGGCCTGTGCCCCACCCACGCGGTAGACCTCGTCGATTCCCAGTTCGTGGCAGGCGGCCAACAGGTCGGCGTTGTAACCACCGAAGTCGGTCGGAGGGACCACGACGGCGATCTGTTCCACGCCGGCCGTTCGGGCCGGGACGGTTGTCATCAGCAGGGTCGAGGGGTAAGCGGCGGCTCCACCGGGGACGCAGACACCGATGCGCCGCAGGGGGCGGAATCGCTGTTGCAACTCCACGACGCCCCCCTCCCCTGCCCCGCTGGATCGCTGCCGTGATACGGTCACGTTGGCCGGCAGCAGGCTCGACTGAAATTCGGCGATGTTGTCGCGAATCCGTCGGATCGTGTCCAAAAACTCGGGGGCAGCCGCCTGGTGAGCCGCCTGGAACTCGTCGCCGGTGACCCGGATTGTGTCGGCGTCCAGGTCGGTGCCGTCCAGTCGGTGGGTGTAATCCAACAGGGCTTCGAGACCGTTGGAGGCGATATCGTGGCAGATGCGGTCGACGACCTGTTGTGGCGAAAGCGGCTCGCCAAAGAGTTCCAAGGTGCGGGCTCGACCAGCCTCCGAGACGATATCGCCTCGCGGACTGAGCCTCTCGCGGAGCCGATCAATCAACGCTCCGGCTTCTTCGTCTCGTGTGTTGCAGATGGTGATTTCGAGCGTCATCGGGTGCGACCTGGAGATGTCGGGGACCGCCGCAGGGCTATCGTAGTGGCTCTCCGGCAGGCTGACCACACGATCGATGGTTCGGGCACCGTTGAAGAAGCTACCAGAGGAGGACTAGAGTGAGGGAAGGAATTGCAGGCGTTCCAAGAAAAAAGAACTGAGGATCGGCGATGAGTGACCCGTTTATCAACATGTACAGCGACACCGTGACACGTCCTACACCCGCGATGCGCCAGGCGATCGCCGAGGCCGAATGTGGGGACGACATGTCAGGTGCCGACCCGACGGTGAACCGGCTGGAGGCGATGGTCGCCGAACGGTTGGAGAAAGAGGCGGCCGTGTTCGCCTGCTCCGGCACCCAGTCAAACCAGATGGGCGTGCGAACTCATTGCCAGCCCGGCGACGAACTGTTGATCGCCGATACCGGCCATATCGCCAATTTCGAAGCGGGTGGTCCCGCGGTGCTGTCGGGGGTCACCTGCCGATTGCTGCCCGGTGAGAACGGGATGATCGATGTCGACGGGTTGGAAGGAAAACTTCGGGCCGACAACCAGCACCTGTGCCGCACACGCCTGGTCTGCGTCGAGAATACGACCAATGCGGGAGGAGGTCGTCCGTGGCCGCTGGATCAACTCGATCGGGTGGGCCAGTGGGCTCACGAGAACGGCCTGAAAACTCATGTTGACGGGGCCCGATTGTTCAACGCCTGCGTCGCCGGCGGCTATTCGGCGGCCGAGGCCACGCGACACTACGACACGGTCTCGATCTGCTTCTCCAAAGGACTGGGGTGCCCGATGGGATCGATCCTGGTGGGGTCGGCCGAGGACATGGCGGCGGCACGACGATCCCGCAAGCTCTTTGGAGGTGCCTTGCGGCAGGCGGGCATCGTGGCCGCGGCAGCCGTGTATGCCCTGGACCATCATGTTGACCGGATGGCCGATGACCACGCCAATGCCAGGGCCTTTGCCGAGGCGCTGGCAGAGAATGATGGTGTTCGGGTTGATCCGGATGACGTGGAATCCAACCTGGTCTTTTTTGAGATTGATCCAGAGATTGGTGACGCCACCCAACTGGCTGCCAAGGCACTGGAGATGGGAGTCAAGGTGGGGGCCAGCGGATCTCATCGCCTCCGGGCCTGTACGCACCTGGACGTTGATCGTGAACAGGTACTGGAGGCCGCGGCGATCATTGGTCGGTGTGTTGAGGCGGGTGTGGGTGATCTTGTCGGATCGGCGACGGGCCCGTACAGCCGTGGATGAATCGACGACTGGTCGACAAGGTATTGCCGAGCCGAATCAGGTTCCGGTATGATCTCCCCTACACCTGCCCTGCTGATGGGCCGATGGACGAAACTCACCAGGAAACGTCGACATGGAAGTGACAGGTCCCGCACCGATCGGAGGCGGCCAGCCGCTGCAGCCGATTCAACCTCCCGAAACTGTGACACCCGCCAGTGACGTGGCGCCCACGGATGCAGTCGACCGGGTGGAATTTTCACCCGAGGCGCAGGCGAGGGTCGAGGCCGGAGCTCCGGTTTCAGGTGCAGGGGCGGTTGGTGAGGTTGCCCCAACGGGGACGGCCCTGCCGCCGTTGGCCGTTGATCCGGCGCACGCCAACTGGCTGGCCGAGCAGTCTCCGGCCGAGTCGTCGGCGATTCTCGAGGGGCAACGACGCTTCTGGGTCTCCCAGGGCTACGGTGCAGAAGAAGTGACGACGCAACTGGACGCTTACCAGGAAACTCTCGATCAGTTGAGAGCGACGGGGTAATCACGGTGAGTGTCAATTGTTCGGGGGGATGGCGTGAGTGACCTGGAAAATGTCTCGGTGGCCGTGTCGCCTCGCGACAAGTTCGGCGAGTATCTCTCGACCAGGAACAAGCGGCTGACCCGCGAGCGGGAATTGGTGCTCGAGCAGGTCTTCTCGTCTCACGAGCACTTCGATCGCGAGGAGTTGGTGTCGACATTGACGGCCCGAACAGACGGTCGTCGTGTCAGTCGTGCGACGGTGTACCGGACCTTACAGGAATTGGAACGCGCGGGATTGTTGCGGAAGGTGGCACGGGCCAATGGGCGAGACGTCTTCGAGCACGATTATGGTTACCCGCAGCACGATCACCTGATCTGCAACGAGTGTGGAGAATTGATCGAGTTTCCCGCGACGGAGATCTCCAAGGTGGTGGCCGAGGTGTCGGCCTCCCACGGGTTCCGTCAGCGGGGGCACCGGCTGGAAGTCTACGGCACGTGCGACGAGTGTTGTCGTCCCCCGGAAGGACGACACCCGAAGCTGGACATGATCTAGCCGTCGGCGGAGCGTTTTTCGTTTCCACGAGATTCCATTTCGTGTCGTATTGACACTGGTGGTTGCCGCCCTCGAATATGTCGCGCACAGTCGCGGGCCCTGTCTGGTGGCAACCCGATCACTCGGAATCGAACCGCCACCGTAGCTTCGGATTTCCAACCGTCCGAGTTGGAGGGAGTTCGATGGGGTTGTTGGCTTCCCTTCCCGTGTCGAGTGACTCGCGTTGGCCGACCGGCTGGCAGTTGTCGATCGATCCGTCGACCCGCGCGTTCCTGGACGTTCTCAGGCGGCTGAATCCGGGCGCCTACGACGAGGCCCGGGCCCAGGCCCAATCGCAGGTGGACGAGTTGACCACGGGGGCGGTGCCCGCGAGCACCGATCGACCGGTGGACTACGAGGAACTCGCCGAGCGATTGGGGTTGGCCTCGTCTGCCTCGGACGACGTCGAGGAATCTGACGTCGAGGAATCGTCGGGGTGAGCGGCGTGGCCCTGGTCGCGCAGGCGGCGTCCACGGACGGGGATCGTTCCGTAGAGCCGCACGATGGCCAGTAGTCCGCAGAAAGCTGCCAGGGACGATCCGCCCAGGATCGCCAGGCTCACGGCGTCTCCGAAGAGATTGCGGACGGCGAATCCACCCCGAGGTGCATCGTGAGGAAACAGCCAGATCCACCGCCAGGCCAGCAGGATCAACACTGCTGCGGTGGCCAGGAACGGACCGTAGGGGATGAACGGACGGTTGGTCAGCATCCGGGCGAGCACGCCGACAACGATCCCACAGAATGGAGCCAGCAGGAAAATGAACAACACCGGTTGCCAGCCGACAAAGCTACCGATCATTGCCATCAGTGTGACATCTCCCAGGCCCAGTGCCTCTCGGCCAAGCACCCACCTGGAGACCGCCCGGACCAACCATGTCAGCCCGCCCCCGCAGGCCATTCCTGCCGTACTCCAGGCCAGTCCGTGCCAGTGTTGGTGCTCACGAATCCACTCGGGGATCACCACGTTGCCGCCGTGCAGCTGTTCGGAAACCGGGTTCCAGTCCATCCAGAGGTGAATCATCTGGAGGTCGCCGGACAGGGTCGCAGCGGCGACACCGATCAGTGTCCCGGGGATGGTGATCCCGTCGGGGATCTCGGTGTGACGCAGGTCAATCCAGGTTGCCATCAGCAACAACGCGAGCAGCACGCCGTGGTATCCCAATCGAATCCAGAGACTGATCGGGTCCGGCTGCACGTAGGGAATCTGCTGGCAACCGCCCAGGACCACTGCCATCGACAGCAGGGCCCAGCCCAGGCCCAGTCCGGTTGCCATCCAGGCCCGGGTGGGACGATCGGCACCCACGCGGACGACCATCGCGTCGAGGCTCGGTGCAAACAAAACCCCCAGGACACCCGAGGTGGTGATGACCAGGAGAGCCAGTGGTACACCCAGTTGGCTAAACGGCATCGTGGATCCGACGCTCCTTGTTGGGATCGCTCAACCTGGTGGATCGGCTGAACGTGGGGTCCGGAGAGTGAATTCTGGCCGGCAGAATCTGCCGGTTGACGGCATAAAACTTGCACAGTGTTGGTGACGGAGCCTGCTCTCCAAGCGAGTGGCAGGCCCGAGCCGAATCCTAATGGACGTCGAGTTGAGGATCCAGAGGGGCCGGTCAAGAACTGTCGCGGGTCGAGTCCGAGCCGGACACTGTTTCCAGGAGAATAAGATCATGTCCAGAAGCCACTGGCTGGCCCTGGTGTTTCTGTTGACCCTGACGCCCGCCTCGGCGGTTGCCGATGGGACGGCACCGGTGTCTTTGGACGATCCCGCGGCCAAGGCTGACACCGCGTGGGTGCTTGTTTGTTCGGCACTAGTGCTGATGATGACGGCACCTGGGCTGGCCCTGTTTTACGGTGGGCTGGTGAGAAAAAAGAACGTGCTGAGTGTCCTGATGCAGTGCGCGTCCCTGGTGGGATTGATGTCGGTCGTGTGGGTCGTGTGCGGTTACAGCCTTGCGTTTGGCAGCAGCGTGCTGGGTGGTTTTGTCGGCGGGATGGACTACCTGTTGCTGGCTGGCGTGTTGCCGGAATGGACCGATGGCAGCCAGGTGGTACCGATGGCCGGGTCGTTGCCGAGGTCGGTCCACATGGTGTTTCAGATGATGTTCTTCATCATCACGCCGGCTCTGATTTGTGGTGCGTTTGCCGAGCGGATGAAGTTCTCGGCAATGTGCGTGTTCTCGGTTCTGTGGGGACTGTTGGTGTACTGTCCGTTGGCCCACTGGGTCTGGGCCGACGACGGCTGGTTGAGCGTGGCCAATAGCGACGCGACGTTTCCCCTGCTGGATTTTGCCGGGGGAGCGGTGGTCCATCTCAGTTCCGGCGTCGCGGCGCTGGTCTGTTGCATCGTGATGGGACCACGGGTGGGTTTTGCCCGCGAAGCGATGCCGCCACACAACCTGACTTACACGGCGATCGGAGCAGCGTTGCTGTGGGTCGGCTGGTTTGGATTCAACGCCGGAAGTGCCCTGGGGGTCAATCCGCTGGCGGCCAATGCGTTCGTGACGACTCACCTGGCCGGAGCGACTGGGCTGCTGGGATGGCTGGCGATCGAGTGGATCCAGGGAGGGCGTCCGACGGTCCTGGGGGCGTGCACCGGCGGAGTGGCCGGGTTGGCGTGCATCACCCCAGCCTGTGGATCGGTCAGTCCCCTCTCGGGCCTGTTGATCGGGTTGATGGCCGGGGTCATCTGCTACGTGATGTGCACCAACGTCAAGAATCGACTCGGTTACGATGATTCGCTGGATGTCTTCGGTGTGCACGGGACCAGTGGCGTGGTGGGCCTGCTGATGGCCGGAGTGTTGTCCTCGCCGGCGGTGACCGGCGAGCCACAGTACAACGGGCTGATCCACGGTGGCACCACCCAGATGGTGAACCAGCTCGTGGGCCTGCTGGTCACCACGATCCTGGCGATCGTTGGCACGTGGGTACTACTGCTCGTGGTCCGGGCCACGACCGGGTTGCGAGTCGATCCGGACGCGGAGCGGGAGGGGTTGGATTTGAACCAGCACGGGGAAGAGGGATACATCTTTCTCTAGTCCAATTCTGCCGAATTTAGAATAATCTAGGGCACTTGCCTCGCTGGCTGACAACCCGGTTGGTTGTTCGCGGGTGAAGGCGACTCAACGAAACTCACACGGCGGGACCGATGAAGAAGATCGAAGCAATTATCCGTCACTTCAAGCTCGAAGAGGTCAAGGATGCTCTGACCGAGATCGGTGTGCAGGGCATGACCGTATCGGAGGTCCGTGGCTTTGGACGCCAGAAGGGACACAAGGAACAATACCGCGGAACCGAGTACACCGTCGACTTCTTGCCGAAGGTCAAGATGGAAGTCGTGGTGGGAGACGATGACACGGAGCGGGTGATCGAGGCGATCCAGCAGACAGCTCGAACCGGCCAGATCGGAGACGGCAAGATCTTTGTGATCGACCTGGAGAACATGATCCGCATCC
>CAWVUS010000096.1:0-16671 GCA_963933195.1 uncultured Planctomycetaceae bacterium
CGCGAGTGTCACAACCTGCGACGCACTGGGGACGGTTTTCCTGGACCACGTTCCCCGCTGGCAGGACTCACAACGACGTGCCTTCACCGACTGGGTCCGACGTGGTGGACGGGTTCATGTCCTGCACGACACAACCGGACGACATCCCCGTTTTCCCACCTCGCTTGGAATTCTCAACCAACCCCCGGACGCCACTCCCCCTCTCCCGCCCCGGCCCAATCACGGCAGCGGCGAGATTCGCTTTCACCCTCGTGGCCGGTCTGGCATCGACGCCTCATTTGTCGCTACCGTCTCCGCCGGACGGGCCAGTCCCAAGACTTCCAATGAAGAGACGGCAGTGGCCCCGGTTTTCAACGGGCTGTCCAGTTCCTCGGACATGTCTTTTTTCACCCGTTTCAAGCAGATGACCACTCCCGACCACAACTGGTTGATCATCTTCGCACTGGCTGGGCTGTACTGGCTATTGCTGTTTCCCGGCGGCCTGGTACTGGGACTCAAGCGAATTGACTACCGGATCGTGCTGGGTTCGATTCTGGCCACGATCCTGGTTTTCAGCCTGGGGTTCTCCTGGATCGGCGCTAGGGCCTACGACGAGGCGACGGTGGTCAACAGCCTGGCCACGGCCCGGCACCTTGGCGGCAACCGGTGGGACGTCCAACAGTGGTCGGCACTGTTCGTCATTGATGGCGACACCTACACGATTTCTCACACCCGGCCGGACGCCTCAGCAGGTCCAGCCATCGGCGGCCAGTTGTTCGCCGTTCCTGGCAGCACCGGGAAGATCCCAGGTTCCATCGTCAACGGTTTCAACGGTCGTTTTCGCGTTGCAATCGCACCCTACACGCTTCGTCCCTTCGTGCACCGTATCGCTGCCACCGGCCCCCAATGGAATCCTCAGGTGATCGAATGGCGTCTCGGAAAGCGAAACCCGATCGCCATCAAAATCCAACTCTCGCCCGCGAAAGACACGCCCAGCGTGCGGTCGGCCTGGGTCCAGTATGGTTCCCAGCTTCTCCGGCTGACCCCTGGTCCCGGCACCGACGGCGACGTGATACTTGTGCACGCCACCGGCGCCAGCAGGATGGTTGATTCGCTGGCCCGCCCCCAGGGCAACTTCTCATCACCCCGTCGCGGCATTTTCGGCACCAACCCGAAGCAACCCGTCGACAAGGTGTACGAGGGCCTGATCGATCCACTGCTGTCTCGCACTCTCAGGTGGATCGACCCGGCAGTCAAGGCCCAGCCGCTACGTCCGGATCGTCTGCGATTGTTCCTGCTGACCAATCTCCCCGAGACGTTCCACATCAAGCAGCCACAACGAACCGGGCACGCCGGCCGGGCACTGTTCGTTCAAGACGTGACCGCCCCGGTTCGAGCCGAGACCGCCCAATCGCCCCTCCAGGAACACTCACCACCACGACCGTCTGGCCCCACGGACATCGCGGTACGAGCGGGATCCCAACGATGAATGAAAAACACCCCGAGTCGCCATCCGATGACGCCGTCCCAACACATCCCGAGGCCCCGGCCCCATCCGGCGGCACGGAAAAAGACACGGCACCTCCGATGGACACGCAACCGCTCCTGCCCGCCAACGAGGTGGCGATCGACATCCGCAACATCAGTCACCGTTTTCGCAACCACCTGGCTGTCGACCGTGTCACCTTCCAGGTGGCTTCCGGATCACTCCACGGGTTTGTTGGTCCCAACGGAGCGGGAAAAACGACCGTACTGAAGCTGATCTGTACGCTCCTGCAACCGCAGTCGGGCACCGTCCGTGTCTTCGACAAGGATGTCCTGGCCAACACCAAGGCCGTGCGTCGACAGATCGGGTTCATGCCTGACCACTTCAGCATGTACCGCCAGATGACCGTCACCGAATACCTGGACTTTTTTGCAGCCGCCTACGGGCTCAATCTGGCCGATCGCCGACGCGTGATCGGTGACGTGCTGGCGCTGACCGACATGGATGGCCGTCGCGACAGCCTGATCAGTGGATTGTCACGAGGCATGCAGCAACGTATCGGCCTGGCCCGTGTGCTGGTCAACGACCCCGACCTGCTGCTGCTCGATGAACCCGCTAGCGGGCTGGACCCACGTGCGAGAATCGAGTTGATGGAAATCCTGCGAGCCCTGAGACAGATGGGCAAAACCATTTTCATCAGTTCACACATTCTTAGCGAACTGGCCGAACTGTGCGACAGCGTGACGATCATCGACCGCGGCCGGCTCCGCTACAGCGGTCCCATGAGAAAACTACTCGAACAGGACAGCGACACCAATGCGTTCCGCATCATGGTGTCGGCGGGCCAGTCCGGTGTGGCAGAGGCATTGCTGGGGCTGGACGAGGTGGTCACGGTCGACCGGGTCGACGACACGGACGAGTTCCGGGTCGAATGTGCGTCTCAGGCCGAGACGGGCAACCAGTTGTTGGCCTCGGTACTGCAACTGGGTATTCCGATCGAGGGGTTCCAGAAAGACCTGAAACATCTCAACGAGGCATTCATGGACCTGACCGAGCAGGGAGTCCGTTGATGCTCCGAGGCACACTGGCCCTGATGACCCGGGGACTGCGACTGGATTGCCGTCGCTGGCAAATGCACGCGCTCCGGTTCCTGCTGGTCGCCATCTTCCTGTTCATGCTGCTTTTGGCCTGGGTTGAAAATGTCGTGTCAATTGGCGCGACCCCGGGACTCAATTTCTTCTCCTACATCACGTACACCAACTTCGCCTTCATCACGCTGGGCGGGATGAGTTTCTTCACGTCGTCGATCACCGAGGAAAAAGAGGAGCAGACCCTGGGCCTGTTGAAGATGGCCGGGGTCAACCCGCTGGGAATTCTCCTGGGGAAGCTCGGCCCCCGGTTGCTCAATGCCCTGTTGCTACTGGCGATCCAGTTCCCGTTCGTACAATTGGCCGTCACGCTCGGCGGAGTCCACAGCCGGCAGATCCAGGCGGCATACATCACCCTGGCCGGGTACATCCTGCTGATGGCCGGATTGGGCATCCTGGCCAGCGTGATCGCTCGTCGGACCCGACAGGCGGCCCTGATGATCTGCCTGACCATCTTGATTCCATTGATCCTCCAGGTGTTTCTATCGATTCTCGGCGCTGGAGGCACACAGTTCCCTCAATTGGCCATCGCCAGCGATGCGATTCAGTGGATCTCGGTCTGGTCAGTTGCCCAACGTCTCAGCGAGGTGATGTCGTTGGGATTCGATGGCGCAATTCTGGACCGACAGTTCTACTGTCAACTGGGGGGAGGAGCCACGATGTTCGTGACGTCGTGGGCGATCTTTGAACGCTGCACCCGACAGCCACACACCGCCGACCACGCGGCACCCCTCGGCCGCCTCGTCCGCAGCCACATTCGAATCAAGACGCTCGGCCTCACACTCCTGATTGTGCTACCGGTTCTGGTGGTGGTCTTTTTGACTTATCCCCTTCTCCGATCAGTTTTGCTGGGCGTGCCTCTCAGCAATTCTCCGCCCCACGAATCCGTGATGGCGGTAACGACACTCCTGGCACTGGGACTCCCCCTGGCCACGATGTGCGTCGCAATGGTCACGCGAAAACGTGGAAGCCGGGAAATCGGGGAGTGCTGGTCGAATGCCCGATCACTGATCTGGAAAGATCTCCATTTCGTCACCGGCGGAGTCGTCGGTATCTTGACCCGGATTGCGCTCTACAGCCTGCTCACCGGCCTGGTCGCCTTCCTGGTCGGTTTCTTCGATCCCCCGGATCGCTGGGAATGGAGTCTGCTGGGTGCCTGGATGCTGGGCCTGGGCCTTTTCGCCGGCACACTCGAACTCGGATCCAATGTCGGACGCAGCCTGAGGTTCGAACTGCAGGGGCAGACACTCTCGACACTGGTGCTGCTACCGCAAACGATTCGAGCATTCCTCTGGTCCAAATTGTTCAGCAGCCTCGCGGCGTTGATTCCGGTGGCCGTGATGACGCTGATCGGCGGGCTGCTGATATTACAAGAGGTGCTCGGATCCATTTTCCAGGCGGCTGGCCGGAGTGATGCGGGTGATTTCATGGGGCTGCTCTACATCCCCATGGCAATCACACTGGTACTGATGCAGATCGCTTTGTTCGTCGAGTTGACGGCCTACTTCGCATTGACGGTCCGATGGGGATACGTCGTGCTGGCGATGATCTGCACCTACTTCATGAACACCATTGGTGGCTTCGCGTGGTCCATGTTCATGCTGATGTTCAGCTTCGCCGGTGCTTCCAGCGGTGCCGATTCCACCCTCGTCCTGTTGTTGATGACCCTTGTCCCCTGGGTCACCGCGGCGGGTGTTTCCCTGGCCGTGGTGATCGCCCTGTTCCACGCCATCGAATCACGGATCAAGCACCTGGCCAGCCAGTCCTAACCGGCCAACGTCTCGAGGACCCGCTGGCCCATCTCGAGCGTCCCAATACTCGGGCCACCGGCAGCGATATCGACAGTACGGTGCCCCGCGTCGAGCACCTCGTCAACCGCCTTCTCGACCGCCGCCGCTTCCGACTCCAGGCCCAGGGAGTGCCGCAACAGCATGGCCGCGGCCAGGATCGTTGCCAGTGGATTCGCAATCCCCTCACCGGCAATGTCCGGGGCGCTGCCGTGGATCGGTTCATAGAGCCCGGGACCGCTTTCCCCAAGCGAGGCCGAGGGTAACAATCCCAGCGACCCGGGAAGCATCGAACCCTCGTCGGTCAAGATGTCACCAAACATGTTCCCCGTGACAACCACGTCGAAGTCGGTTGGACGACTGATCAGGTGCATTGCCATCGCGTCAACCAGCACCACGTCGTACTGGATGTCGGCAAACTCATCCCGCATCACCCGTTCGGCCACCTGTCGCCACAACCGCGACACCTCCAGCACGTTCGCCTTGTCAACGCTTGTCAACCGACCATCTCGCCCCCGTGCCGCCTCGGCGGCCATCCGCACTACCCGTTCGATCTCGGCCGTCTCGTAGACCATCTCGCTGTAGGCCGCCTCGCCGCCATCGCTCTCGCGACGCCCGGAATCCCCAAAGTAAATTCCACCGGTGAGTTCTCGAACGAACAGGATATCGACACCGTCGATGATGTCACGTTTCAGTGGCGAGGCATCGACAAGTTGTGTGTGAGCGGTGATCGGACGGAGGTTGGCAAAGAGTGCCAGTTCCTTTCTCAGGGTCAACAGCCCCTGTTCAGGACGTGTCGCGGCAGCCGGATCGTCCCACTTCGGTCCGCCCACGGCCCCCAGCAGAATCGCATCACTGTCGCGGCACACCGACAGGGTCGGCTCGGGCAATGGATTCCCCGTCTCGTCGATGGCCTTTCCGCCAATCGTCGCGGTTTCAAACGTGAAATCATGCCCAAAACGCGAAGCCACCGCTTCGAGTACCCCCTGTCCCACTCCGACGACCTCGGGCCCGATCCCATCTCCGGGTAACAACACGATCCTGGCACTGGTCATCTCTGCGTCGTCCTGGCAGCCGGGGAGTGAATGAGAGTACAACTCGAGAGACGTTCGACTCTAACGGTGAACAGCAGCCTCCGCTACCGGGCGGTCCGGGGGATCACGGTCGCCCCAATCTACCAACACAGGGCGTGCCAAGGGCCTACCGTACAGCGGCGAGGTAGGCCAGCAGATCGGCCATCATCTGGACGGTGACCTGTTTTTCAAGGCCCTCGGGCATGAACGACAACCCGGTACTGTTGAGTTCTTCGATATCGACTCTCAGGACAGTCGTAATCGTCCCGTCGCTTCTCTGCAACGTGATACTGTTGGCCGTTTCGGCGGTGATCATTCCTGTCACGATCCGCCCTTCGGTGGTCGCGGTGACGTAGCTCAAAAACCGCGGCTTCACCTCACGATTGGGATCCAGGACATTGAGCAACACCGCATCGAGGCCACGGTCGGCGATACCGGCCAATTCTGCCCCCACCGCTTTCCCGTGCCCTTCCAGGCGGTGACACGCCGCACAGATCTTGCGAAAGGCCTTTCGCCCCCGAGCCACGTCGCCCTCCAACTTCAACGCCGGCTGGTAACGCTTGATGACCTCCTGGCGGGTCGTGCGTCCCCCGTCCGGAAAAAGACGGCTGGCCTGCTTGCGAATCATCTCGTCTCCAGACAGCTTCAACAATTGCACCCGTGCCGGATCCAGGTCGGCCCGTGCCACCTCGTCATCCTCGACCGCCGCCAACAGCGTGCGGGTGGACCCGGTTCGCGAAAACAATGTCTCGGCGGCCCGCCGTCGCAGGCTGGGACTCAGGCTTTTCCAGCGTGCCAGCAACAACACGGCAACTGCCGGATCATCAAACTGCCCGAGTGTCTCCAGGACCGCTTCTTGCACCGGCTGAACCTCTGCAATCGTCAGCAACGAAGAAAACAATTTCCGGTCCGTGGTAAACCCACCCAGGCCCAGCGTGCGCACCGCCTGGACTCGATCCGCGGTCTTCCGCTTACGGTCCGGCGCCACCTGCCGCGCCTGGGCCAGCAAACCGGCCAGCAACCGGCGAGCCTCACCGCCTCCGGCACCGGCCAACCGGGTCTTGGCAGCACCGGTGCGTTTGGAAAGCAGCCCGGCCACCACAGCCTGTCCCAGTGATTTCTCCTCCGGTGGCAAATCGGCAACGCCGGCAATCACCGCCGCCACATCTCCGGCCGAATCGGCCGCACCGATTTGACCCGCCAATGCCACCAACACGTCGCGACCGGCACCGGAGGTCCGGTATTTTTTGTCCGTCAACAGTCGGCCGAAGACCTCCCCACCACCTCGCCCCAGGGAACTGAGGACAGCCAATCGCACCCACTGATCCGATCCATCACGAGTCACCAGCCGGGCCAGGGCCGCCCGTGCCGACGCCGCATCAATTTCTCCCAGCGAAAAGGCCAACTGGTAACGGACCCGCAATTCTGGATCGCCGACCATGCCGGCCAGCTTCAACCGCAAGGCCTCGGATCGGTCCACCAATCGTTCCGAGAGACGCAACGCCTGGACACGCACGTTCGGGTCCTTATCCTCCAGGGCCGCCAACACCAGGTCCGGCGTCAGGGCGCCCGGCCCCTCATCCATTTTTCCGTCCCGGGCCAGCCCCACCAGGCTCCACAGCGCATGGACACGACCGATGGGCTGACGAGCCATTCTTGCCAACCGACGCAGAGACCTCTCTGCCTGGGGATCCTGTCGCTCGAAAAGCAATCGCGAGGCCGTGTCGCGATGCCAACCGTTGGGATGATCCAACAACGCCACCAGTTCCGCCGTCGACAGTTTTCCAAGTTGCGGGGGTGGCCTGAGGTTTTTCCCTTCGGGAACCAGCCGGTAAATCCGGCCCATGGCCATCCCACTGGTGACATCCATGTGTTTCAGGATGACATCAGCTAGAAACGCGGCCCCCTCGATCAGTTCACGAGCCATGTCGATCACGTAAAGGGTTCCGTCCGGGGCATTGGCCAACTGGACCGGCCGGAACCAAACCGATTTCGAAGCCAGGAACTCGGCTCCAACGTCGGCTCGACTCGCCACCAACGAAACCCCAGCGTCCTTCAGCCGGGCTCGAAACAACAGGTTGTTGGACACCTCGCCAATCAACAGGTTGCCGTGGTAGGCCTCCGGCCAGGCGTCGCCACGATAGATCGTCACTCCGGTGACACCCGTGAAGAATCCTCCCGGTTTGCCTCCCTCATCGGAACCGGGAATCAGGCCCTGGCTCCGCAGGCGTGTCCTGAGTTTTCGCCACGGTTCGATCGGACTGCGCCGAAACAACCGCGTCTGTTTGCCACTGGGAACGATGTTGATCGCTGGTGCCGGGCCGGCCAAGAACTTGTTGCGGGCCAGGTAGCGATCGTCGTAAACAACCAACTGGGCAGGCACACTGTTTTGGCAAACGAACTTCCTGCCCCAGTTGTCCATGCTCATGCCGTGCTGGCCCCCACCACTGGACAATTCGAACGACTCGGATCTCGGATCGAACACGAAACCTCGGCCACGCACCGAAACACCCTTGTCGGCCTTTTCCCCGGCACGGCGAACCGTACCACCGGCAAGATTGGTCGAGACGTGAAAACGGTTATCCAAACCCCAGCGAAACGAATTCAGCATCGCCTCGCCCGCCTTGTCCCGGGAAAATCCGGTGAACACGATTCGACGTACATCAGCGGTGCCGTCGCCGTCGGTGTCCTTGAGATACAGGATGTGCGGAACACTGCCAACAAACACTCCGCCCTTCCAACAGGCGACTGACGTCGGAGAATCGATTCCGTCAGCGAAGATCCTGCTCCGGTCAAAGACCCCGTTGCCATCGGTGTCTTCCAGGCATCTCACCCGCCCTTTGCCACGGAATTCCGCGTTGGCGTACTGGTTGTATTCCGGCATCTCGCACACAAACAGCCGACCATTCTCGTCAAACTCCATTGCCACGGGATCCTGAACCAGAGGCTCAGCCGCGACCACTTCAACACGAAAACCCGGTCGCGGCACCAACGCGGCCACAGCCTCCAGGGGACGAGTGGCCGCAGTCCTGGGCAATTGGGCCTGGTAATCACGATCAACACTGTCGGATTTTTTCTCGACAGTAGACGCACCACGGCGTTCCGGGGGCTCGGTTCCCAGCATCACAGCCGACAACACCAGCACAAGACCGGGAACCAGCAATCTCGCGGACACGTCAGCACAAGGAGTCTTCATGGCGGCAACCTGTCGGAAACGATCAAGGCCGCATTCTCGCTCGGCTCATCATCCGCCGCAAGCTAAACCGATGCTGGGCACAGCGGTTTGCGAGACCAGAGATCCCCCCGACCGAACATGGCTCATCCGCGCGTCGACAGTCTCGTCTAACTCGACCGCCCACAACCAGCCGTGGCCTAACGAGCGATCGGCGGACCGACCGGGTCCGTTTTTTGGCTGCCACCTGACGGCGATGAACTGCTCAGTCGTCCACGCAGGCGACGCGCCTCGGACAACGACATCACCCTGACGCTGCGTCCTTGAAGCCTTGCCGCACAACCAGCCGCCGGCAACAACACCTCCAGCGCCTGCTCAATCGTGACACCGTCCAAGCGGTCGACCGACACCATTGCCAGCGCCGCCGGTGTCGATTCGAACTCCCAATCGCTGACCGACTCCAGTCGCTGAAGAACGTCCGCCAACGGAACCCGTTGCACGACAATCGTAAAATGGCCGGGCTGCTTCGGATCCACCGAGACGTCAAGAACTGGCTGCAATCGGCCGATCGCTTCCCGCAACGTTGCCGTCTCGTTCACGCCACGATCAACCGTTCCAGCCAGCCCCATCAATCGGGAATCTATTGCATCGATCCGCCGGAGATCCTCGCGCTGGTCCAATGTCGTGTTGACCAGACCGGCCAAGCCCTTTGCGTCCGGCACTCGCTCCAATCCCTGGTTCAACTCGGCTCGCAATCGACTTTCCATGTCCGAGACCTGCCGGCTGGATGTTTTCTCGTCCTGGTCACGACGCTCTTCAACGTCGTCGATTCGGGTTTCGAGAACACCGAGCTGTTTCCAGAACGGGGCGTCGTCGCCGACAACCTGTTGGTTCGGGCCGTCGCCTGAGTTTTCGTGGTCGGAATGCATGGCAGTCGCACGTGAATCGACCACTGCAATCGCAACCAACACGATGGTGGCAACGGAAGCCGTCGTCAGCACACCGCTGGCGGCTCGGAAGGATCGGTTCATCTCTGGCCTACCATGCTCGATCGATGGATCACCGCGGACGCATAACGCGTCCCCTACGAAGAACATCGACCGACACGAACAACCGACTACGGTCGTTTCCGGCAAAACTGCCGACCACCGGTCCTCGCGGCATCCCCTGGCAGGGACACACTGCAGGAGGAGACGGTTTATTTTTCGTTGGTCGGTTCCGCCTGGGCAATGACCAACTGGTTGTCCACTTTGCGGACACCGGGCTCCATTCTCACCAAAGCGGCCGCTTTCTTGAGAGCGGTTTCATTCGGAACTTTTCCGGCCAACACCAGGTGCCCGGCCACTTTTCCCACCGAGATCGAAACTCCCGCCAATTCGGCCCGCTTGGACAACAACAGGGCGAACCGGGTATCAAGCGATGCCTTGACCGTTGTCATCGATCGGGGCTGCGTGATAAACGCCACCCGTAACCGCGGTCGGACACGCTTTGTGTTTGTATTTCGCGCCCGTTGATTGTTCGTGGTGGTCCGTCTTCCACTACTGCCACGGCCTCCACTCCCGAACATATTCCTTCCGGAATTGCCACCGCCCTGCACTTGCTGCTGACCACTGAACTGGCTGCCGATAAACCGACCCGAATTCTGGCTATTTCCGACAAATCCGGTACCGAAATCCTGCAAGGTCGGTTGGGCACCGGTGCCCTGGTTCAGGTTGGTTCCACCCGGAGTCGCCGCTGTGGGACTTGTTGAAATTCCGGCGGTGCCCCCCACGGCGGTTGTGGTACGGCTCGGCTGGCTCTGGTTGTTGGTAATCTGCGCCACAGCCGACGCACTGCCAAAGAACGAAACAATCGCCACAGCGCCAAGACAAACTGACAGTCGGTACATGATGCTGCTCCACACAGGACGAAACCGAGTGGAGTATAGCACACTACCGGTGACAGGCGGCGATCATCCGAAAAATCACGACCTCACGTCGTGATCAGTTGCGGGAACGACTATTCGTCGCCGCCAGTGCCCGCAAGCGGATGCGCCGGTGGTGCCGATTTTTCCGGCTGCATCGTCCTGTCCCAGCCGCTCAGAGAGACCTCGGTTGTCTTCTTCGTCGGTGGGCCGACTGGGGTCGCACTCGTCGGGATCGGCATCGCACCATTCGGTGTTTCGGCAGCCCGCTTTTTCGTATCCGTCGATTGCAGGGCAACTCGGGAAATCAGGTGAGCCACCGCGGCAAGCCGACGTGCCTCTGAAGGATGTTTCTGATCCAATTGCCCCCTGGAGGCCTTCAGGTAATCGTTGACCCGGGAGTCAACGCGGGCGGCGCGTTCCGCCTGATCACCGGACGCGGCAAGATCAATCCTTTGGATCTCCCACGTGGCTACGAGTGCCGACGGCGTGGGACGATCGAGCGGCCAACTGGCATGCTGGCTGCGGACTTCCCGATCGACCTTTGACACCAACCGAATGGCCTCGGTCCAGTTCTGGCCAGCGGCAAAGCGCTCCGCTTCACGAATCGTCCGGTCGAAAGCTGTGATGTTTCCTCCGGAAAACACGGCAGCAGCGGTTTGCGTGTTGTGCATCGGTGCAGTGGAGGTTGTGGATTTATCAAGCGGATGGGCCGGCGCCAGGGAATGTCTCGTGCGATCTTCGATTCCCATTCTCCGCGATGCCCGCGGGACAGTGGTGGGCAGCGGGTGAGACTCCTGGGTGATCGGAGCTACGGACGCAGGGGCTGCAAAACGGCGAGGCCCTCCCGTCTCCGACAATTGCCTTGGCCCCGCTTCGAAGTCGGGTGGGCCAAAACCTTCGGCCCGGTCCGAGCGTGTTGCAGCCAGTTCCGTCTTCGGCTTGTCGCGAAGCTTGATCGGTTTCTTCTGCTGCAACTCCGCCAATCGTGCCTCGATCTCCGGTGGAAGTCCTCGGAGGGACCGCTGTTTTGGCGTCGCGAGGTTCGGTTTACTGGGAACCTTGTTCGCAGACGTGGTGGTCACACCGTCCTTACGCGAAATCTGGCCGATGGCGTCCGCTCTGCGTGTCTCCTTTGGCTGGAGCCTGGGCTTCGTGCCGGCGACACTCTTGGCAGAATCGTCGCGGTCGGCACCCTCGAGCTTCACGTACGACATGTCCGAGAAAATGGTCGGCATCTCTTCGCCCGCCAGCCGGACCCGCAAGGCGCACTCTGTCTTGTGGTGTCCGTCACGGGTGTACGGAATGAACACGTTGTAAGCAGGCCCGAACTGGGTCTTCACAAGAAAGGCATTCCAGGCCCCCTTGGTAAAATCAAAAGTGTGCACCGCTTTGCCATGGTTCTCACGCGGACCAAAATCATCAAAGACGTGGATCCGCACGTCGCCCTTCACAGCCACGGGCCGCGCGGTCTTCCGATCCAGGAAGAACACCTGGCCACCAAACCCTCGAGTCGGACTCCCTTCCCAGGTCCCGTCGGCCGGCTGCCACAAACACACACAACGCACGACCGGGTTGTCCTTGTCGGCCCAGTCCACCTTCTTGTCACCTCCAAACAGGGAGGTGACCGAAGACGGTAAGGCGAAGGAGACCTTTGGGAGAGTCATCGACTGACAACCGGACAACATGCCGGCGACCAGCACCAGTCCGCTCAGAAACATGGTGTGATGGGGAGACGTTTTCATGCGAAAAGCCTGCAACGAAATGAAGTAGACGGGCGTTCAGGTTTTGGTGACGCGCCACCTGTGGATCGCAGTGGTGTGCCACAAAGCGTCAGGGAACAAGAGACTTGAAGAACCGTTTTACACGAGATTCCTGGACCGGTTCGGCTGGCAGACTCGCCTCGAAACCATCACCCGGCTTGGGTAGAGCAAAGGTAGCCGCATCTGACCCATTGGCATCAACAGTTGTCTTCAACGACGCTTCGGTCACACCGTCGACACCCAAGCCGGCAGATGGAGATCCACCATCAGACGGCTTCGGCTTGGCCATCGGCATGGGCGTGGTTTCCGGCTTTTGTGGTGCGTCGTTGTTGTGATCCATCTCCTTGGGCATCGCGAACAACGGCCCGCTAATTTTTTCGGCGTCTTCAATCTCGAAGCTCATTCGCTCGGTCTCGATCTGCTTCTGTTCCTCGTAGTCCGCCGGCGTCTTCATGATTCGCGGTGTGAGGAAGATCAGCAATTCCGTGCGTCTCAGCGTATGTGAATCGTATCGGAACACAGATCCCAGCAATGGAAGGTCGGCCAACCACGGCACCTTCCGTTCGGTCGTTCCCTCGGTGCGGGTGATCATGCCACCCAGGACAATCGTCTGTCCGTCACGGACACTGACACTGGCCTGGGCAGTCGACGTATCGATCACCGGTGAATCGAACGTTGTGCCGGTCTGGAAATCGGCGGAAATGGGCACCGTGTTGTTCGGGGAAATCTGGTCCTTGGTCGCAACCACTTCCATGACGATCGTCCCGTCCGGCGACACCCGCGGTGTCACCGTCAACTGGATACCGACAGCTCGCTCCTGGAGCTGCGGCTGCTGGACACCCGTCAACGTGTTGGCCGTTCCGATTCCATTGACCTGCTGGAACGTCTGCCCCACGTGGATCAATCCAGTCTGGTTGTGGAGAGCCTGGACCATCGGTCGACTCAGAACCTCCACCCGCCTGTTCTCCGAAAGAGCACGCAGCAGAATGTTGATCGACTCGGAACCGGCCGACAGGACCAGCCCACCAAAACCAAGGTCACCGTTGACCCGTCCCATCTGGAAGTTACTCAGTGCCTGTTTGCCCACGGACGCCGGCAGGGCAGCCGATCCCAGTGTGTTGTTGCCCAGGAACGGCTGATTGAAATTGAATCCGGGGACACCCTCCGACGAAACGATGTTCTGGGTGATCGTCTGATCGTTGCCCTGAGTCTGCGTCGTCTCGGAAATCGTCTCGATCGAAGCCACCGTGCCGCGATCGAACAGCATGCTGTCCTGGAATCCGAGTTCCACACCAAACTCATCCGTGTTGCCCAGTTCGACTTCCACGATCAACGCCTGCACCGTCACCTGGTCCAGGGGCCGGTCCAGGGTCGTGATCATTGCCATGACTTCTTCGTAGTACCTGGGAGTGGCGCTGACGATCAGCGAGTTGGTGGCCGGTTCGGCCACAACGATCACTTCCCGTTCGATCTGTTCGAAAGGACTGACCAGGTCCGGGTCAATCTGCTGCAGATCCCGTTGGGACTGCAGGAACGTGTTGACCGCAGCAGCAATTTCGGTTGCTGGCTGATTCTGCAGCGGATACACCTCGCTCTTGCGGTCACGAATGTCACTC
This sequence comes from uncultured Planctomycetaceae bacterium, assembly GCA_963933195.1. Classification (GTDB taxonomy): domain Bacteria; phylum Planctomycetota; class Planctomycetia; order Planctomycetales; family Planctomycetaceae; genus UBA8437. The sequence goes on from CAWVUS010000096.1 coordinate 13,928, forward strand.
TGATCGACCCGATCCACCACCGCCTCGACAACCATCAGTGCTTCGCGTCCTCCCACGGCGAAGATGCTGTTTGTGCGGATATCGACGCTGAATCGGAGCGGCACGATACTGCTGCTGGCGTCCTCGGCTCCGGCCAACTGAACACCCAGTTGCCCACCCGCGCCGCTGTCGTCGGTGACGAACAATTCGGAGAGCAAATCGGCGACACTCGACGCGTCGGCGTTCTCGAGTAGGAAATGCTTGATGTCAGCCACCACGCTGGTCGGCTTGTCGAGACTCTCGATCAACTGCTGCATCATTTTCATGCTTCGTTCCGGTGCCGTCACGACCAGGCTGTTGGTCCGGGCGTCCGGATTGATGCGGATATCGGCGAGAATTCCCGAAACGACGTGGGGATCCTTACTTCCGGCAACCGGAATCAGTTCCAGGACTGCGCTACGCACGTCACGCAACGTCTGCGCAGTCTGGGCCCCACCAGCACCACCACCGAACCCACCGGTACCGGCTCCGGTTGGTTGCCTGGCCGGATTGATCACACTTTGAATCGCCAGGTTGATTGTTTCGGAGAGTTCCTCGGCTATGGCGTGTTTCAATTGAAAGACGCGAAGCTGGTTGACCGAATTGGCACTGTCCAGGTCGATCCGCTTGACCAATGCCGCCACTTCTTGAAGATCCCGGGGCCGTGCCTGGACAATGATCGAGTTGGTTCGGACGTCCGGAAATACCACCACGCGGGTCGCCAGGCCCGGACGTTCTTCGCCCTCTTCAAAGAGATCCTCCAGCATCGTCGCGACCTGCCCGGCTGGGGCGTGCTTCAAACGGAAAATTTCAAACTCCGTGAGCGGATCCACCGGATGATCGAGTTCGTCGGCCATATCAATAATCGACTTTAAGTCACTGCCGGGAGCAAGAATCAGTACCGCGTTCGGCTTGATCACCGGGACCACGGTCACCGTTTGATTCCGCTGGCCCGCCTGGGTGCGTGCGGTGTTCAACGTCTCATAAACTGATGTCAGCAGGCTGGCCAATGCCGCTGAATTGACGTGCTTGAGCATCACGATTTCAAGATCGGGCACCGTTGGCGCGCCATATGATTCGAGCAGTTCGATCAGGGTCATCACCTTCTCGACGTCTTCCTCGTTGCCAATCACAACCAACCGACCATCCGGCAACACCTCGATCTTCACTTGCCCCTTGAGACCACCAAGTATCGCTTCGGTGGGCATGAACGGTTTCCCATCAGCTCCGACCGCCGGATCGTCCCCCGTCGCGGCCTTTGGTTGATCGTCTGCTGCCGACTTGGGTTGGGCCTGCGTCGTGGCCCTTTGGGTTTCGGAGGCCAGGGTGTCGACCACGGCCAATTCACGAATCGCGGGACGGACCTTCGCCGCCACCGCCTTGGCATTCTTCGTGGATTTTCTGATCTGGATCTCTGGCTGCTCTACTTCCGAGGGAACGTCCAGCAAACGGATCATCCTCACCACCGCACCAGCGGTCTCGTTGGGGGCCTCGACCAGCAAACGGTTGTTCTTGCTGTCAATTCCGACACTGAAACGAGCCACACGTTTCGCCGGGTTGCCGGCTTTCGCAAGCAGTTTGCCATCTGCTGACTTGGTCGCACGATCCATCACGCGAAACGCTGGAAGGCCAGACGGCCCTTCGTCGAGCAACTCACTGTGTGACAAGAATGCCGTGTACAGGCGACGAGCCAATTGCAGCGCTGTTCGGTTTTTCGGAACGAACGTGGTGCTGGTGATCGGTTGGGGAGCAGTATCCTGAAACGCAACACGGTTGATTGGAATCGCCGCCTGCTCAGCCGGCTTCTGCGACTTGGGGGCCTGCCAGCCTCGAGGCCGAATCGTATGCGATTCGGATTGATATCCCGGACGTCCAGTCGGAATCGCGGTACGGCCGCGACTCACGTCAGGGGCAGAGGACGGCAACAACTTGGGACGCCGATACCGTGTTCGAGTGTCTCGCAAGTGCAACAGGACCAGAAAATCACCCTGGCGAATCAGTCGAAAATCCTGCTGCTGAAGCTCCTCGTTCAAGATGTTGAGGGCCTGGTTCAGACTGTACTCGCGACGATCACTTCTCTTGAACGTTCCCCGCGGAATCCGGTCCATCACCACCGTCAGTCCGTGGTCGGAACCCAAATTGTTCAGGACCTTGTCCCATTTCATCCCGATCGGATGATTCAGTTGCGATCGGAGGTCAGTGGAGTCCAGTTCCGCCTCTGGCTTGGCCTTTTTGTCCTGAAAGGACCATGGGGCTTTCGCAAAAGCCATGGTTCCAATGGCGGCAGTCAAACCCGCACACACCAGGACATTTAGCCAATTTCGCGTGTTTCGACTTGTACTGAACACTGTGTCATCCTTGACAGTGAATTGTCGGCTTCTCCGATTCACAACAACGAGCGCACACCTATCAGATCTCGGGTCGCCAACCCCCCATTGAACGACATGCGCAATCGGTAAAACCGCCTACGCCGGATATATCGGCACAATCGTTACAACCTATCCAACCAAACCGACGCAATTTCTCGGAAACCAGGTTCCCGAAACTAGGCACAACCCGTTTCGTAACAAACAGTTACGATCGCGACGGACTGCCGGACCAACTCGGTTTCACGGGTTTGGCATCAACCGGCTACACGTCGGACGCCTACTCGCCGGTCGGCTTGGCGTCAGACGGCTTGGCGTCAGACGGCTTGGCGTCAGTCGGCTTGGCGTCAGTCGGCTTGG
>CAWVUS010000097.1:0-16665 GCA_963933195.1 uncultured Planctomycetaceae bacterium
CAGACCCACACCAGACCCACACCAGACCCACACCAGACCCACACCAGACCCACACCAGACCCACACCAGACCCACACCAGACCCACACCAGACCCACACGAGCCCCCATCATGCGCCACACCACGACACGACTGGGCTGGTTACTCCTGGTCCTTGTGACGATCTCGGCCAACCCGTCGGATTCACCTTCCCCGGAACCCGCCCGGCCCTCACCGGCATCAGCCGGCCCAATCACCGCCACGTTTTCTATCGTTGCGGTGGATCCGAAAACCGGTGAGTGTGGAGCCGCCGTGGCCAGCAAATATCCGGCTGTCGGCAAGGTCGTGCCCTATGTCCAGGCCGGTGTGGGCGCGTTCTGCACGCAGCACTACCACCATCCCCCCTGGGGAGCCCAGGCACTGCAGGCCCTCGCCCAGGGCCTGCCCCCTGAACGGGTCCTGGGAAACTTGCTCGCCGATGATCCGCGACGCGAACTCAGGCAACTGGCAATCATCGACATGACCGGGCGGGTCGCCAACCACAACCCGTCAGCGGCCCCGGCACGCAGTCGCTACTGGGGTGCCCAGTCGGGGCGATACTACTCGTGCCAGGGCAACACGCTGGCCGGCCGCCGGGTGATCTCTGAAATGGCCCGAGCCTACGAGGACACCGAGGGAAGCCTGGCCGACCGGCTGATGGCAGCCCTTGTCGCCGGCGACTGTGCTGGCGGTGACCACCGGGGACGGCTCGCTGCGGGAATCAAGATCGCCAAAAAGGGGCAGCCTGGAACTTGGTTCCAGTTGCACGTCGACAAGAGTGACGACGCGGTGGTCGACCTGCTCCGGAGATACGTCGCCACCGACCACGTGGCCAAGGGAAAATGGCCCGGTGGGCGACCGCCGTTCCGCCACCCCTGCCCCGATCGTCCCAGGTTGAAAAAGAACTAGCCCCGCGACCGCCTGTTGTACCACCGACACCGTACAGGTAGGCTGACAACCCCGGACGCTACGGCAGGGACTGGTTCGTGCGGGCAACAGCAGGGATGCCGATGGCTTCGCACCGAGATTTTCTGGACTGGGACACGCCGGCATTGCCCGCGGCGGTCGGCTGGCTCGCCGGTCGTCACACCCGGGACGGAGTACTGGATCTCTCTGGCCAGTTACTCGTCCTGCCCGGAGCCCGGGCGGGACGTCGACTGCTCGAACTGCTCGTCGACCACGCCGCCGCCCAATCACTCCGCCTCGTCCCCCCCACAACACTCACCGTCGGCGCGCTTCCGGAACAACTCTACGTCTCTCAAAAACCCTTCGCCGATGACCTGGTGCAACGCTGTGCCTGGGTCACGGCGCTGCAAGAGAGTCCTGCTGAGACCCTCGAGAATGTCTGCAACCAGCAACCCGGAGACGATCCGCGGGGCTGGATCGAGTTGGCCGATCTGCTGAGGCGGCAGCACCGTGAACTGGCCGGTGACGGCCTGAACTTCGCGGATGTCGCCAATTGCGAGATGCTCGACTCTCTGCCCCGGGAACGACGCCGTTGGGAAATCCTGCACGAGATCCAACGGCGTTACCTGGACACTCTCGAAGACCTCTCGCTGTGGGACAGGCAAACCGCGCGACTGGTGGCCATCGAGCTCAACGAATGCCACGCCCCTTGCGATATCATTCTCATCGGCACCGTCGACATCAATCACTCAACACGGCAGATGCTGGAATCCGAACACGTCGCCGATCGGATCACCGCGCTGGTGCATGCCCCCGAGAACCTCGCGGACCGCTTCGATCAACTGGGGTGCCTGGTTCCGCTGCACTGGCGGCAACCGGCAGTGCCTCCCGCTGATCACGTGGTCCAGGTGGCCGATCGCCCCGACGACCAGGCAGCAGCCGTCGCCGCGTGGCTGTCTCGGTTGCCCGGACCGCTTCGGGCTGACGACATCACCCTGGGCATCGCCGACGAGTCATTGGTTCCCGTCGTTGCGAGGCAGATGGCCGACTGCCACGTCGCCACCCGCTGGGTTCAAGAAGCCGCGTTGTCCGAGACCCGCCCCTGGCGATTGCTCGAGACGGTTGCCGACTGTCTGGCGAGCGTGTCGGTCCACGATTCCGGTGCGAAAAGCACCGCCGATCAGGACGGCAGCGATGACGATGGCAGCAACAACGAGCCTCGTCTCACTTTCGCCTACGAGCCACTGGCAGCCCTATGGCGACATCCCGATTTCAACGCCTGGCTGCAGGATCAACTCGACCCTGATCACGATCTCGACTCCGTGATGGCCCTGGACAATTACCGGTCCGAGCACCTCGCGGCAAGTATCGAGTTGCCACGACAACTCGACACCACCGGGGACGCCCCCGGCACGCTGCAACGGTCGCTGCATCTCCTCTTCGGTCTGCTCGATCCACTGTTCGACCTGGAAGACAGCCCCGTCCGGCCGTTGTCCGAGTGGGCCGTCCCCCTGACACGCCTGCTCTCCCTGGTCTACGCAGGGCGACAGGTCGACCGGGACGACAGAAACGGCCATGTCCTGCTCGCTGCGTCCCGACACATTCAAAAAGCCATCGGCCTGGTCGGCGAGGTTCCCACGGCAGTGGCTCCCAACCTCGACGCCATCGAGGCCATCCGGCTGGCACTGGAATCCGCCGCCGGCGAAACCATTCCGGCGCGGGCCGAGCCGGATGCGATCGAGATGGTCGGCTGGCTCGAATTGCCACTGGACGACGCACCGGTACTGGCCATCGTCGGTGTCAACGAGGGCCAGGTCCCCTCATCGGCCACCTCCGACCTCTTTCTCCCGGATCGGCTCAGGCACCGACTCGGAATTCTCGACAACACCCGCCGCATCGCTCGTGATGCCTACGCGGTTTCGGCACTGACCGCCACGCACGACCACCTGCTGCTGGTCGGTGGACGACAAACCGACAACGGCGACCCGATGCGACCCAGTCGCCTGCTGCTGGCAGCCGAGGAGGGGAACCAACCAGCGCGAGTTCTTCGCCTGCTGGATGCGCCGCCCGACACCAAGGCCGCCCGGTTGCCCGGCGCGTTTGCCTCGGAACCGACCGATTCGAAGTTCCGCGTGCCTCCACCCACCACGGCGGGTCTCAACCGGGTCGGAGTCACCGCCTTCGGCGATTACCTCGAGTGCCCCTATCGCTTCTATCTCAAACACGTCCTGAAACTGAAATCAGTCGACGACCAGTCGGCTGAACTCACCGCACTCTCGTTTGGCAACCTGGCCCACGACGCGCTCGACGATTTTGGCAAGTCCGACCTGGCCGGTTCCACCAATCTCGAGGAGGTTTGTGAATTCCTGAAAACCGCTGCCTGGCGATGGACCTGGCGACGACACGGGCAACACCGTCCCGAGGCGGTCGATGTGCAGGTGACCCAACTCAACGACCGGCTCGAGGCGTTCGCCGCCTGGCATGTCGCATCCGTCTCCGACGGCTGGCGGATCACCCACACCGAGGAGTCAATCGGCGAGGGCCGCGTGATCCTGGACACTCCCGCCGGAGGACTCTCGGTCACCGGCCGGATCGACCGGATCGACCGGCACGAGGACACCGGCCAGTGGCGGGTGATCGATTACAAGACCAGCAACGCGGCCAATCCTCCGGAAAAAGTTCACCGCCGGGGAAGCAAGAACGACCGGCAGTGGGTCAACCTGCAGTTGCCCCTGTACCGCCGGCTCGTCCGCGAAGCCCTCGGCGTCGACGGTGACGTCCAACTCGGTTTTTTGACTCTCCCGACCAAGTTGGATGACACGGGATTCCTGCCAGCCGAGTGGTCCGACGCGGAACTCGTGGAGGCCGACACCGTCATCGACCAAGTGGCCGAATCGATCGTCCGCGGCAAGTTCGACAGGATCGCGTCCAAGCCACCGGCATTCTCTGACGACTGGGCGAGAATCTGCCAGGACCATCTGCCGCACCTGCCACGCCACGAGCACTGGAGCCAGCCATGACCGATGTCGCCATCGACGAGCGACGGCTGATCCGTGCCTCGGCCGGCACTGGCAAAACCTACCAATTGACCAACCGGTACATCTCGCGATTGCTCAATGGCATTGCACCCGACGAGATCCTCGCGGTCACCTTCACACGAAATGCGGCGGCGGAGATCCTGGACCGGGTCCTGGTACGATTGGCCGCTGCCGCGGACAGCGACACCGAGGCCGAGCGGTTGGCCGAGGCGATCGCCGAACCTGGCCTCACCTGTGACCACTGTCGCGAGACACTGGCGGGTGTTGTCGACACGCTGCAACAACTTCGGATCAGCACCCTGGACAGCTACTTCAGCCAGGTCGCCACCAGCTTCTCACTCGAACTCGGACTCCCCACTCCCTGGCAGATTCTCGATGAGCTCGAGGCCCGTCAACTCAAACGCGAGGCCGTGCGTCGCCTGGTTCGCAGCGGTTCCAACACGACTCTGCAACGACTGGTCAACCTGATGACCGGTTCCGACACGACCCGCTCGATCGAAGATTCCCTGGTCCAGATCGTCTCGAAACTCCACACCGTCTATCTCGAAACTGCCCCCGACGCCTGGCGGTGGCTCACTCCTCCACCCCGCTCCTCCGATGCCAACATCGAAGCAGCCACCGCGACACTCACCGAGGCGTCCTGGCCCGAGGGTAAGCGATGGGATTCAGCCCGTGAACAGGCCGTCGACATCGTTGCCAATCGGAACTGGCAGCGGCTGATTGGTGTCGGGCTGGGCAAAAAGATCGTCGAGGACGACCTGACGTTTTATGGCAAGGAGATCCCTGTCGAGGTGGTCGATGCCTTCGGCCCCGCACTGTCGCTGCTGCAGGCCGACACGGCCAACGATCTCGCCGAACAGACCGCGGCGACATTCGACATTCTCGAGATGTTCGACAACCAGTACTCGGAACTGAAGAGGCAGCAACGGTGCGTCGAGTTCGACGACATCACCAGGGTACTGGCCGACGCCACGCTTGGAACCAATGCCGCCCGATTGGCCCATCGTCTCAACGCCACTGTCGACCACCTGCTTCTCGACGAATTCCAAGACACCTCCTCGCAACAGTGGCAGGTGCTGGAACCGCTCGCCCGCGACATCACCGAAAATTCCCAGCAGCGATCGTTCTTCTGTGTTGGAGACGAGAAACAGGCGATCTACGGCTGGCGGGGTGGCGTTGCCGGGATCTTCGGGACCCTCGAGGAACGACTCGACGGCCTGGCACACCAGGACCTGAAGGTCAGCTACCGTTCCTCGAAAGCTGTCATCGAAACGATCAACGACGTGTTTTCCGGTGCGAGTCGCCACGCCGACCTCGAGGATCTCGATGGGGCCGTCGCCGACTGGACCGGCCGCTACGTGGAACACGAGGCGCATCACGATGACCGACCGGGATACACGTGCCTGAGAACTCATCCAGGCGACCCGGGACGCGTCGACAAGGACCTGTTCAACGACCTGCTCGCAGAGATCATCGGTGATTCGGGTGGGCACAGCGTGGGAATCCTGGTCCGACAAAACAAGACGGTTGGTGAACTTGTCACGCAATTGCGGCTCCGTGGTGTGGCGGCCAGCCAGGAGGGAGGCTTCCCCCTGACCGACTCGGCCCCGGTCCTCGTGCTGCTGTCGCTGGTTCGCCTGGCCGATCATCCCGCCGATTCCCTGGCCGCTTTTCATGTCGCCACCTCACCGCTGGGCTCTTTACTGGAACTGGATCGCGACTCGACACCGGGTGATTACGCCCGGGTCTCACGGTCACTCCGCGAGCAATTGGCTAACCGTGGATACGGCACCGTGCTAGGCCACTATGCCAGGCAACTGGCCACCTCGACCGATCTCGACGAACGCTTCCGACTCGCGCAATTCGTCCGCCTGGCCACCCGCTATGACCTCCAGGCCACCCTGAGGCCAGCTGCATTCGACCGGTTCGTCCAGAACGAACGCTTCAACGATCCCTCGACGGATCGTGTCCGCGTGATGACGATCCACCAGGCCAAGGGGCTGGAATTCGACGTCGTGATTCTGCCCGAACTCGACGCCAGGCTCGCCGGCCGTTCCGACCTGCTGGCCGCCCAACGGCCCGATCCGACTGCCCCACCGGATCGCGTCCTGAGAACACGGAGCAAGGACATTCGTCTGGCACTGGATGACGACATCAAGGCCGTCTACCAGGCCGATCGGAATCGTGATGCCACCGAGGCGTTGTGCGTGATGTACGTGGCCATGACCCGGGCTCGCTACGCACTGCACATGCTGATCCCCTCGTCGGGAAAAACCGAGAAAACGCTACCGCCCAGTGCCGCCGGTTTGCTGCGAGCGGCGTTGTGTGGCAACGACACGGTCGCACCCGGCGAGGTGTTGGCCGAACGAGGGGATGCGGATTGGCACCGGGGAGTCGAGCTCACACCACCGCCGCTGCCCGACGACACGCCGCTCGACCTGCAACTCAGCCCGATCACCGGTTCGCGACGGCGAGGCCGGGGTCGCCGGGCGCCGTCCGGACTCGAAGGCCGCTCGCTGACGGATGTCGCAGCCGTCTTCGAAATCGGAGTGACAGCCAACAGGGAACACGGCACCCTGATCCACGCGTGGCTCGAGGCCATTGAATGGGCTGACGAGATCCCCGACAACGACCGGTTCGAACTCATCGCACGCCGCCAGCAGATCCACGTCGACGGACTGGCCGATCGGGCCGACCGCTTCCGGGATCAACTCCGACAACCCGAACTCGCCCGACTGCTCGCTCGAGAATCGTATTCCGATGCCAGTTACCTGCCACTGGACAAGGAGATCACCGACACGCTGGCCGCGGGCGAACTGGAGGTTGAAGTCCATTGCGAGTATCCCTTCGCCATCGATCGGGATGGCGAGATTCTCAACGGCACCATCGATCGCCTGGTGCTGCTTTACAGCGGCAAGGAGATCGTCGCTGCCGACACCATCGACTTCAAAACCGACCACGTCGACGGTGAGGCCCAGATCGACGCCAAGGTCGAGTTCTATCGTGGACAACTGGAAGCGTATCGCGATGCCGTCGGCGAGATTTTCGGGCTGGACCGGTCGCGAATCGCTGCGAGGTTGGCCTTCCTGGGCGCGGACCGGATCGCCAACGTGTCGGACCACCCCTAGCGGACCCGGAACAACTGGATCGCCACGTAACCGGGCACCTGGCGGTTGTCCGCTGGTATCGGGGCTTTCAGAGCCGCTCCCCAGTTGTCGATCTCCTCACGCTGTTGAATCGAGACCGGATCAAGCGGCACCAGGAACCGTCGACCAAACTCATCCTCACCCAGCACGCCCATCTCACGGAGTGACGCAAACACTCCGGGTGTCACAAAGTCCGTGTAACCGTACGTGGTGCGATACCTGAGAATCTCCTGCCAGTTGACCAACACCCAGCCAACATCCTCGGCCTTCAGCTTGTCACGGATCGTCCCCGCATCGACCAGCCCGCCCCGACCGTCACCACACCATTGCTCGAGTAGCGAGCTGTCGAAGACGGTGTTGTACCGGAGAGGAAACTTGGCATCAAAGACCTGGGCCTCGCCCACGCACAGCACACGCGGCGACTGTCCGTCCAGGCGTTCGTTGACTGCCAGGATCGCCGGCGCTGTCGTCACCGCGGCCTGGCGAGCCACATCGAGATCACCCAGGAACGAGTTGTATCCGATCACCGGCCGGGGATTGGTGGTCGTCACAACGGCAACGTTGTACGCCAGCCCCAGCACCAGCATCACCGCACACGGACGCCACCACGCGGGCCGTTTTGACCAGGTCACCCCGATTCCCGCCAACAGTGAAACGACCGGCAACACGGGGACCCAGAACCGGTCAAGCCGATGGGTCAGGCCCCACCAGGTGAAAATCAAGTAGCCAACCACCAACCAGAGACACGCGGCCCGGCGGCGTCCCACCGTGACCAGCAGGGCCAAGGGAGCCAACCCAAACACCAGGGGACTCTGCCAATCGTTGCGACTGGCAACATCGAGCATGCCCCGGGCCAGGCTCGACAGCGAGTAATCGTTCGAGGAATGGGCGGCCCGCCATTTCAGGTTGTCAGTCTCCGACCAGTCTTCGCCTCCAAACACCGTGTAACCGAGTGGATAAATCGGGTTGCCCGTCTCCACCGCGTTCTTCAACAACCAGGGACCGACGGTCAAAGCGACGCCGACACCAAAAACGAGCAGGCAGCGAACCAGGGACACACCCACGGCATTCGCAGCCTTCTCGCGTTGTGCCCTGTTGGCCAGTGCGATCGAAATCGCCAGGGCCGCTGCCGCCGGAATCACCACCTGGACCAGGCCCGTGTACTTGCACGCCATGCCACTGCCGGCCAGCAGGCCAGCGAGCAACCAGCTCGAGGTGAGCGACTGACCCGTCGGAATTCTCTCCATCGCCAGCGCAACGGCCAGGAGTGTGGCCGCCAGGAAGAAACAGAGTCCCCCCTCGGTGTAGGCAATCATCGACACCCGGGTCGTCCAGGGAATCGTCAGGTAGATCAACGCGGCTGCCAGGCCGGCCGTGGATGACCACCAGCGGCGTCCCGCGGCGAACAGCACCAGCGCCGTCAACGGCGCAAACGCCGCCAGCACCGTTTTTCCTACGAGTGCACCCCACCACCAGTCGTCCGCCACCACCATTCCCGCCAGGCTCAACATCTCCGTCAGGAACGGAAAACTGGTGTAAACATTGTGGGGCAATCGAGTGATCCGACCCTGCTCAAAAAACTCGCGGGGCCCCTGCAGGTGATACTCCTTGACGTCAAAGTCGATCGACGGCAGCGCGGCCCCGGTGAACTGAAAGAACAGAAACAAGACCGCCACAAAGCCCAGGCACCACTTCGCTGCCGTCGGGATCCTCGCCACGGTGCCTTCGACAGCCGCCGGCTCTCGCCGCTCGCCCGTCCCACGAAGTCGCCACCACCAGACCAGTTCGATCAACAACACCACCACGGGCACGCCGACCACGACCCTGCGATCGAGTGCACCGGCCAGGCCGCAGACCAGGGTCAACAGCGACAACGCCGAGAGGCCGACTCCCATGGTCAGAACGAACATGGTGATTCCACTCACCGTGTTGAGACTGGAATCACCACGATCACTACGGAGGATCAGCCGCCACGCCATGCGGCCCAGTCCCCAGGCCCCAAACAGCATCCAGGCCGCCGTCACCCACACCCCAAACCTCTGGGGCAGGTATCGCCACCCCATTCGCTCCTGGGGAGGATCCAGCGCGTCGAGCAACGCCGCCGGCGACTGCTCCAGGAGTCCCGTCCTGAGGAACTCGCTGTTGTTGGGCAATTGGGGTGTTGCCCAGAAGAACAACACGAAAAAACCCACCAGCCAACCCAGTGCCAATACCAGGTTCGGGGTAGACGATGCTGTCGAGTTTGGCCGATTCAACGACGCGGTCCCGGTGGACTGTGAGGGGCGGGGATCATACGGATGGAGGTCAGACGTGTAAACGGAGAGGGCAAGTGATCAGGCACCGCGGGGCCGGACCCCTCATCGTCGAGGGACAGCTTGGAATCACCGTCGGTATTCTCGTATGGTGAACCCCTTCTGACCTCACCGACCACGCCGATCACCATGTTCTCCCTACTTGCTGAAACCGACAACATCGTTGTCCCGGCTGCCGAAACCACCGGCGGTCTCCAGGGATTTGATTACCTCGTGGTGGTCATCTACCTGCTGGGTGTACTCGCTGTCGGCGTGTATTTCTCGCGGCAGCAGACCCGCAGCGAGGATTACTTTGTTGGCGGTCGGAAGATGCCCTGGTTTGCCGTCGGCCTCTCCATCATGGCCTCGCTGCTCTCGACGATCTCATACCTCTCCTCTCCCGGCGAGATGATCAAGAACGGACCCACGATGGCCCTGGCCTGGCTGGTCGTGCCATTTGTGTTCCTGGTGGTCAGCTTCGTGTGGCTGCCCTTTCTGATGAAGCTGAACCTGACCAGCGTCTACGAGTACCTCGACCGCCGCTTCGGTCGTCGAGCCGGTCAACTGGCCAGCATCCTGTTCGTGTTCGTGCTCCGGCTGTTCTGGATGGGACTGGTCGTCCTGACCGCATCGGAAGCCGTCGCCGACATTACGTACGCCAGCGCGACCCGGTTGGTTGGCAACGATTTCGGACTCACGCAATGGACACTCGTGGTGCTGGTCTCCGTCGGCGTTTTGGCCACGCTCTACACCGTCCTGGGCGGAATCAAGGCGGTGATCTGGACCGACGTGGTTCAGACGGTGATCCTGATCATCGGGGCGATCCTGACTCTGGTGATCATCGCCTGGAACACCGGCACCGGCCCGGTGGACTGGTGGTCCACGATGACAGAAGAAGCCGGAGGCGGTCACGAATTTCCTCCGTTGTGGAGTTGGGACCTCACCGACCGCAACGTGATCGGCTTCGCCCTGCTACACAGCAGTTTCTGGTACCTCTGCACGTTCCTGGGTGACCAGGTGGCCATGCAACGCTACTTCACGATGAACTCCCTCCGGTCAGCGATCCGCAGCAACATGGTCAATTTCACCTGTGACCTGGTGATGATGGTCCTGCTGGCACTGTGCGGAATGGCACTGTTGACCTACTACATGCAGAATCCCATCGAGATCGTCGACGGAATCAGCGACCCCCAGCAGCCCACCGTGGCAGACCGCGTGTTTCCTCACTTCATCGGCCACCACCTGCCAGTGGGTGTCGCCGGACTGGTCGTGGCCGCTCTGTTCGCGGCCGCGATGTCGAGCCTGGACTCGGGAATCAACTCCGTGGCCACCGTGCTCACCGTGGATTTCATCCGCAAAAAACATCCCGACATCAGCGACGAACGCGAATTGTCCCTGGCCCGCTGGCTCTCGATCGTCATCGGAGCCAGTTGCACCGGCCTGGCCATCGGCCTGATGTTTCTCCCCGAGGACCTGAACATCATCGACGCGGGAGCCCGCACCTTCAATTGTGCCCTGGGACCACTGGCCTCCATGTTCCTGGTCGGCATGTTCCTGCCCCGGGTCGGAGAAACGGCAGTGATTGTCGCCACCGGCTGCGGCACCGTGATCGCGCTGGTCATTTCATGGTGGTCCGAATTGGTCGTCGGGCTGGGACTCGACGCGGTCATCACCACAGCGCGACCCGGGACCTTCCTGATCCTGCCGCTCTCGACACTCGGCACGTTGCTGATCGCAGCGGTCCTGGGCTCGATCCTGCCACCGGCCGACCTCGAGGTCACCCGAAAACTCACATGGCGAGCGGTGGTCAGAGGAACGAACGACTAGCCAACCAGCACCGCCGCAACCGCACACGGCCGGCAATGTGTCCGGCCCCACATTCCATTCCCTCCTAGAAAGTCACGAAAGCCACCATGGACATCCACGACGTCAAACAGGTTCTCCGAGGCCCGATGATTCCCGAGTTGAGTTGCTTCGACAGCAACCTCGCCGTCGACCACGGAGCCACCCGCGACAACGTCCAAACGACCATTGAGCGGGGTATCGTCAATGGACGTGGCGTCCTGCTGGCAGTCGGAGCCGGTGGTGATTTCCCGATGCTCTCTCTCACCGAGCGGCAAGACATCAGCCGGACGATCGTCGAGGCTGCCGACGGACGGGCTCCGGTGCTGATCGGCGCCCAGGGCACCCATCCCGACGAGATCATTGCGATGGCCCGTTGTGCAGAGGAACTGGGTGCCTACGGCGTTCAGTTCGGGCCGGGGTACTACTACGAATCAAGCGACGAGGACTGCCTGAGACTGTTCACCGCCGTGCACGAAGCCACCGAGCGGATCGCGATCATGATCTACAACACCCACTGGGAAGGCTACGACATGTCGCTGGACCAATTGGATCGACTGCTCGAGTTGCCCAGATGTGTTTCGATCAAGTGGTCGTCACCGCACAGTGGCACTTACCTCCGGGGCATCGACCGCTTCGCCGAGCGTGCGGCAATGGTCGACAACCAGGGTCTGCAGGTGATGAACCACATGCTCGGAGGCACCGGCTTCATCACGCACCTGGCGACCATCTGGCCGGAATATGACCTGGGAACGTGGGACTTGCTCGAAGCGGGCGACTACGTCGCCGCCCAATCTCGCATCTCCGCGGCCAACTGGCCGTGGCAGAGTTTCCGTGGAAAGATGTGGAAACGTACCGGCGCCGAGAGTCCCGTGGTCAAGGCTGCCCTGGAACTGTGTGGCCGTCCGGGCGGCCCCAGCCGACTGCCAACCCGGGAGTTGACCGACCAGGAGAAGGCCGAACTGCGAGAAATCCTCGAACAGATCGGCGTTCCGGACCTGGTCTGAAACGGCGTCCAGTCGCGTGGGCCTACTTCAGCCCCACGCAGTAGAGGTGACCGCGGGTTCGCACCACCAACCGGCCACCAGCGATCGCCGGGGTCCCGACGATCGGCTCACCCATGTCGTTCTTGGAGAGAATCTCCAGCTTGTCGGAACTCTTCAACACCACCATGTACCCGTTCTCGCCGGCGACGTAGATCTTGCCATCGGCATAGATCGGCGAGGCGAAATACTCACAGGTGTTGTTGATCCGCTTGGGCCCCCACAATTTCTTGCCACCATCGATCTCGAAACCGGTAGCAATCCCGCCGCCCTTGACCAGCAGCATACGGCCATCGACGACCAGTGGCGAAACGATGTGATCGATCTGCGACGCACTGTGCTTCCAGAGCACGTGGGTCTTTGTCACGTCGCCACGACCGCCGGCCCGGACAGCGTGGATCGACTGCTCGCCAGCCTTTTCCGACGGCGTGTCGAACCTGGCACCGGCGAAGTTCTTCTCGTTGAGAAAGGCCTTGTCGAGTTCGATGCCCTCAAGCACTCCGTCCTTGTTCAAGTCGCCCTTGTCGAAGGTCCTCTTGAAGAAGGCTTCGGGAATCTTTCGCTTGCCGACCATGGCCTGCATCTCGGCCTTGGACAGCTTCCCGTCGCCATTGCCACCACGCCCGACCTCGGTCCCCTTGGCGTCGGCCGACTGCAGCCACTGGTTGGCAATCCCACCACTTTGAAGCGAGACGTAAATCTTGTCACCGAAGCTGACCGGCGTGGTCTTGATATTCCGCAACAGGGTGCGGGCGTGCCACAGCCGTTTGCCAGTGTCGGGGTCGTATCCGATCAGCATTCCCGTTCCACCCACGACGATCTCATCGCCCTGGCTGCCCCGTGTGATGACCGGGTGCGAGTAGTTCACCGCCTGGTCGCCACGGTCGTCCTTCCACAACACCTTGCCGGTCTTGGCACTGAGTGCATAGAAAGCCGGGTTGAGGTCGTCGTCCTGGACGAACAACACCTTGTCCTTGTAGACCACCGGGGACATGGCCGGGCCCCAGTCAAAAATGTAGTAGGGCACGGGCATGTTGCGGTGCCACTTGACCTTCCCGTTGCGGACGTCCAGCGCCACCATGCCGACATAGGCGTGGTAAAAGTAGACCCGCTTGCCATCGCTGGCCGGGGTTGTCGCTGCCAGGCTGTTGGTCTTGTGCACCTTGGTCGCATCGCCCATGTCCCATTGCTTGCCCCACAGGAAAGCACCGGTCTTGGCATCGTAGGCAAACAGGCCCACATGGCCCGGGTCGCTCAGTGCCGAAACAAACACCCGACCGCCAACGATGATCGGACATCCCACCCCGTCCCCGATCTCGGCCGACCACAGCACGTTTTTCGTCGGAGAGAACTCGGCGGGCATCGCGACCTTGGAACTCGATATTCCGCTGCAGTTGGGACCGCGAAACTGGGGCCAGTCCTCAGCTTGCGCGGGGGCAATCGCCAGGACACTCGCTGCCAAAACCGCGGTCATCTTTCGCAACATGATTTCGCTCTCCCGATCACTCTTTGAAGGCCGGTCTGAAGTCGTCTCATTCTTGTGCCCGCCATCCTATCCGCGGCTGATCCGGCTTGCCACTTCATGGGAGGTTCGTGGTGCTAGCCTTTCAGGGCCCCCACGCTCACTCCCTGCACGAAGTACCGCTGGAACATCACGAACACGGCAAGCATCGGCAGAAATGCCACCGTTGCCCCGGCCATCGCCAGGCCCAGGTCGAACTGGGCCAGCGTGGTGACCAGCTTCGAGACGCCAACAGGCAGCGTGTACATCCCGGGACGATTGGTCACGATCAACTGCCAGAGGTACTCGTTCCACGCGCCCATGAAACTGAAGATTGCCACCGCCCCCAGCGCCGGTCGAGACATCGGCAACACGATGTGCCAGAAGACCCGCCACGGCCCTGCCCCGTCGATCCGGGCCGCCGCCAGCAGTTCGTCGGGCACCTGCATCATGAACTGCCGAACCAGGAAGATGCCGAAGGGATAACACAGGAATGGGGCGATCAGTCCCGGATAGGAGTCCATCCAGTCCAGCTCGACAACCATCAGGTACAACGGGATCAGCGACACCTGCCGGGGCAACATCATCGTGGCCACGACCAGCCAGAAGGCGACCCGGCGTCCCGGGAACGACAGTTTTCCCAGGGCATAACCCGCCAGGGCACTGGTGAAGACTGCCGACACCGAGATCGAGATAGCCACCAGCAGGCTGTTGACCAACCATCGCGATGCTGGACGCTTGCCACTCCAGGCCCCCCCCTCCTGGCCACCAAACAGCTTCTCGTAATTGGCCGCCGTCGGATGCTCGGGGAACCACTCCGGAGGAGTCTTCATCGCGTCACTCTGGAGTTTCAGCGACCCGGTCGTCATCCAGTACAGTGGCAGAATCGCCGCCGTCGCCGCGATCAACAACAGCCCCCACGACACCCACCGTCCCAGCCGGGACAACCGGGTTGAGGGCAACGGTGTTTGGCCAGTCTGCTCGGACATCAAATCAATCCAGCCTCGTCTGTCGTCCCAGCAGCCGGAACTGCAAGACAGCGATCGTGCCCAGTGCGACCAGCAAGACGCTGCCCTGCGCGGCGGCGTAATCGAAATCGTACATCGGCGTGAATGCGGTTTCGTACATCCCGTAGACGATCGTCCGAGTCGAGTGGGCCGGCCCACCGTTGACCGTCAGCAACAACACCACCACGAAGACCTGGAACACACCAATCGTCTGCGTCACCAGCACAAACAACGAGGCGGGCCGCAACAGTGGCAAGGTGACGTGCCAGAACCGGCGCAACGGACCCGCCCCGTCGATCCGGGCCGCTTCGTACAACTCCGGTGGAATTCCTCCCAGGGCGGCAAGAAAAATGATGATCGGTTGCCCCAGGCTCCAACTGATCACCACCACCGCCAATGACGCCAGGGCCGTGTCGGTCCGACCCAACCAATCGACCTGCACGCCCAGTAACGAACCGGTGATATGGTTGAGCAGCCCGAACTGCTGATCAAAGATCCACATCCAGACCATCGCCAGGCAGACACCTCCTGCCACCACCGGCACATAGAACGCAAACCGGAAGAACGATCGGGCAAAGCTTCCCATCGGGTAGACCAGGGCCGAGATTCCCAGGCTCAACACCCACACGGTTGGCACCACCAGCACCACGAAACCGCAGGTATTTTGTACGGCCGCCCAAAACGTCTCGTCGTCCAGCAGGCGACGGTAATTGGCGAGCCCAACGAAACGGGTCTCGCCCAATTGCACATCAAAGAAGCCCAGTGACACACCGTGAATCAACGGCCAGAGCACGAAGGCGATGAAGGGCGCACCGGCTGGCAGCAGGAACACCCACCCACCACGTCGGAACCGCGGCACCGAAGATGCAGTCATCACGCTGCTCACCGGAACGACTCCCCGGCCGGCGGCTGGTTCGGCCCGGCAGCCACCAACTGGCCACTCAACACGCCCTCCGCTTCGCGTTCGAATCCCGCCAGGGCTTCGGCCGGAGACTTCAATTCCAGGAATGCCGCCTGCAGGTAGGGTGGCAGTCTTTTCCGAATATCGTAATAGGCCGGTGAGGTGGCCCCCATGTCGGCCACCGGGCACCTGGCGGCCATTTCCAGGATCTGCAACACGTCCGGCTGATCGGAAAAAATCTGTCCCACGCTCCGTCGCGATGGCAACATCTGCGACGCCCGGGCGTAACGACCGACCGTCTCGGTGCTGGACAGATACCTGACAAACCGCATCGCCGCCTCACGGCGATCCGGGTCGGACTGTTTGAAGACCACCAGTCCATTGGTCGACACCGGCAACGTCGTTTCCACACCAGGCCGGGTCGGAGGCAGGGTGTAGAAAATTTCCATGTCCAGTTGGCCGTCACCGTTGAAGTCGGCCGACACCTTCCCGTCCCGGAGAGCATTCTCGTACAACCGCCGAATCGCGACCCCGCCGGGAATCGCCACCGTCCTCCCGCGCCAGAACATGTCGAAAAATCCGTAACCGGCAGTCGCCACGTTGGGCTGAATCCAGCCCTTCCGCTTTGCGTCGACCAGCCACTCCAGGGCCGCCACACCCTCGGCCGAATTCAACGCCACCCGCGAATAATCCCGGTCGTGATACACCTCGGCTCCGAACGCCCAGAAGTACTGCAACACCCTGTAGTCACCCTGCTCGCTGGCGCACTGCATCCCCAGCGGAGTGACCTCCGAATTCGACACCGCCTCCAGGGCCGTCTCGAACTGGTCCCAGGATTCCCAGCGAGGATCCTCGCGGCTTGGCAGCAAGTGCCCCTGCCCCTGTGCATCCCACGCCGCCCGGTTCAGTGCCAGCACCTGAACCCAGCCACAAAGTGGCACCGCGTGCAATCGCCGTGTTCCACCTGCCTCAA
>CAWVUS010000098.1:0-16601 GCA_963933195.1 uncultured Planctomycetaceae bacterium
GCCAGCGGGTGGGCGATGAAGCGTTCGAGGCCGAAGCCGTGGACCTCGAGAAAACTGGCGTGGTCTATGGCCGCCAGCAACTGCACGTGCAGGTCGTGGACGCCGTGCGTGGTGGTGGGCAGGCCGTGTTCGGCCGACAACCTCGCGACCTCCAGCCACGGGGTGATGCCTCCGACGGTTGCCACGTCCGGCTCGGGATAGGAGACACCTCCGCGGGTGATCAATTCTCTGAACTCGGCCACCGAGTGCAGGTTCTCGCCGGCGGCGATCGGCAGGCCACCCTGCTGGGCGATCCGGGCGTGTCCGTCCCAGTCCTCGGGGGCCGTTGGTTCTTCCAGCCAGACCAGTCCCAGCCCATCGAGTGCCCGGGCCGCGGCGATCGCCTCGTCGACCGACCACCGCATGTTGGCGTCGACCATCAGTGGGATCTCGGGTCCCAGCAATTCCCGCATTGCCGTCACCCGTTGGACATCCTCGGCCAGGTCGGGACGACCGACCTTCATCTTGATCGCCCGGAAACCCGATTCGAGTCGACCGCGGGTCCGTTCGAGCAACAGCTCGATCGGATCATCGAGATCGATGCCACCCGAATAAGGCGTGACGACCGGTGGGTGATCAACGGGGTTGAGCCACCCGATGGTTTCTCGCAGGTGCTGCCATAACGGTTGTCCGGCCCGGCGGGACTGGAGGTCCCACAGGGCGATGTCGACGGCCGCCATGGCGAAGCTGGCCACTCCGCCCCGTCCGACCCAGTGCAGCCGCCACCACATCTTCTGCCACAGGCTGTCGATTTCGTCGGAGGGTTGGTCCACCAGCCAGTCGGCCAGGTCGTCTCGCAACAGGGCCAGCACGGCCGTTCCGCCGTGCCCCACGGTGAAGGTGTAGCCGACTCCCGTGATTCCATCGGTGTCGACGATGCGAACGGTGATCAGCTGGAAAGCTTCCATCGTTCCGTGGGTCGAATCGCTGACCGCCATTGGCAGCGGGATGCGGAAGCAATCGGCCTGGACGGAACGAATGCGCGTCACCGGATCACCGGGCCGACAATTGCACGAAGTGGCGTTCGATCCCGATGGGTCGATCGAGGATCTGACGCTTGGCTCGTTCGAGAATCTGCTTCAGGCGATTGCGGGTCGCGTCGTTGGCCGGGTAGACAACCGGGATCGACGTTGTTCGTCCCTTGTCCACGAACTGCCAACCGGGAATCTCCCAGGCCCCCTCGCCGTCGGGGGACAGCGGGACCAGGCAACTGTCGTTGGATTGCAGCGTTGTGATCACGTCCTTGAGGTTGGCGACCGTGATGGTTCCGGACGGTTGGTCGAGCTTGTCGGCGGTGAAAACATGGATGATCTCGATCGAGTCATCGCTGTCGGTGGCACGGGCCTCGACGATCAGCCGGGCCTCGAGAACCTGTGCGACATTCAGCACGGGGGGATTGGATGTCAACGCGGCCATCACGCCGAGGGTGATCCACCACGTCGCGGCCACGCCAAACACTGTCAACACGGCGCGTCGGGAGGTCAGAGCCGTCATCAGGGGGCCTGATGAGAGAACGCCGGAGAGGTGTCGATCTCGTAATCGAGATCAAACGCGCGGTCGAACGAATAGACGTCGGTGAAATCGCTGAGCTGGTCGTGCTCGGTCTTGTACATTTCACCGCGGTCGATCAGCTCGAAGACCATCCGGCCCCAGTCCTCGGTGGTGTCGATGCCCCAGTGCTGGAACACCCACGTCGTCATCAGGCCGAACTGGTCGAGTGCGTGCCGGCGGATCCCCTCGAGCAACTCCTGCCCGGACACGTGCTGCGATTCGTCGGGCACACCCGGTTCGGGGGGCGATTGTTCCGCGGGCTCATCGCTGTTCATTCGCGGAGCGTTGTGCACCGTGAAGCGCAACGCCATTTTCAGGAATTCGTACGCATCCGGATGGAACATCGGACGCAGCGAAACGTTACGTAGCGATCGAGTCATTCAAAAATCCACAGACATCGCGAGGAATCCGGTTCCTGGATCTCTACTTGGCTTTCTCCAAACGACGACAGGAACTGTGTCTGCCGACTGGAACCGATTATACACGCCCGGACGACCTGCCTGTAGTATCAGTTTTCCTGGGACGACTGTTCCGCCGGTTCCGAACCGTCGTTGTCTTCTCCCTGTTGAGATTCCGAATCGAGCGACGGACCTGGATCGGAGTTGATTTCCGGCTCGACATCTGGGGTCTCGACGTCAGTCGCCGTGTCGTCCTCCGGCTGTACGGTCGCCTCGACCGCTGGCCCGGCATTCTGCTGTTCCGGTTGTGCGTTGGGCTTGTCAGCGGTCTCTTTCGAAGAGTCGCTCTTTGCCTGGCCCTTCCCGTTTCCTCCACCATTACTGGTGGAGATGACGGTGACGATATCGGCGAGGTCGACGATAGCGGTTCGCCTGTCTTCGAATGCCACGACCACTTTCTTGGCAAGGAGTTCCTGGGCGACCACCCGGCCCTGTCCCTCCCGCGTGACCACGGTCGATCCGACCCGGGGCAACTCGCGGCGGTGTTCTTCGTACGTGTCGTACTCGTATCTCAGGCAGCATTTCAGGCGGCCACATCGGCCAGAGATCTTGTTGGGGTCGAGGGTGGCTTTCTGCAACTTGGCCATCTTCATCGACACCGGCGGCATCGTTTTCAGGTGGGTGTTGCAGCAGACCGGTTTGCCGCAATCGCCGTAATCGGCCAGCAGCTTGGCCTCGTCGCGGACGCCGATTTGTCGCATCTCGATCCGCGTCTTGTATCTCTGGGCCAGCGATTTGACCAGTTCGCGGAAATCGACCCGGTTCTCGGCCAGGTAATAAAAGACGATGCGTTCGCCGCCGAAGAGGTGCTCGACATCGACCAACTGCATCTGCAGCCGTTTTTCCTGGATCAGGTCCTTGCATCCGACGAACTCGACCCGTTCGCGCCGTCGCACGTCTTCGAGATGACGAAAGTCGTCGTCGGAGGCTTTCCTGAGGATGCGTCCGCGCGACTCGCGGTGCCCCATGACCTTGCGGGCCCGGTCCGAGGATTCGCCCAGGACTTCCCCCCACTCGATGCCCCGGTCACTCTTGATCACGACCTGGGTGGATCGCTGGTGGTCCTTGCCGTCATGTACGGTGAATTCCGCAACAGTACGGTTGGAACCGAAACGGACGATGTAGCGGTTGCTCATGACACGAATTTCAACGTCGAGGCAGGTGCCGATAGTATACCCGCGTTGGTTCAGGAGGTGCCAATTCGCGACGTCTTTGCGAGATCGTCGATGAAGGCCTCCAGCGCCAATGGCAGCATCACGTTGGCCATTGGATCGCGTTCGGCAGCGAAGCAGCGGTCCAGCATCGTGGCGATTTGATCGATCGTATCAAGGTCGCCGACGGCCAGGTTCTTGCACAGCGCTGACACCTCGGGGATGGCCGAGGACTGGTCGGCTCCGGCCAGGATCCTCAGTACCGACTGGTAGAACTCGATCGCGAAGCGAGCCACCCACGTGGCGTTTGTTCGCTTGCTGTGCGAGTCCTTGCTGAGCGTTTCCCAGGCAGCGACGACCTCCTCGGTCATCGGCAACGGGTCCAGTGGCAGGCGAGACAGGTGACGAAAGAGTGCCTCGCGGAGCGTTCTCATCTCGGGATTGAGCATCAGCATGGCGGTGACCATGCTGCCATCGGCCAGTTCGGCTGCCTCTTCCGCCGCGGCCCGGTCTCCGGCCGCCTCCGTTTCGATCAACAGGTCGGCCACGTCGGAGGTCTGCAGAGTTGAAAATCTCACCAGCTGGCATCGCGAGCGGATCGTGTCGCGGATGTCGGCCTCGGAACCGGCGATGAGGATCATCACCGAGTGGGGCGGAGGTTCTTCGAGTGTCTTGAGCAGTGCACTGTAACCGTCACGTTCGAGATGGTCGGCGGAGTCGAGAATTGCGACACGGCGAGTGCTTTCCATCGGCGACAGCGACAATTGGTAACACAATCCTGCGCGGCCGCGCGAGTCGCGGTCGCCGACCAGCAGGCTGATCGGCACCACGTTTTTTCCCTCGGGCAGACCCACCTCGAGCAGGTCGGGGTGGGACCCGGCAGCGATCTGCTTGCACGAGGGGCAGGTGTTGCAGGCTTCCAGGAGCTCGGGACCGGTGTTGGGGCACAGCAGGCAGGCAGCCAGGCAGTGGGCAAACCGTCGCTTGCCGATTCCCTCGGGACCGACCAGCAGGTAGGCGTGTCCGAGTCGACCGGCAGCCAGGACGGCCTGGAAGTGTTCACGTTGGCCCTGGTGTCCTCGCAGTCGCGACCACGCCGATGCCTGTTCCACGCTCATGCCTGGGGCTCCGGTTCGATCCAGCCCAGGATGTCGCCCACTCCCACGGTGGTGTCCAGTGGCTTGTCGATTCGGCAGAGCCGACCGGCGACCGGTGCGGACACATCGAATGTCGAGCCGAAGGTGACCAGTTCAACCACGGGATCCCCGCGATCGAGCAAATCGCCGGTGTCGGCCAGCCAGCAGCTGACCGACAGCGGAGCGGCACCGGCGCCGACTTCCGGTAACCTGATTGGGGAGTTCATCAGTCACTCTCGCCGACCGGTTCGTGTGACAATCCAGCGGTCATCTCGTTGACCATCTCGCCCGCATGGTAGCTCGACCGCACGAACGGTCCACTGGCGACCATGCCGAACCCGAGTTGACGCACCAGTTGCCCGATCTCGTCAAATTCCTCGGGTGGCACGAATCTCTCGACAGGCAGGTGTTCGGCGGATGGTTGCAGGTACTGCCCGATCGTGATCATCTCGCACCCGACCGACCGCAGGTCGGCACACACCTCGAGCACCTCCTGGATCGTCTCGCCCAGTCCGAGCATCAGGCCGCTCTTGGTCGGGATCTCGGGCCGTCGTGTCTTGACGCGTGCGAGCAAGTCGAGCGTTCTCTGGTATTTCGCATTGCGGCGGACACGGTGGTAGAGCCTGGGGACCGTCTCGGTGTTGTGGTTGAACACGTCGGGGCTGGACTCCAGCACCCGGTCGATGGCGTCGGTGTTGCCCATGAAGTCGGGGGTCAGCACTTCGACGGCGGCCCCGGTGCGTTCTCGAACCGCCAGGACACAGTTGTAGAAATGATCGGCTCCGCCATCGGACAGGTCGTCACGGGTGACGGAGGTGATGACGACGTGCGAGAGCCCCAGTCGTTCGGCCGCTTCGGCCACCCGTTCCGGTTCGTCCAACTCGACCAGCTCGGTCTTTCCTTTCGGCACGCTGCAGAAACCGCACGGCCGGGTGCAGACGTTGCCCAGGATCATGAACGTCGCCGTCTGCTGGCTCCAGCACTCGGTCCGGTTGGGACAGCGGGCACTCTCGCAGACGGTTTGCAGCCGGAGATCCGTCAGGATGCCCTCGGTCAGCAACATGCCCGGTTCGGGCATCGGTCTTTTCAGCCATCGCGGCAGTCGCCGCCTGGGGGGTTCGACGACCGGCAGAAGTTCAGGCTGGGACATGGACCTTCTTCCTGGTGCGGGTCAGCAGCGGATGGCCGGTGTAGAGGTGCCAGTCCTCGTAACCGAGTTGGGACACGAGGTGCCGCACGAGATGTTCTCGCGTCGTGTGCATCGACACCGGTCGGGTTCTCGCGGCCGACAACGACGTCGCCGGAGGAAGGCCGGGGTCCCTGTCGACCAGTCTCAGCAGGTGCATTGCTGGTGCGACGTTGAGGAATAGGCCTTGGTGAGTGATCCAGTTGCGGACTCCCGAGGCGATCCAGCCCAGTTGCCCGGTGCGGCAGAAGGCGCCTGGAGAGCGGGGATCGCGTGTTGCATCAATCTTCAACTCGATACACGTCTCGATCATCGCCTGTTCCAACGCCCTGCGATAATCGGCCAGCCCGAGTCCGAGTCGATCGAGTGGAACGACAGGGTAGGCGGCCAACTGGCCGGGGGCATGTACCAGGGCACCGCCTCCCCGGTTCAGCCAATGCAGTTCCATCAACCGCGAGCGGAGTTCCCGTTCGTCGGCCAACAACTGTGTTCGGTTCCCCTCGCGACCAATCGTCACCACCGGGGGATGTTCGCACAGGAACAGCGCACCCAGTCGGTCGGTCCGACCCGAGATCTCCTCGGCCCAGCGGAGTTGCAGTTGGACCGCGGACTCGAAATCGACTCGACCGAGCAGGTAGACCTCGAGCGAGTCGGACCGGCGGGTCCGCGGACTCCAGTTGATCGCCTCTGGATGACTCACGGTGATTTTGGGTCAAAGGAAACGGGTCTGTGCAGCCCGATTCTAACAGTGGCCCAGCGGCGAGGGGAGAGTGCGGTCAAGAAACGTGCTGAACTAGTTTTCGGCTGCAATTGGCAGGGGACCGAATGCGTTGAAGCGGGTGTATTCCCAATGCCGGTACAGGTCGCTGGTCCGCACCAGGTCCTCGTGTCGTCCGGTCTCGGCAACCTGCCCATCGTGCACCAGGACCACGCGGTCGGCCCGGCGGACTGTCGAGAGCCGCGTGGGCAGAAACACGACGGTGCGACCGGCGATGATCCGGTCGTAGGTGTCACCCAGCAACGACTTGGTGTCCGAATCCAGCGGGGTGTCGGGTTCCTCGATGATCATCAGGGCAGGATCGCGAGCCAGAGCCCGGGCGAGCCCGATACGATACCGTTGCCCGGCATCCAGGTTGGTTCCGTCCTGGCCCAGTTGCGTTTCGTACCCGCGGGGCAACTTGCTGATGAAGTGATGAGCGTGCACCGCCTTGGCCGCTTCGGTCGCCCGGTTCAGGCCTCCCTCGGAACGGCCACAGCAGATGTTTTCGAGCACGCTGCCCGAGAAACAGTTGCCATCACCGGCCACCATCAGCACCTCGGCCCGCAAGGACTCGATCGTGCCGGTGGCGATGTCCTGTCCGTCGATCAGGACCCGGCCCCCGTGAGGGTCGATGAACCGGGTCAACAGCCAGGCCACCGCACGGGCTTCTCGCGGATCGATCGACAGCAGTGCCGTGGTTTCTCCGGCGGGGATTTCCAGGTCGAGTTCTCGCAACGCCGGGACGTTGTCGCCGGGGGTCCATGTCACCGAGTCGAAACAGATCTCGTCGGCCAGGGGCTGCAGGAACCGGGCCCCGACTGCCTGTGAGACCGGAGGCACTCGATCGAGGTACTTGTGGATTCGCTCGGCGGAATGGCCGGCCTGCTCAGCGATCCCCGGCAGTTGGGCACGCCGGTCCAGGGCGCGAAGAAGTCCGGCGATACTCGCCAGCAGCACGAAGGCCGAGGCGAGATCCAGGGGGTCAAGTGGGGGAGCGAGCAGGACACGTCGTCCGACCAGGAACAGGATCACCGACGCGGCGATGGCCGTCAGTCCCTGCCGGATCGCACGTCCCCACGCGTGTCGTCGGTCGTGACGGGCAGCCTGTTGGCCGCTCCGGACCTGGTCGGTGTCAAAACGATCGCGGGCGAGGTCTTCGACTCCGTAACCGCTGGCCAGTTGAACATTGGCCAGTGATTCGGCGATCTTGAGATTTGCCAGTTCACCGTCGCTGTGGCTCGCCGCCAGGTGGCGTTGCCGTGCCGTCCGGTCGCGGACAACCAGCCATGCCAGCACGACTGCCGGCAAGAGCAGGCACTGCAACGCCAGCAGCGGATCGACAAGACAGGCCAGTGCCAGGCAGGCGATCGCCATCATCGTGTCGCGACTGGTTCGCGACAGCGTATCGATCGTTGCTGCTGCCAACGTCTCGATGTCGCCGGTGGTCCGTTGATAGACCGATGCGGTGGTGCGTCCATCGACGTCACCCGGGCCGATTCTCAGGTGTTGCCGGAACAAGGCACGTCGCACCCGGTCACCAATTCGCCGTGCGACCTCGTGAGCCGAGTTCTCCGCCAGGTGGCCACTGAACCGATGCAGGATCCACAACACCGTCGCCGAGACCAGCAGTAGGATGCTGCGGAGGTCTCCGGAATCCGTGTCACGACCGCTGAGAAACACGACGAGCCGTCGAACCGGTGACGAATCCGTGGTGGCACCGCCGGTACCAAATCCGGCATCCAGCAGCGCTGCGATGTGCAACAGCGTAGCGGCTGCGAGCAACACGGATGCGGCCCACAACAGGTGGCAGCCCAACGCCGGACCTCTTAGCAGGTCGCGCCGCGAGACCACTCGTTGAAATGCGTCTTGAGATCGAACAGACACGGGTGTCTCTCTTTCCCCGCCCAGGCCCGCTCCAGAACTTCCGTCTTCATACTACCCGGGCGAAATGACCAGTTCCTAGACCAACGTCCTAGGCCAGGTCACGATCCTCGAACAGGATGAACGCCAGCAGGATTGCCATTGTCGAATAGCATGCACAGTACAGGACGGCGGTTCCCAGGTAGATCGGTTCCACGATCGTGTCGGTCGAGACCGCGGTTTGAGTGTTGAAGAATTCGAGACCTGGCAGCGCGATCGCGATCAGGTTGGCCACGAATCGGACAGGCTCCAGTCCACCGGATTCCTGCTGGACCAGTACCGGGGCGATGTGGGCGATGACGAAAATTGCGAAACTGCTCGTCATGTTCACCACCAGCGGGGCGCGGGTGGAAATTGCCACGCTGACAGCCGCCATCACCGCGATCTCGCACAGGACCAGGAACATCGGCGGAATGGCCTGCAGCACCGGCAGCAACCGGTCCATGTTTGGTCGCATGTTCTCGAGGTCGAAGAACTCGGGAATCTCTTTTGATTGCTCGCGGGCGTCGTAACCCACCTTGAAGTAGATCAAGGCGCAGAAGGCCACCACCAACGGCAGTATCAGAAGCAGCACCGCCTGCAGGATGCCCACGTACTTGCCGACGATGAACTGTCGACGGTTGATCGGCTTGGACAACAGGGTCATCGCCGTGCGTCCCTCGATCTCCTGGGAAATGCTCGTGCTCGCGGTCCAGACCGCCAGCAGGATTCCCGAGATCAGGATGGTGGCGAGACCACCATCCTTGAACATCTTGATGTCTTCGCCGAATGTCAGGTAAGGCAGGAAGGCCAGGATCAGCATCAGCATGATCGCCAGCGACATCAGCAGGATGAACAATGGCTGACGGGTGGCTTCCATCGTTGTCGAGCGGGCAATGATGCCTGTTCGCGTGAAGTAACTGACTCCCAGCAACGCCGCTAGCAACACGAGTGCCACGGTCAGGACCAGGCCCCACTCGTAACTGGTGGCCATCATGGCCTGTGGGGGTAGCGCCACAGGAGGCGCCCCCTGGGCCAGCAGTGACATGGATGCGAGAATGTTGCCCATCGTGGAGTTCTCGTCGGTTGCCCGATCGGGTGTGGTTGAACTGTTTCTTCGTACGAATCGATGGCCGGAATCGTTGGTCCTGTCGGAACAACTCGAATCGGCCTTCAGAGTACTCTAGGTCTCGCATTGGCCAAGGGAAAGACGATCGCAGCCGGTTCCCGGTCGCCGGAAACAGGCGAGACGGATCGTCCCGGTGTGATCGGTACGATCGGCACAACCGATCAACGGTTGCAACGCCGGGGCCGTCAGTAGCGGATCGAGAAGCCCGAGAGTGGTTCATCGTCGGGCGAAAGGTCGTCGATCGAGGTGATGTGGCCGTTGAACCGTTGAGCGATCTCGTCCAGGAATCCGGCCATTTCGGCCGCCTCGGCCTCGACCAGCAACTCGACAGTTCCCTCCGGCAGGTTCTTGACCCACCCCGACACAGGGTGGCGGCGGGCGATCGAACGGGTGCTGTAACGAAACCCGACGCCCTGGACCCGTCCGTGATAAATCAGCCGCCGTCGCATCACTTGCTCTCGGCCGATCGGGCGGCTTGTTGACTTTTTTTCACGGCGAAGCGAATTGGTCGTGACGCCTGTTTTCCCTCCTGCCGTGACACGGCGTGTATCAGCCGTTCGGTTTCCGGAACCCAGTCCGCGGCGGAGATGAAGATTTGTCGCTCGGTTTCCTTGGCCCGCACCAGGACTCCCGAGAGACCGATGTTGTCAACGATGACGCCGTGGGGCAGGTTCTCGACGTCGATTGTCAGGTCACCGTCGTAACCATTGCGTTTCACTCGCAGCATGGCCGTGATGGTTTCTCCGGGAGCAATTCTCAGCACCGGGTCTTGCCCCTCTGGGGATTCCTTGGTGTCCAGTAGCAGCGAGACAATCGCCTTGGGAGCCTTGCCGATCTTCAGCGTTCCGAGGTTGCCGATGGGCATTTCGACCATCTTGCCCAGGATCTGGGCGGTGGCCACGACCTGCACCTTTTCCCAGGCTTCCTTGGCGGGTGCCTTGGTTCCGTCGGAGACGTTGAGGACACCCTTGGCCGAGAGATGGCCAGCCTCGACCACCACCGGTGAGGTGGCCGAAAATCCCTCGGGCAGGTTCTTGATCACCACCGTGACGGGGCCGGTGTACCCATCGATCCGGTCGACGTTGACCGTGAATCTCTGTCCACTTCCAACCGGGATCGTTGAGTCGCGACCGCCGATGGACGCCTTGAACCCCGGTTGCGGCTGTCGGATGGTCAGCTTGTACTTGTAGTCATCGCCGCCGAATCCCCGCACGTCGGTCACCCTGACCAGGTAGTCGCCATCGTCGGGCGCGGTGAAGAGGACCCGTGAATCGCTGCCGATTTTCCGACGGCCGTCGTCATCGTTGGCGAAGTAGAGTGGGAACACCGGGAGTCCGTTGTCGGGCAGTTGGCTGCCGGGCCGGTGTGGTTCGACGATGTAGGCCTTGCTCTCGAGCGCGTGAGCGGTGGCGCTGGTGTCGAAAAAGCAGCGGCGTTGGCCGTTGATGGTGTAGAACTCCATCCCCGAGTCGGGGCCCCGGGGCATCCGGAAATTCTTGACCACCTCACCACTCATGTAGAGAAACTGGTTGAGCCCCATTTCTTCCCAGTTCTCCAGCCGGGCCTGTTTACTGCGCGAGTCGATTGGGCGGAAGGTGATGGCCGAGTCGCGGACGGCTCGTAGCAATAGCCTGATCACCGGACGACCGTCGGCAGAGAGCACCTCGATCCGGGTGTCGGCCGGCGACTTGTCGCGTCGGGCCCGGGTTTCAATCACCCAGTTGTCGTGCTTCTTGCTCGAGAAGCGAAAGAGATCGGCGTCGGCTTCACCGGACAGCACGCCCGTGGCGGTGCCAGGCACTGTCACCGCGGTGGCCTGGGCCGGCGTGTTGTTGGGTTCGGTCTCGGCCACCTGGGGCAACTTGGCGACGGGTTGTCCGTCCCGGGGGCGAGGTACGGGGACCCCGGTGAGTGGTGTCGGCCTGGCAGTCCCACCGTCCTTTTCGACCAGCGACAGGACCGAGACAGTTCCATCGAGCCGGCCGACCAGCAGGCTGTTGCCGTCACCTGTCATGGCGATCGTGGCGGGCCAGTCGGGCTGGTCGGGAAAATGGAGATCCTGTCCAAAATTCTTGGTCTTCCAGGTCTTGATAGACAGGTCCTCGCTGGCGCTGGCCAGTCGGTGACCGTCGGCCGAGAAGACCAGGTCCAGCAGTGGTGCCTGGTGCGCGAATCGCGAGTAGCGGATCGGGTTGGTGCCCTCGCGGCCGTCCCTGGTGATTTCCCAGGCCCGGATGCGGTTGTCGATACCCCCGGAGACGACGAAGCGGCCGTCGGGCGAGACCGCCACGGTGTTCTGTCCCTTGGTGGGTTCGATGAACGTGTCGAGCCGTTTGCCGGTCTTGAGATTCCAGAGCTTGACGGTGCGATCACCACTGGCGGATGCGAGAAACCGGTTCCGGGGATCGAAGGCCACGTCGAAAACCGGTCCATTGTGCCCGGCCATCTCCACGTGTCGTTTTCCGGTGGAGGTATTCCAGACAATGATCGTGCGGTCATAGGAACCCGTGGCCAGCAGGCTGCCGTCGGCCGAGAGGGCCACGGTGTTGAGGCTGTCGGAGTGGCCACGGACGGTGTGGGCGAGCTTGGCCACCTGGCCCGGACCAGCCTTGCGGACGTCGTCGGCGATGTCGTAGATCCTTGCTTCACCGTAGAGACCCGGTTCGCCGGCGGCTGTCACCAGGCGTCGGCCATCGGGAGAAATCGCCAGGTCACTGACCTGTCCGGGCAGCCCCGACAGGGTGGCCAGCGGTTTGGACTTGGGGGTGATGGGCAGGACGACCAGGTCGACTCGACCGGTTCTCGCGGCGGCGTACCAGCTCCCGTTGGGGGCCACGACCACGGCGTTGACCGGCTGGCGGATCGGGCCCCGGGTCGGCACGCGGGGCACCGTCAGGGACGGAGGACCCTTGGGAGATGGAAATGGCTTGGCTCCCGCAGCGATCCATGCCTTCAGGACCGAGATTTCCGAGGGCCGTGGGCGGCGGTTGTCCTTGGGTGGCATGAACGGCTTGGCCCGATGCTCCACCAGCTTGATCAATAGGCTGGCGTCGACCTTGCCTGCCACCACCGACGGACCGTTCTCGCCACCTTTGATCACCGCGGCATGGTTGGAGAGGACCAGGCCACCCTCGGCGTCCTTCGCGTTGTGACAGCCGACGCAGTACTTCTTGAGAATCGCCTGGGCACCGGTGGCGGGGTCAGCCGAGTGGGCTGAGGGGGCCTGGGCGGTCAGCACGATGGCGACCAGCGAGACGACGGACAGGGATGTGTGAAACGTGCGAGTCATCGTGGAGCCTCGACCGGATAGACCGGCTGGGGATCTAGTGGTTGAACAGGAATTCCCTGGAACTGATCACGCTCCAGAACACGTCTTCGATCAACGCCCGTTTTTGATCAGCGGGCGTCTCGGCGAAAATCTTCAAGGTCTCGGACATCTCGCGATTCGTCGGGTATCTCGACAGTGACGCCAGGTAGATGGATTCGACGATCCGGTAGTTGGGCATGCCGGCGGCGAGCCACTTGCCGATGCGGTTGGTCTTGGACTGGAGCTTGTTGTTGAGCGTGTCGCCGTTGAGGATGTGCAGCACCTGGACCATGCTCGGCTCGTCAGACCGCTCGCACTCGCAGGTGATCACCCGGTCGGGCCGTCCGAAGGTGCTCAGGAATCGCGAGGCGATGTTGCTGTCGGGCAATTGCAGCGACCGGGTGCCCGCCGGGTATCCCTTGAAGGATGTCGGCTGGCCTGTGGCCGAGGAGATCGCGTCCAGCAGCACCTCGGCTTTCAGTCGACGCGGGTAGTACCGGGCATAAAACCTCAGGTCCGCCTGGTTCCCGGCCGTGATCCGGGAGGATCGCTGGTAGGTTTGCGAGTTCATGATCAGGCGGATCAGGGACTTGAGGTCGTAGCGGTTTTCGACGAGAAATCCGCTGAGCCGGGCCAGCAGTTGTTCGTTGCTGGGCGGGTTGGTCAGCCTGAGATCATCAACTTTTTCGACGATGCCGGTGCCCAGGAAGTTGGCCCAGATGCGGTTGACGATGGCGCGGGTGAAGTACGGGTTCCCGGGTGCCACCAGCCAGTTGGCGAGGTGGTCGCGGCGGTCGCCGGGTTCTTCGAAACCGATGGTCTTGCCGTCCAGCGGCCTGGGCAACTGTGGCTTGCCAGTCCGCGGCTGGATCAGTTCCCCGGAGGTGGTCGTGAAGATCGACTGGTTGCCATCTCCTCCTTCCGGGGCGATCTTGAACCGGACCCGTGAGAAGAGATTGGCCATGCCGTAGAACTCGTCGTTGGTCCACTTCTCCAGGGGGTGGTCGTGGCACTTTGCACACTGGATCGACATTCCCAGGAATGCCATCGAGACGGTCTCGGCCATGTCGGCGGGATCGCGGTGAAGCACGAAGAAGTTGGCGGCGCCGTTGGTGTGAGTGGTTCCGCGGGCGGTGACCAGGTCGCGGGCGAATTCGTCCCAGGGCGTGTTCGCGGCCACGTGGTCACGGATCCACTTCGAGTACGATTTCATCGACGGGGGCTTGAGCTTGGAACTGGTGACCAGCAACAGGTCGGACCACTTGTGGGTCCAGTAGTCGATGTACTCGGGGCGTGCCAGCAGTTTCTCGACCAGGCGGGCTCGCCGGTCGGGTGCGGTGTCGTCGAGAAAGGCCCGGGCTTCAGCGGGCGTGGGCAGCACGCCGAGCGTGTCGAGCGTGGCCCGGCGGAGGAACTCGGCGTCGCCGGTCCGTGGCGAGGGTGGCAGCCGGAGTCCCTTGAGCTTGTCCAGGACCAGGCCGTCGATGAAGTTGCTGCGAGGGGACTTGTCAAAGACCCCGTTGGCGACGTCGTTGCCGTAGGGAACGCTGAGTGCTGCCACGACGTTTCGGCTGAGATACCAGGCGACGACCGCGGTTTCTCCGTGACCGGTCACCGACACCTTGCCGACATCGTCGACGTCGGCCACCGTGGTGTTGTTGGAGGTGAACTTCGCCCAGCGGGTGACGTCCTCGGCATGACCGTCGGTGAAGTGGGCCCGCACGACGAGTTGCTGGTTGGTGCCCGGCTTGAGCACGGCATTGGCCGGCAAAATTTCCAGCCGCTTGATTCGTGGCCCGTCGTCTTTCGGGGCCGGGTGACCCGCGGCAATCCATTCCGACACCACGCGGTACTCCGGCGATCCCTCCTCGAACCGGACGCCGCCCTTGTGAGGCACGGCACCGGTGGGCTTGGTCAGCAGCAGGCTGCGACCGGGATCGTTGGGAATCACGCGGCGGCCGCGGTTCTGGCGGGTGATGGTGCGGACGTCGGCGACCGGGTCGTAGCCTCGCAGCGAGAGCTTGAAGCCGTTCTTGCCGGCCAGGGCGCCGTGGCACGCGCCCGAGTTGCAACCCGATTTGGTCAGGACCGACTGGACGTGGATCCGGAAATCCCACACCACCGGTCGGCCGAAGTTGACGACGGTGACCCGGGCGGTTGCCGCCAGTTTTTCGCTGCGGACGGTGATCGTGGCCTGGCCATCACCGGTCGGCCGGGCCGTCCCGTCGCCAATCGTGACGACCGCGGGATTCGACGAGGACCACTGGAGCTTGCCCGCCGGGGTGCCGGCGAAATGGCCGTCGGTGACCAGCCCGGGCAACAGTCGTTGAAACGACCTGGACCCGTCGAGGGTGAAATCGCCGGGCAGCACGACCAGCTTGTCGGCCGGCGGCTTGTCGTCTGCACGGGCTCCGGACGAGAGCAGCACGGCGGTCAACAGCAGCAGTGGACCGAGCATTCTCGGGAGTCGCAGGGGGGTGTGCATCATGGTGACGGTGTCACTGGAGGCTAGAACAACTCGTTGATCGCCTCGGTTCCCTGGTCCACCAGCGGGAAGGGCCGTCCGGAGGGGCCGGGGAGTTCTTCTTCGAGGTCGAAGCCGAGGCTCTTGAAGATCGTTGCCACGGCGTTGTTGGGTGCCACGGGGTGTTCGGCCGGGTACGCGCCAATCGGATCACTCTTGCCGATCACGCGACCACCCTGGACACCGCCGCCGGCGAAGTAGACGCTCCAGCACTGTGGCCAGTGGTCCCGGCCGCCCGCGGGGTTGACCCGGGGTGTGCGTCCGAATTCCGAGAGGTTGCAGACGAGCGTGTCTTCGAGCAGGCCCCGCTGGGTCAGGTCTTCCAGCAAGGCGGAGTAGGCCTGGTCGTACATCGGGGCCACGATGTCTCGCATGCCCTCGATCGAGGTGAACGGCTTGGTGCCGTGGATGTCCCAGGTGATCTCGTTGAACACGGTCAGGAACGTGTTGACCGTCACGCAGCGGACACCGGCCTCGACCAGTCGCCGCGCCATCAGGCAGCACTGGCCGAATCGGTTCATCCCGTAGCGGTCACGGGTTTTCTTGGATTCCTGGGAGAGATCAAATGCGGCACGAGCCTTCTCGGAGGTGATGATCCGGAAGGCGGCCTGGAAACTGCTGTCGAGCAACTTGGCGTTTTCGCTGCCCTCGAAGTCCTTGACCGTGCTGTCGACGATCTGGCGGAGACGTCTCCGCCGATCCAGCCGGGCTTCGCCGATCGACTTGGGTGGCAGCAGGTCGGGGACGCGGAAGTTTTCCTTGGAGGGGTCGGCCATCAGGACGAAGGGGTCGTGGGCCTTGCCCAGGAAGCCCGCGTCCTGGCCATGTGGCAGGTTTCCGCCGGTGGAACCCATCGGTTCTGGAAGAACCACGTGAGGTGGCAGATCGGTGCGGCGGCCCTGCAGGTAGCTGGCGACGCATCCGGCGTGAGGCGTGTTGACACCCCCGGTGAACAGGCGGCCGGTCTGCATCATCTGGTGACCGGTGTCGTGGACCGCCGCGGCGGTGTGGTAACAACTGCGGACGACCGAGAACTTGTCGCCGTGCTCGGCGTGGCGAGGCAGGATCTCGCTGATTGAAAATCCACCGCCGGCCACCGGGATCGGCTTGAAGGGGCCACGGATTTCCGAGGGTGCCTCGGGCTTGGGATCAAACGTCTCGAACTGGCTGGGAGCACCGAGGTTGAAGATCATGATGACCGACCGGCGGTCACCCTCCGGTCGGGTCTTCCCCTCGGCTCGTGCCCGTTCGAGTTCGGCCAGCGAAACGCCCGCCGCACCCAGGGTTCCGACCTGCAGGAAGTCGCGACGCGAAACCCCGTCGCAGGTGTGAGCAGTGCCCTGACCGGTGATGTTGAGCATCGTGTCCGTCTCCGCGGAACCTGACTGGCAGCCGGGTGCAGTTGCCTCCCGGATTTCAATCCAGATTCTACGACGGTCGGCGGAGCGTCACAACAGGGAG
>CAWVUS010000099.1:0-16550 GCA_963933195.1 uncultured Planctomycetaceae bacterium
CCGTGACAAGGTGGCCAAGTTGTTCAAGCAGGATGGTGGCCAGATTCGGGCCTTCGCTGCCCTGCCCGATCTTGGGCTCGAGGTGACTTACTGTGACGAGACCAAGCGAGTCATCGCCGGAGATTATTCCGGGGTGGTTCGAGTCTACAATGCTGCTGACGGTAAGGTCGTCGGCGAGTTGTCGGTCAACCCGGTGACGCTCGACCAACGGCTTACCACGGCCAATCAACTGGTTGTTACGACCAAGGGCGAAAACGACAAGCAGCAGGCGGCGCTGAAGGTTGCCCAGACTGCAGCCAACAAGGTGAAGGCGGACCTCGATGCGGCCAACAAGACAATCACGACGCTGCAGGCCAAGGAGAAGACTCTCGCGGCCAGCATGAAAACCTACCAGGGGCAGATCAAGACGTTCACCACCGAACAGGCTGCCGCGGCCAAGACGGTGGCTGCCCTGGCTCCGGTTGTGCCTCTTTTGAAAGAGACCGCAGATAAGGCCAAGGTTACGGCTGCCAAGGCCGCGGGGGACAAGGAATTGGCCGCACTGGCGGCGAATCTCAAGGCTGTCTTTGACAAGCGGAATGGGACGTTGGTGACGGCCAAGAAGACCAATGACGAGAAGACCAAGGCATTGGCCAAGAGCAAAGCCGACCTGGGCACCGCGCAGAAGGACGACAAAACGGCCAAGGCCGGGCTGGTGGCGACCAAGAAGCGGGCCGAGGCATTGACGAAGGCCATGAAGCCTGCCGGTGAAAAGCTCGTTGCCGCACAAAAGATCGCGGCGACTGCCAGCGGCAATTTCGCAGCGGCCAACAAATCGGTCGTGCGATGGAAGGACGAGATCGAGTTCGTCAAGGTACTGGATGTCTACGGGGCCAAGGAGAGTGATTTCAATAGCGCTGCCGATGGTTTGGCGCAAGCGGAGGGAGAGTTGGGATTGCTGCAGAAGGCCCTGGAACAAAAAAACACTGCCGCCGCTGGTGCCGACAAGGTCTACAAGGCGGCCGTTGTCGAGGTCACCAAGGCAACCAAGGGGGTTGCCGATGCCCAGAAGGCTCATGCCACAGCCACCAGTTCGGTGGCCGTGCTGACCAAGGCGATCCCCCTGCTCAAGGACGCATTCGACAAGGCCACGGCCGCAGCCAAGGCCACCGGTGACAAGGAGCTTGCCGCGCTCGCCACCGGGCTCAACGGAGTTCATGGCAAGAAGGTCAAGGCGCTGGAGGAGGGCAAGAAACTTGTTGTCACCCGAAAGGCCGAGGTCGATAAGGCGCAGGCCGTACTGGTGGCCATGCAGAAGGCCGCAACCGCCTCGCAAGTGGCATTGACTGCCGCACAGAAACGCGTGGCAGACCAGGTCGCGACGATCAAGCCGGCCCAGGCCAAGGTGGTGGCGGCCAAGAAGGCCAACGATGCGGCCAAGGCACAACTGGACGCCGTTCAGAAGCAGGTCGACGTCTTCAAGGCCAAGACGGCCCAGGCTCCCGGGAAAGCACAGCCGGCGACAGCCAAGGCGGGATGACCGGTCCAGCGGACCTGGTGTCGAGGACGAGATGCCAACTCGGATACTCAGTATCTCGGGCCTGCGGGGAATCGTGGGCGATGGGCTCGAGCCGGAATACATCTCGAGGTTTGCCCGGGCTCTGGCCCGCCTGATCGACGGTGGCACCGTGGTCATCTCTCGCGATGGGCGGGGCAGTGGATTGATGGTCCGGGAAGCCGTGTTGTCCGGCCTGGCGGCCGAGGGGTGCCGGGTCCTGGATGCCGGGGTCGCTTCGACACCGACCTGTGGCCTGCTGGTTCGTCACCTGGGTGCTGCGGCGGGATTGCAGATCACCGCGAGCCACAATCCGGCCGAGTGGAATGGATTGAAACCTTTCGATGCGGCCGGACGCGTGTTCGATGCGGAGACCGGCGCGAGACTGATTGCGGAGATGGAGTTGTTGGAGGGGGTGGATGCCAGCCCGGTGTGTACAGATGCGGAAGTGATCGGCAACCCGGGGGCTGTTCATCGGGATACCGTCGTGGGGATTGTCGACGCGGCGGCGATTCGAGGACGTCGTTTGAGGGTGGTGCTGGACTGCAATCATGGGTCCGGTGCGGTACTGGGACCGGAATTGCTCAACACGCTGGGCTGCCAGGTCACGGTACTTGGGGGGACCCCCGACGGTGAGTTTGCGCACACCCCCGAGCCTCTCGAGGAGCACCTCACGGGGCTGTGTCGCGCTGTGGTCGACCACGGGGCAGATGTCGGGTTTGCCCAGGATCCGGATGCCGATCGCCTGGCGATCGTGGACGAGACCGGGCGTTATATTGGTGAAGAATTGACGATGGCGTTGGCTGCGGATCGGGTTCTGTCCGAAACGCCTGGGCCGATTGTCGTCAATGGGTCCAGCAGTCGGGTGACCGCGGACATTGTCGAGAGATATCCCGGCAGTTCATTTTTTCGGTCCCATGTTGGAGAGGCAAATGTCGTTGCCAAGATGGATGAGGTCTCGGCCGTGTTGGGTGGCGAGGGCAATGGTGGGGTGATTGATCCTCGCGTGGGCGGAATCCGCGACAGCTTTGTTGGGATGGCCCTGGTGCTGGATGGTCTGGTTCGGCGTGAACGAGGCCTCGCGGACTGGGTCGATGAATTTCCGGCCTACGAGATCGTGAAGCAAAAGGTGCCCTGCCCGCCCGACCGGGTGGCCGTGGCGGTCGAAACGCTGAGGACGGCCTTTGACGACGCGGTGGTGACCGAAGGGGACGGCTTGCGGCTGGATTGGGACGATCGCTGGGTCCAGGTGCGTGGGAGCAATACCGAACCGATTGTCCGTGTGATTTCCGAAGCTCCCGATCCCGTGGTGGCCCGCGACCTGTGTGATGCGGTGATCCAGCGGGTTCGCGCGATCGTCTAGGCGGGCGTGCCGTGCACCGGCCTCAGAGTGTTTTCAGGAACTCGAGTACCGCTCGCTTTTCCGTCTCGGACAGCTTGTCGGGGAACAGGTGTCCCGCAGCACTTTTGCCCCGTTTCGTTGTGTCGAAGTAACGTCGCCGCTGACGGGGGCTCGTGGCCGAAATAGGCACGGTTGCGGATTCTTCCGTGACAATTCCAATCCGCTGGTGATCGAACGAATCGTTCTTGCGGGTCCAGACGACGGGGCGTTGGCTGGGGTGCAGTACGTGCCAGAGGGTGGGGGTCGATCCGTTGTGAAAATACGGGGCGGTGGCCCAGATCCCGTCCAGCGGGGGCGCGAGATAACCCTGGGGCTCGAGAAGGACCGGGTCCTTCCCATAGCGGCTGAGCCAGCCGGTTTTCATCCATTGCCGGTGTTCGGAGGTCAGTGCATTGAGCCGTGTTGGGTCGGTTCCGATTGTTTTCAGTGCCACGATCCGCTGTGGGTATTGGCGATTTGTTCCATAGGTGCCGTGGCACGAGCTGCAATGCCGGCGGAAAAGTGCACTGCCGGCCTGGGCCAGTGTTTTGTCAATCGTGCCGGTGTACTTCGGAGGCCGCAGTGATTCGATCCATGCCAGGATGTCGCGGAATGCCGGTTCCCAGGATTTCAGTTTTTCGGGGCCATTGGTTGGCAGGAGCATGAACTGCATCAGGACCCGAGGATTCTTGGGGGCGAATGCGTCGCAGTACAGGGCAGACTTGTGTCGGACATTCCACAGTGGCGGAGCGTCCATGTCGTGGTGGAGTAGTCTGGGGGGGCGACGATCCAGGTGCACCGTCATGTCCTTGTCGCGGTAGGTGCCCAGGACGATACCGAAGACCACCGAGTTGGTCGTGCCCCGGTTGGTGGAAAGCGGCAGGGTGGCCGAGACAAGATCGAGGTGCGCCGGTGCTTTGAACAAACGGAGCTTGGTGCGGCGGACGTCTTCGATGAGTGTCTGCAAGTCCAGGTGGGTGTTGGGGAGACCGGGGATCACGCGTCCGTCGACCTTGCCGGCGTGACAGGTCAGGCAGTTCATGACCCAGCCGTTTCCGGCGACTGGAACATGTCCCAGGGCTGGGACCGTCGTGGGATCCTTGGCATCAGGGTCGGGCATCAGGCCATAACGATCCAGGGTCAGGCGGCGCCGCGTGGCCAGGTCGGCGTCCTGGGCCGCCTGTCGATCGGGTTCCGGCCAGTTGGTCCAGAGTTGGTCGAAGACCGCCTGGTCAAAGTCGGGCGGAAGGTAGGCGCGTGTCCGCAAGATCCGGTAGCCCCGGGCAGCGGCAGATTCTCTCGCGTCAGCCCCCAGTCCATCGGAACAGCAAGAGGCGGCAACCAGGCATGCGATAGTGAGTGTGGCGCGGAGCATGGATTATTTCAGAGCATCGGCCAGGGCGTCGGGATCATAGACACATCCACCCCATGTACCGCCGCTTAGCTGCTGGAGTAACGCCCACAGTCGAGTTTCTGGAGGCAGGTCGGGGTCCGCGGCGAGGTCCGGGCGAGGAGGACGTGTTTCCAGCCGTGCCTGGCCCTCCTGGGCATCAAATCTCTCGTCGCCCTCCCCCACCAAGTCAATCTGGCCATCGAGCTGTTTGGTGTCGATGGTGATACTCAGGGTGTCGCCGTCGACCAGCTTGCCAATGGGACCACCGGCAAGGGCCTCGGGGCCGACGTGGCCGATACAGGCTCCTGTGGACACTCCTGAAAAACGCGCGTCGGTGATCACGGCGACGTTCTTTCCGAATTCCAGGTAGCGCAGTGCCGATGTGATCTGGTAGGTCTCTTCCATTCCGGCCCCAAGCGGGCCACGACAGATCAGTACGATGATGTCGCCGGACTGGATGGGGTGGTCAGTCTGCCCCTTGACGGCGGCGATGGCGTCTCGTTCGGCCGTGAAGACACGGGCGGGGCCAACCATGTGAAACACGCCGTCGTCGTCAACCACGTCCGGGTCGATGGCCGTGCTCTTGATGACGGATCCTTCCGGGGCCAGGTTGCCGACCGGGAATGTTACCGTGCTGGTCAGTCCCCGATTCCTGGCGGTGTCGGCGTCGAAGATCACGTTGTCGGGGTCGATGCCGTCGCGGCTTTGCAACAGGTCCCGGAGTCGTCGCCGGCGTTCGGATTGTTCCCACCATTCGAGCGATTCGCCCAGCGAGTGTCCGGTGACCGTCAACGCGTCCAGGTGAAGCAGTCCCTGTGCCCTGAGGTGCAACATGACCTCGGGGACGCCTCCGGCCAGGAAGAACTGGACGGTCGGATGGCCGACGGGCCCGTTGGGCAGCACGTCAACCAGGCGAGGCACCTGTCGGTTGACCCGGTTCCAGTCGTCGACGGTTGGTCGCGCTCGTCCGGCGGCGAAAGCGATGGCCGGAAGGTGGAGCAGCAAGTTGGTCGAACCGCCACAGGCGGCGTGCAGCACCATGGCGTTTTCGATGGCGTCGTCGGTGACGATGTCGGTGACACTGATTCGAGCCTCGGCCAACCCGACCAGGGCGCGAGCACTTCGGACGGCGTTGTCCAGCCAGATGGGTTGGCCGGATGGTGCCAGGGCGGCGTGTGGCAGGCACAGGCCGAGGGCTTCGGCGACCACCTGGGCCGTTCCGGCTGTTCCCAGGAACTGGCAACCGCCTCCGGGCGAGGCGCAAGCCCGGCAGCCGACGTCGGCTGCATATTCCAGTGTGATTTCATCATGGGCGAAACGGGCGCCGATCGACTGCACCTTGCCGGCATCTTCTCCATCATCCACCGGGAGGGTGACTCCGCCAGGGACAATGATCGTTGGCAATTTTTTGTGTGAGGCCAGGGCGATCATCATGGCCGGCAAGCCCTTGTCGCAGGTTGCCACGCCCAGGACCCCGCGTCGCGTGGGGAGGGATCGGATCAGTCGGTTCAAGACAACCGCCGCATCGTTGCGATACGCCAGGCTGTCCATCATTGCGGTGGTGCCTTGAGAACGTCCGTCACAGGGGTCGCTGACAAAGGCGGCGAATGGAATCGATTCGTGGCGGTCAAATTCCCTGGCCGCAGCCTGCATCAACAGGCCGACTTCCCAGTGCCCGGTGTGGTAACCAAGCGCGATCGGTTGGCCATCATCGGCCCTGATTCCGCCCTGGGTGCTCAGTAACAGGTATTGGGGCCGCGTCAGTTGTTCCGGGGTCCAGCCCATTCCTGCATTCTGGGTCATCCCGAAGATGTCGCCACTGGGCCGATCCCGGAGCATCTCGTCGGTCAACGGAAGCGATCCGGATGGGCCAGCCGCAGAGGTGCGGATTTCGAACAGGTCGTCCTGGTCGGATTCGAGCAACTTGGTGAGAGAAATGCCCATCAGGATGAGGCCCCGGTGTTGGTGGCAAACGGGAAGAGACGCGAGATGGCTTCGTCGTCAAGAGGTGCTCCGTACTCGCATCCTTCGAAAGCTTCGATCCATCGCATGGATTGGCCCCGTTCGTCACCAAATTGGGCTATCAGCAGGTCCCGGTGTTGGTCGGCCCGCCCACCAATCCATTGTTGATACTTTTCGCGTGCGTAGGCGTGGCGACCAGCTTCGTCTTCAGGAACCGTGTCCTCGGGCCACATGTTGTGTGGCAGCCATTCGAAGAACTGGCTGATGTGACAACACAGCATCTCGACGACCCGGTCGATGACCGGTTCAACATCCACGGCAATTGTGGGGGAGAACGGGTAGGGGCGGGTGAATCCGTCGGCGAGGTAAGCAATGACGGGGTTCTTGACCAGTGCCGGTGTATCGGGGGCGACGGCGGGTACGGTGACCATGTAGGCGGCATCGCAGACCAGGGTGCCGGTGTAACGGTGATCCGGGTGGTAGTCGTAGGGCCGGTGAGTCAGCACAAGGTCTGGTGCCTCGTGACGGATCAGCCGGATCAGGTCGAGCCGGTTCTCCAGTGTGGCTTCCAGACCTCCGTCGGGGTGGCCCAGGACATGGTAAGGGATTCCCAGCGTGGCACCGGCCGCATTCGCCTCCATGCGGCGGATGTCGGCCAGGCGATCTCCGGGGATCTCGTGATGCCCGGAGCGTCCGTCGGTCATGCTGACGAACGTCACCGCGTGGCCCAGTTGGCGCCAGAGTGCGGCCGACCCGCCGGCCGAAAGGTCGCAATCATCAGGATGGGCGCCGATGATCAGTATCTTTAGTGGTGTATTCATGGTGGGTTGGTTGTG
Organism: uncultured Planctomycetaceae bacterium; assembly: GCA_963933195.1. Classification (GTDB taxonomy): domain Bacteria; phylum Planctomycetota; class Planctomycetia; order Planctomycetales; family Planctomycetaceae; genus UBA8437. Next base: position 7,107 of record CAWVUS010000099.1, read on the forward strand.
AGAGAGTCAGGGCAAGAACCCTCACTTTTACCTGTGGAGACAAGGTTTCTCAAACCACATCGGTTTCTGGTGGAGTTGAGCGTGCGTATAATTGGGGCCTACGGAACTCCAGAAAAGTTGAACGTGGGGAACCAGCACGATGTCTCAGGGAGTGGTGGTCGGATCGGTCGATGTCTACGAGGATCCCCTGGATCTGATGGACGAGATTGATTCGTTGAAGCGGGACCGGGATGTGACGATCCTGGCCCATTACTACGTCGACGGTGAAGTGCAGGATGTGGCCGATTTTACAGGTGACAGCCTGAAACTCGCCCGCGATGCGACCCGGGTCGAAACGTCGAGCATTCTCTTCAGCGGTGTTCACTTCATGGCCGAGACGGCCAAGATGCTGAACCCGGAAAAAACGGTCCTGTTGCCGGATCTGAACGCGGGTTGTTCATTGGCCGAGAGCTGTACGGCCGAGGCGTTGGAAGCTCAACAGAACGAGCTGCGGGCCGCCGGACGTGACATCCAGACGGTGGCTTACATCAACACGTCCGCGGCGGTGAAATCCCTGTGCGACTGGATTGTCACCAGTGGAAACGCCCGTGAAGTTATCGAAGACAAGGTCTCCAGTGACAAGGAGATCCTGTTTGTTCCCGATCAGCACCTGGGCCGTTACCTCCAGGAGGTGACGGGGCGAGAAATGATATTGTGGCCAGGGGCGTGCATGGTTCACGAGGTGTTCAGCCTGCAGGATTTGAACCGGGCGCGACGCAACAATTCGGATGCGGTTGTCATCTCACACCCGGAATGCCCTCAAAATATCCTGGATGTCAGTGACTTCATTGGCGGTACCGAGGCCATGCGGCGCGAGGTGATCTCGGTGGAGACGCCGACGACGTTCCTGGTGGCAACCGAGGCCAATATGATCCACGCCCTGGAGCAGTCGGCTCCACGGCACACCTTCGTCCCGGTGCCCGGGATCATGACGTCGACAGGTGAAACCTGTGCCTGCAACCGGTGTCCGCACATGGCGCTCAACACGCTCGCAGCGGTGCGAGATTGCATTCGAGACGGCACACCCGAGATCAAGTGGCAGCCGCATTTCGACTCGGCCCGAGAGGTTGTCGCCCGCAGCCTGCTTGACTGACCGTTACAACTGGCATGACGGTACGCGGTGGGGGGCCACCTGTCGCGACCGGATGGGTTGCGCGAACCTCGGACGTCAACTGAACCGGCACTCGCTGTTGATTGACGAAAATGCGAGGAGTGGGCCACCCGGTCTGTCGATACTCCAACACGGTGGCGCCTGCTCGCAGGTGCATCTCGAACGGCGTCACCAAAGTTGCGAGTTGAGGATAGACATCATGAAGAGCGGAATCCGTCCGGGACGGGAACGGCGGTCAGTCGTTTCGTTGTCCGGTGCCCTGTTGGTTGTGTTGATGGCGTCCGGGATCGTGTCGAGTGACGGCACCCGGGCAGGTGCGGCTGAGAAATCGGCCAAGGCATCTCCAGTGAATTTCTGGATCGTCAGTTCTCGAAGTTGTCCGCTGGGGACCAAGGTTCTCCAGGGAGCTGCCTTCGATTACCTGAAGTACGACCAGGAAGGGACGCCGACCTGGGGTGACGAAAAACAGTTTCACGCCTCGTTGATCAAGGGGGCGCCGATCTGCGTCTCGGTCCACGGAAGTTTTGTTGACTGGAACGACGTAGCCACCGACGGTTTCGAAACAGCCCGCTGGTTGCGAAAAGGAGCCCCCGATCGTCCGCTGAACGTGGTGTTGTTCTCGTGGAAGAGTACAGGTCCGTTTACCGTGGCCACGATGCCGCTGTTGATCTCGGCCTTTCCACAGATCGATACACAACTGCTGGGCCGGCGGAGTTCGTTTATTGGCCTGTATCTTGGGCGAATGGTCGCCGATCTGCCCCCCGAGTATTCGGTGTCGCTGTTCGGCCACAGCCACGGATGCCGTACCGTGTCCTCGGCGTTGCACGTGCTGGCTGGTGGGCAGGTACAGGGGTACGTGTTGGCAGAGCGTCCCAAGCACAAGCGTCGTATGCGGGCGATTTTCGCAGCTGCTGCGATCGACCACCATTGGTTGAACCCTGATCAGCGGTTTGGGCGGGCGACGGAGGTGGCCGAGAAGGTCGTCAATCTCCGCAATCATCGTGACACCGTGTTGCGGATTTATCCGCTACGGCACCCGCTATCGAATCGGGCGCTGGCCAACGTCGGTTTCACTGCCCAGGATCGGATGGTCATGGGCAACCGTTCGGACCGTGTCACGGAATTCGATGTGAGTGGCGTGGTGGGAGCCAATCACGGGTGGCCGTCCTACTACGCCCGCCCGGAAATCGCTCGCACGGTGGCCGAACACGTGTATTTCCTTCCGCCGAAATCGGGGACGAAGTCATCGTCGAAGGAGACGGCGAGCGTCAGGCAGATCCGTTAGGATGGATGGGGACACGATTCCTTGTTCCCTCCACCTGCCGAGCCACACGTGATGAGCAGCAGTACCCCCTCCCCTGCCCCGGCCACCCCACCGGGGCCAACTGGAGATTCGTCGGGCGGGTACGACCGATTGCAGAGTTACCAGTGGAATTACGACCACGTGCCGTCGGTGGCCGAGGTCGCGATGCCCGAGATTCCCGGGGCGTGGACTTTCTGCGGTCAGCCCTGCCGTTCCCCATTGGGGGTGCCGGCGGGACCTCTGCTGAATGGGAAATGGGTTCTGTATTACGCGTCGTTGGGATTTGATGTCCTGACCTACAAGACGGTTCGCAGTGTCGAGCGGCCCTGTTACGAACTGCCGAATCTGCAGCCCGTTGTGACGGGGCCTCTTCGCGGTGATGAAACCGAAGTGCCCTCCAGCGGTGAAATGAGCGGGAGTTGGGCGGTTTCCTTTGGAATGCCGTCGCAACCGCCGGAGGTCTGGCGTCGCGACGTTGAGTGGACCCGTCGGCAACTGGCGTCCGACAAGCTGTTGAACGTGTCGGTGGTGGCCAGTATTCAAGACGGGTGGACAATCGACGACACGGCCGATGATTACGCGAGATGCGCTCGTTGGGCGGCCGAGAGTGGCGCTGACAGCGTCGAGACGAACTTCAGTTGCCCGAATGTCAATACGGCCGACGGCCAACTCTACCAGGTGCCGGAGGATGCGGGCCTGGTTGCGGAACGGGTGCGCGACGCAGTCGGAGGTACGCCGTTTGTGATCAAGGTGGGCCATGTGACTGATCCTGAACAGGCGTCACGGTTGCTCGAAGCGGTTGTTCCCTACGTGGATGCGATCGCGATGACCAACAGCGTGGCCGCCAGCGTACGATTGCCCGACGGCAACCTGGAATTTGACGGCCAGCGGCGGGGGATCTGCGGAGCGGCGACGCTAAACGCATCGTTGGAACAGACCCGCTTGTTCGCTGACCTGGTGCATTCCGGGGAACACGATGTGGCCTTGGTTGGGGTGGGCGGAGCGTCGTCGGCAGACGATGTGTCGTCGTACCTGGCTGCGGGAGCCGAATCGGTACATATCGCAACTGCGGCGATGGTCGATCCCATGGTGGCACAGCGAATTCGTGCCGATTGGAGTTCACACCATGGTTGTTGATGGAACCCGGGCGTAGAAGAAATCAGGACCCGGTGGGCTGCTTTTGACTACCGGAGGGTTCTCGCACAACGGTCCACTCAGCGACTGGACCCGAAACGCAGTGAGAACAGGTCGGCATCCTTCAGTTCGAATCGCAGACGGACTGGTTGTCCGGCGATGGAGCCGACCTGGGCATCACTCTTCCAAGTGACCTCCCGTTTCAGGGAATTGCCGAACAACTCGTCGCATTCCTCGAGGGAGAATCCGGGAAGCGGCTTCCCGTCTGTTCCCTGGAGTTCGACCCGGAGGCTGCCGGACGCCGAGGTCGAGTAATTCACTGACAGGTGGTCACCGCGGAACCGGATTGCCTTTGTGGTGAAGGCTCCGCCCGAGAGGGATGCTGATGCGGAAACGAAACCGTCCTTGCGGATCGCGTAGCGATTGTAAGTGACGCCGTTGCCAAACCAGGCTCCATGGTCCTGTATGTAAAAAGACCATTCGGAATCGCCACCAGGCAGCCGTGACGGTGACTCGAAGATGTTGAGCGCGGAGCTGCCAAAACCGTAGAACCACTGGTCATCGGTTGCTCCCGGCCGGACCAGTGCCTCGGGCCATATCTGGAAAGTTCGGCCGTCGCGACTGCTGGCAAAGCCAGTGTCCGTGTAGACGGTTGCGTAGTACGCTGACGATTTTGCGATGCGGTGGTTCAGCCGAGAAAAACGGCCGCGGCCCGGTATGTACCGCATGGGAAACGCGATTCGCAGATGTTCGGCCCCGGGGTAGAGTTGGGCTTGAGTCGTGTAGAGCTGTGTCATCCTGTTGGGACGCCAGTCAACCCAGTCTCCTTTCGTCCAGTTGACGAAGTCGGTGGAGGTGGCGACACGCACGTCGCGATCTCGCAGGTAGAATTCGTTTTTTGCGTATTTCCGGGTGTCACCCTTCTTGTTCTTGAAGTCGCGGTAATAGGCGAAGTACTTCTTCTGGACCGGGTCCCAGAAGGAGAGGTTTTGTGAGTCCATCATCCCGTCAACGATCACGGGTTCGGTTTGCATCATGGTCCAGTGCAGTCCATCGGGCGACGCGAATGCGAAGAGTGTTCGGTGGTCGTGCCCGCCCAGCGCTTTGAATTTTTCGTTCGTTTTGCACTTGGGGTTCGTGTCGATCATCGGTGTGAAGTTGTGGGATGCCCCGGTGAAGGGGACTTGTTTTCCGCTGAGCAGGTCGTGGCCATCACTGAGTGTCTGGCCCCTGGAGACATCGATTTTGCAGGCGGGATCAAACGTCAGGATGATGTTGTTCTTTTCCCAACCATCCCGCTTCACGAAACCAAGGTCCGGGCGTTTCCATGTGACTGCGTCGTGGCTTGTCATCACGCAGGTCGTGGCGTAGTGGCCGTGACGCACCTTGCCGTCGAGGATGAGCGTGGTGCCGCGGTAATAGAAAAAGAATTGGCCGTTGTGTTTCAACACGGTTGAGTAGGCGCTGTTGTTGCCTTCCCAGGGCCGGTCGAGAGTGATCGCGTCGCTGCGGCGAACAGGGTGATGCAACTCAAGTCGTAAGTCGCCGGCCTTGCTGGCGATCAGGTGCTCGTCGAGCAACGGCTCGAGCCGTGAACCGATGTTGATCACATCCTGGGCCGGGGCGTTGACGGTCAGCAAGCCGACAGTCAACAACATCAAGTGTGTTGTTTTGATTCGCACAGTGACTGTGCCTCTTTGCAGTTGTGGTGGGCTGCTGGGGCCGCGATGACGCACACAGTAGCCGGGGCTAGCGAGCGTCGACGGGCCAGGCAGACTCGGCCTCGACAAAGTCCCAGTACAGTGTCGTCCCGGGCCGTGCCTGTGTGTCGTGAAGTTCCAGCTTGACGGATGGACCATCCGGAACAAAGGTCGCGATCAAACGTGTCCACTTGTCCCATTGAGAACCGGTGCCGGCTCGTTGTGTACTCTGCTCGGCCAGGACACGACCGTTTCGGCCCACCACTCGGAGTCCGGCTCCGTTTCGAGCCGCGTCGGAGTGGACCCACGCCGAAGCGACATGGACACGTTGCGGGTCCAGTCCCGACAGGAGTGTGCTGGCGCGGCTTGGTTGCTCGCCACGCGTCATCTTGAGTCCGCGTGCACCATGCTTCGCCCAACCGTTGCTGTCGTGGTCGGCCTCGATCGACGGAACATTTTTGTACTCGAACAACGAAATGTCACCGCCTCCGGAAGCGAGCTTCCAGCCGGACACATTTTCCAGTTGTGGGTTGCCCACCAACTGTTTCGGCTTTCCATCTCCGTAGCGAGTCGTTTTCTGCTTGTGGAAGTAGTGTTGGCTCAATCGGGCCAGGTACTCGGGAAGCACTTCCGTCTGGCTGCGGTAATAGGCCCAGAACATCACGCCTGGCATATGGCGGGATCTGCGGTCCTGGCGGATCACATGGAACTGGTGATCGAGGTGGGCCAGGTAGCTCAGGGAGGTGGAATCGTCAAAAAGGTACCCACGTTGGGCGATGCCGAGGCCATAGACGGTTTTGGAGAGCAGGTTGGACGAAATCGCCTGGATCTGGCCGGCCCAGTCCGCGATGTATCCATATGACGGGCGGGATTCCCGCAGGTAGACCTCAAGCATCAGGACGTCGACGTAACGGTCGACCGCCTCGAGTTGTTCGGTGTGATCGCGTGAATTTCTTCCCAGTTGCCAGGTTGCTGCGGCGTAGATCTGCTTCCCGGGGTAGGCCTCACGGGTTCTCTTGAGCGCCTCGCAGACGATGGCCGACTGTTTGCTGCCATTCACATCGGCTCGCAGTTCATCAATCGCGATCGCGTCATACCCACCCGGCAACTTTCCACCGAGGTCGTCTTTGAAGGGGGCGGTCCATCGTTTTACCAGTTCTTCGAAACTGGCCCCGGGAGGGCTGTTGACGTGGGCGGCGTAGATGCAGCGTTGTTTTCTGAGTTCCTTGATGAACGTGGCATTGCGACTGGTTCCCTCGATCACGTTGATCCTTGGGACAAGTTTTCGGAATGCGTCGGTCACACCCGCATTGTCACTGTGGCCATACATGCAGATGAAGGGGAGTGGCGACTTGGCTGCTGCTTGCGGCTGTTGCAGCGGCACGAGCGTGGTCAGCAGAATCGCACCAGCCATCCAGGCACCGCGCGGCATCCTGTTTGTCAGTTCGAGAGGGAATTTCGATGTCATCGATACGATCTCAAGGGAAGGGACATCGTCTGGAAATGTTTCGACAGCTTACTCCAATCAACACGATGCTCCCACGGTTGCGGCACTCTCTTGCCTGCTTGGATGAATGGGGCCACGTGGCGATGTCGATCGCTGCAGGTTGGCAGTATTGAAAACAGGAAACGAGTGTGAAGAAAGAAACGGTTCGAAAGGCGTGTTGGTGGGTGTTCCACCGGGCGATTGTGAAATCAATACTGGGGACAACCATCAGTCGTGGGAGATCGCAAGTCGGAATAGTTCTCGTTTGCTAGCTCGTTCTTCAGCCCGGACGTAAAATATAGCCAACTCTTGGAGGTTGATGATGACTACGCGTGTTCGTGTGCATGGGATCGGCCTGTTGGGACTGGCGTTGTTGCTGGCCCCTGGCGTCGTCGGTGCTGGCGAGATCACTCGTGTCCGGTTGTCCGGGCCCCGGCAAGTGGTCGATGGATGGACTCGAACCAATGGCGAGGCGTCATTCAAGTCGGGGACTCTCCTGGCTAATGGGTCTGCCTGGACGGCTTATGACAACGTTCTGGTGCGTTTCGATCTGTCACGGGTCGACCCGTTGCGTCATGCCAGGATCAAGAAGGCGGTACTCAAGCTGCACGTATTGTCGGTCCAGTCGCCGGCCAAGGGTCAGGCGCGACGTCCGCTGCGGGTGGGGGCAGTGACGGTGCCGTGGACCATCGCGGCAAAATACAACACTCCGGATGGGACGAAGCGGGCCTGGCCGGTCAGGCAGCAGCATCCGAACATGGCTTACGCCGTCCGCGATTCGCTCGTTGTGTCCCGGCAGGTGTCCCGGGAGGGGAAGTTGGAGATCGATGTGACCTCCCTGGTGGAGAGATGGCTGTACCAGGGGATGGAGAATCGTGGCCTGTTGCTGACGGCCAGCCCCCCGGTATTCGGGCGTCCCGACCTTGGGTCGTGGCGATTGGAGTTTGCTTCGAGCGAAGACAAGCAGGGCCGAGGGCCAACACTGTTGATCGATTTTGAAGGGGCTCCTCCGAAACCGGACACCGCTGCCCGGCGTTCGCTGGCGGTGTACCCCTCGGCCGCGTTGGCTCCCATCCGTTACCCCTACTACGTCGCTTACTACAACGTTCCGTCACGTGAGACGTGGAAACAACTCCCCAATGTCAGCCTGACCACCTACAGCGGTGATAGCCGTTGGCTGCATGGTCGTGGAGTCGTGAGCCTGGCCTGGGCAGAGGGCGGCCCGGCCAAGTGGCTTCCCGACAGGGCTGCATGGCTTAGTTATTACACCGGTATCGCGAAGGTCGCTCCGGTCGGGTTCTGTGGCCACGAGTCCAACCTGACCGGCCAGCAGACCGAGTGGCTGGTGGCAGCCTTCAAGGAAGCCAAGCGAACATATCCCAACCGCCTGTTGGCCTATTACTACCGTGGGGAACCGCACATGGCCGAGGCGGCTGGCAAGGGCCACATCGACTTGTTGATCCAGGAGGGATACCTGAGTGTGCACAAGCAGTTTCCTCGACATTTCGCGATTGGTTTCAAAGGTGTCAAAGCGCGGATCGACGTCGCGAGGAAACACAAAGCCCTTTCACGGCAGATCGTAATGCTTGGTCACATCTGTGGGCTGGACGAGTACCACAAGGGACGAGAATTGACGGCAGAACTGCTGGATCGTCGGATTGGAGAACTCAGACAGTACGCTCCGGAAATGCCGGGGATTGGTTTCTATGGGGCGGGGCCGGATCCGGAACGGGCCGTGATGTGTGACAGACTGGTGCACAAACATTTTGTTGCCGTGGCTCCCGACGTCGAACTGGTTCACCCGACTTTCGGACAGGAGTTGTCGACACCGCACGTGACCTTGTCCGCCTCGGCGAAAGCTCGCGGTAAACGGAAGGTCGTCCGTTACCGGTGGTTTATCGACAATCGGTGGGTGGCCGAGACACCGAAGCCCGACTGGATCTGGGATCTGAGAGGCGAAGAGGCCGGCACACATGTTGTCAGCGTGCACGCGATCGACGACTCGTGGAACCGCGCTGCTTCACAGGTGTCTGTCCGCGTGATGGGTCACCAGGTCGGCCGGGTCACGAAGGCATCGCGATAGGCTGGAGGCCACAATAGTACTTTCGATTTGAACTCTCTGGTGGAGGGCACATCGTTGCGACACTTAGTTTTTGGGATACTGGGTGGTTTCTTTGTCGGCGGCCTTGTTCTGTTGACGGCTAGCATTGCCTTTTTTGATGGGATCAAGTCGTTTGACTGGTGTCCCGACAACCGATGGCAAGTCGGATGGCGGGCGGCACTCATTGGTGGTGTTGGTGGCAGCTTCGTTGGAATCTTTGTCGGCTGGCTACGTTTTCGACGTCACCAGGGACTCAGGAGGCTAGCGTACATAGAGTCGGCCGAGTTCATCGAAAAAACCGATGACCGTCTTGTCGAGCAAGTGAAGACACTGCTTGGAAAAACGGGTGCTGCTTCACTTCGAGACGCTATGAAGCAGGTGGACGCGGACGGTCATGCGTCAAGCTGGGTGGGAGACTTGTTAGAGGATGACGGCGGGGAAGATCGAAACGTGAATCGAAGGACGATTGCCGTCTTTCACCGGCCGGGGTTGTCATTGCCACAGTTCATTTTGCAGCCGAAACGGTGGACGTTGGAACTCGGCGCAGCGTTGATCGGCCTGGAGGAAGTT
>CAWVUS010000100.1:0-16540 GCA_963933195.1 uncultured Planctomycetaceae bacterium
TGCTGGGCTTTCAATCTTTTGCCAGTTTCGGTGATGCGTTTCTTGTTGGCCGCAATCCGGTCGACGATGTCCCCGCGTTGTGATTCCACGGCGAGTTGGTGCAGGCCGGGATACCAGGCCTGGGGTGGCAAATCGATTGGTTTTGCCGACTGGAAAAATGATCCAAACAGCGAGGGGATCACCGGTGAAATCACCTTGTCCTTGTCGACGTTTTTTTCGTCGCCGCGGATGTAGAACAGGGTTTTGGCGTCCAGGTCGGCGTCGTAGGCACGGCTGACGGCCGGTGCGTCGGGTGAGGTGTTGGCGGTGAGCGAGTCGAGACGAACCCGGTAAGGTTCGAAGAAGGCTCGCCACGAGTAGTACTCGTCCTGGCTCAATGGGTCGTACTTGTGGTCGTGGCAACGACAACAGTTCAGCGTCAGGCCCATGAACGCCTTGGCGGTGTGTTCGACGACATCATCGAGCCAGTAGTTCCTGTTGAAGAGATTGAAACCGCGGGTGAGGAATCCGGTGGCACGAAGCCGGTCCAGGTCGGTGGGGGCGACCTCATCGGCGGCGAGCATGTCGACGACCATGCGGTCGTAACCGAGGTCGGCGTTGAGCGATTCCACGATCCAGCCCCGCCAACGCCAGATGCTTTTCTGGCTGTACCGGACTTCCTTGCCGAGCCCAAACCAGTCGGTGTAACGCCAGATGTCCATCCAGTGACGTCCCCATCGTTCGCCATGGTGAGGACTCTTCAGCAATCGATCGACGTTTTTTGCGTAGGCGGGATCTGACCGGTTGGCAAGAAAATCGTGCAATTGCTTGCGGGTGGGTGGTAGGCCGACCAGGTCCAGCGAGACACGACGCAAAAGGTGTTCGGGACGGGCGGCGGGACGGGGCGTGACGGACTTTTTTCCGTGCAGCGAATCGAAGTACACGTCGATCGGATTGTCGCCGGTTGCCAGCCGTTGGGAACGACCCGGAGTCTTCCACGCCCAGTGATCCTTGGGACTCGCCGGGATCGTCTCGTTGGTGGGAATCACGGCTCCACTGGCAATCCAGTTCCGGATGACAGAGATGTCGTTTTTTGAGAGTGGTTTCGCCTCGGCCGGCATCCGCAATTCGGGGTCGTTGGACGTGATTCTCGACAGCAGCAGGCTCTGGGCCGGTTGCTTTGCAACGACGGCACGGCCCGATTCGCCTCCCTTGTGGATCAACGTGGCCGCGTCGAGCCTCAGCCCCGCCTTGTGGCTCCGGGGGCCGTGACAGGCCACGCAGTGCTTGACCAGGATCGGTCGCACGTCGCGCTGGAAGTCCACATCGGCCGCCCGGCTCGGGGAAACCACCGAGAGGGCCAGGGCGACGGTGGTCGCGATTGTTGCGTGGAAGTGGGACATGTTGCTCGTGGAGAGAATCGTGAGGCCAATTGAGAATTCTAACACAACCAGTCGGTGAAGAATGGTTGAATGGTTCAGCGATTGCTCTTTGAGGCGGGTAGTGGATACGATCGCGCATTGGTCCCGGGCGTGTGATTTGATGCCGGGCAAAGGAGAAATAGAACGTGGACGTTTTCTTCGCCGAGATGATCGGGACGGCGGTGTTGATCCTGCTGGGCAATGGCGTGGTCGCCAATGTCGTGCTCAAAGAGACCAAGGGTTACGATTCCGGATGGATCGTGATCTGTGCCGGGTGGGGCTTTGCGGTGTTTGTCGCAGTCGCCTGCGTCGCTGACATCAGTGGTGCTCATCTCAATCCGGCCGTGACCATCGGACTGGCTGCCGCGGGCAAGATGGCCTGGTCGACGGTGCCCGGCTACATCCTGGCCCAGATGACCGGTGCCCTGGTGGGAGCCTCGCTGGTGTACCTGTTTTATCGTCCGCACTACAGCGTCACCGATGATCCCGACGGCAAGCTGGCCACCTTCTGTACGACACCGGCGATCAGGAACCTGCCGGCGAGTTTCCTGTGCGAAGTCCTGGCGACGGCGGTACTGGTACTGGCCGTATTGATGCACGTCGGACCCGAACTCCGGGCGATCGACGGGCTCCTGGTGACCGACCGGATCGGGCTGGGTTCTATCGGAGCACTGGAGGTGGGCCTGGTGGTCTTTGCCATCGGGCTCTCGCTGGGAGGCACGACCGGTTACGCGATCAACCCCGCGAGAGATCTCGGTCCGAGAATTGCTCACGCACTGCTGCCGATCCCCGGCAAACGCGACAGTGACTGGAGCTACGCTGTCATTCCGGTGGTCGGGCCGATTCTCGGAGCCCTGGCCGCGGTGGGTGTGGCCAGGCTGCTTGGACTTGGTGCGGTGGCAACCGAAGTCGTCAGTCTGGGGTGATCTCGGTGAGCCTCGAGTCGGCCCGCACCTGGAATTGCCGTGACCGCTGGTTGCCAGTCTTGATGGTCACGGTGGCCACGTAGCCGGTGTCGGTCGGTGTGATGCTGGGGGCTGCGATTACGCCGGGCCACTTCTTGTCGGCCAGGCCCAGTTCCTCGAGTGACCCGGCCCACTTCTTGTGCTGTCGGACAAATGACTTCTGGTGGTGGTAAACAGTCATCAGCGCCACCCGCGCCGGCCACGAGGGATCGGGTTGGAACCTGGTGCCGGTTGTTCCATCCGAGAATTGCACGTAGCCCCACATCTCGGGGCGATGCATGTCGATGATCCCCTGTGGCGACCAGACCCAGTTGTCCTCGCGCATCTTCGGCACCTTACGGTACTTGCCATCCTCGACCCGGTGCTGCCATTCGACTCGCGAGAAATTCACTCGCCACTGGTCACCCGGGCGAGGCGGCGACGGACGATTGGCCGACTTGGCCAGCACGGCCCAGGGAATTGCGATCTCGACCGACCACCCCGAGTCGGTGTTTGACGGGTCGCCGAGTGTGCCGCGGACGGAGACGGCGGTTTTCAGTCCGGGGATCTCCCAACTGTTGTCGGCTCGACCGCCGTCCTTGTACGGCTTGGGCAGAAACAGGTCCCAGCCGGTGTTCAGGGCATTCATCTCGAACTCGTAGTACTGGTGGTTGTCGCCGTCGGGGTCGATGAACACCTCGAAGTCGTTGTCTCGAAAGATGACCGAGTCGTGCTTGGTCAGGGTGCCCCAGACGTGCGGTTCGATCATGTCGGCAGCGATGTAGAAGTAGTGCTTGTCCCAGAGCATCTTGGCGCGGGTGGTGAAACGGGGCCTGGGCTTGCGGGTTCCCTCGATGTCGATGAACTTCCTGGTCCACGCGGCCGATTTCCAGGCCGGGTCATCCAGGCGTCCGTCAATCTGCAGCGGCTTGTCGGTGGCCTGGCAGACATAGCCCTGGGGAACAATGGATCGCATTTTCGCCCAGTCCTCGGCCGACCCGGCCTGGACAGTCGAGTTGGGGATCACAAGACCGCTGAGCAACAACCAGCAGGCCAGTCGACGATGTGCATTCATGGTGTGTGTTCTTTTGAAGGCGACGCGATCGGTCCGGCGTTTTTGGAATTGGCATTGGAGAGTCGAGGAAAACGTGTCGCTTGTCAAACACACAGGTTTCACATGGGTCACCCGACGTGGAACACCGTCGCGTATTCCGGCAAGGGTTGAGATTCGAGTGGCCGGGTCAGAAGATGTCCGGAAGTTCGTGGTGGGGCCCGGTTTGTGATTGGGATGGATTGGCCGCGGACAGCAAAACTGATTGACGGAAAACAGTGATGTACAGACGAGCCTGTTGTGTCGTTCTTTTGCTGGCCGGAACCCAGGTGGCCAACGCCGAGGAATTCACCGGCAAGAGTTCCGACTGGAACGGTTTTCAGCGGTACCAGTTTGTCGTCTCGGGACGTCGATGTTGGGTTGTCGCGCCGAAGGTGGTTGCGGAGGGGCGGCCCTGGATCTGGCGGGCACGGTTCTTCGGACACGAACCCCAGGCGGATATCGCGTTGCTCAAGCAGGGGTTCCACCTGGCGTATTGCGATGTCGGCGGCCTGTTTGGCAATCCGCAGGCCGTCGGGCATTGGAACGCGTTCTACCAGGTGCTGACGGAAAAATACCGATTGTCCCGACGGCCGGCACTCGAGGGCATGAGCCGTGGCGGTTTGATCATCTACAACTGGGCGACGGCGAACCCCAAAAAGGTTGCCTGCATCTATGGCGATGCGCCGGTGTGCGATTTCAAGAGCTGGCCGGGCGGCAAGGGGAAGGGCAAAGGCGGTGGCGGTGCGTGGCAGGCCTGCCTGAAGGCCTACGGCTTGACCGAGGCCGATGCGCTGGCGTACCGGCACAATCCGATCGACAACCTCAAGCCGCTGGCGCGTGCCGGTGTGCCGTTGCTGCATGTCGTGGGCGACGCCGATGTCGTCGTGCCGGTCGAGGAAAACACCGCGATCATCGAGGCACGCTACAAGAAACTGGGCGGCTCGATCCGGGTCATCCACAAGCCAGGCGTGGGACATCATCCCCACTCGTTGAAAGACCCCGGGCCAATCGTGGCATTCGTCCTCAAGCACACCCGAACCAGGGTGCGTGATTAGGGAAGTCGCCAGCGGACGGCCGTCGAGGAAACCTGCCCGACCCTGGAGATCGCCGTGCAGACCTACTACCGCTGGAGTCTTGACGCATCCTTGCTCAAGGGCGAACATGCTGCCGCTGGAGCCTATCTGCCAGACGTCTGGGCCGTCGCATTCCGGAGCCGAATTCGTGACCGATCCCCCGGAAGCCGCCAGTCGATCTGACGGAGTCCACTGTTCCGATCCTGCGACGGAACAGCCTCGTCGTGGCCCGGTCATCATTGGTCTTGTTTGCGTCGTATTGCTCGTCGTGGCGGCTCCGTGGCTTCGCGACAGACTTGCGCCAGTTCCGATTTACGTCCAGGAACCCGGCCACGAAATCACCGGCCATCGGTACCTTTACGATAAGACTCTCGGCTGGCGAAACATCCCGGACTGGTCTGCGACGACCTACGGCCACAAGCTGACGATCAATTCGCTGGGGATGCGCGACCGCGAGTACGAACGCGAGAAGCCCGCCGGCAGCAAGCGGATTCTCGTTCTGGGCGGCTCGTATACGTGGGGCTACGGCGTGGCCGACGGCGAGAATTACACGGACGTGCTGGAAACGCTTCTCGACCGCGAAAACGGAGACGACTACCAGGTCCTCAACACGGGCGTCTCGGGATGGGGGACAGACCAGGAGTTTCTGTTTCTGAAAAACGAAGGATTCGACTTCGAACCGGACCTGGTCGTCGCGGCGTTTCATCTCACCGAGCATCCGATTTATTGCGCGACATCACACATTTTCGGACTGTCAAAGCCGATGTTTCTCAACACGAACCTGGAGTTGGGTAACGTGCCCGTTCCGACACCCGACCGGCAGTCGACGAAGCTGACCTGCCAGGCCGGTGAGGAAGAACTGGCGATTTCCATTCTGCGACGGATGGCTGCCGAATGCCAAGAATATGGCTGCCCGCTGGTGGTCATGAAGTTCGGTGCGTTTTTTTTTCGGCACAAGGCCGAGACGATTGGATTCCGGAAACTTCAACGGTCACTCACCGAGCGAGAGACGATATTCAACGATGCCCTCAGTGGGTACCCGGGCCTGTGGCTGTTTGACCTCGACGAGGCATTTGAGAAACGCAATCTCGATTTGAACGCGATTCTCGAGGGCAATCACGACGACCACTGGAATCCGTCTGGGCATCGGCAGGCCGGAGAGCTTCTTCACGCATGGCTGGCCGAGCAAAAACTGATCGAATAACTGGTTGTCCGGCCGCGCGAGAGATTTCCGCGGCCTCGAACTGAACATCACGGGGCAGCCGGATTCATGTCGTTCGTTTCGCAGGGTCATGAGTTTCTGATCTTCTTTGCGATCGTTCTCAGTGCGTATTCGATCGCCGGACGCTATCTGTCCGCCTCTGCCGGACACCGGGTTCAGAATCTCCTGCTGGTGTCAGCAAGTTACGTTTTTTACGGTTGGTGGGATGTCCGGCTGCTGTTCCTGATCGTCATCTCGACGGTCGTCGATTTCTGTGCCGGATTGATGATTGAGCGCGGCGAATTGACGCGGCCTCAGCGGTGCTGGAGCACCCTGGCGTTGCCGTTGGCCGCGGTGTGCTTCATCGGCCTTGACTGGAACGCCGTGTTTGCGGCGGACTCCATTTCCGACGGACTCGCGGCGGTCTTTGAGAACGCTCCCCTGGTGAGCGGAGGCGGGCTGGCTCAGTGGATTGTCGGCGGGAGCCTGCTTGCCGTTCTGGCCGGGAATCTGCTCCATCCGATTCTGACTTCGCTTCCGGAGCAGACGTGTCGGCGAGTGTTTCTTGTCGCAAGCGTCGTGGCCAACCTCGGCATTCTTGGCCTTTTCAAGTACTTCAATTTCTTTGCCGAATCGCTTGTCGAGCTGGCTGGAATGGCAGGCGTCACGCTCGACACCCCAACGCTGGAAATCCTCCTGCCGGTCGGGATTTCGTTCTACACGTTTCAGACGATGGGTTACACGATTGATGTTTACCGCGGCCGTGTGAAGCCGGTCGATCGGTTTTCTGATTTCATGCTTTACGTCTGCTTCTTTCCGCAGCTGGTCATGGGACCGATCGAGCGAGCGGCTCAGCTACTGCCACAGATCTCCTCGCCACGCAAGGTGCGTCTGGATCAGTTCACGTCGGGAACTCTGCTCGCAGTGTGGGGCTATTTCAAGAAGGCCGTCATCGCGGATAACGTTGCTGTCATCGTCGATCAGACTTTTTCCGATCCCTCGCCGCCAGGTTCGATGGTTGTCCTGGCGACGTACGCGTTTGCCATTCAGATTTACTGTGACTTCTCCGGCTACACCGATATCGGACGCGGAGTCGCTCGAATGCTCGGCATTGAGCTACGGCTCAACTTTCGGTTGCCCTATTTCGCGACAACCCCGGGTGACTTCTGGCAGCGGTGGCACATCAGCCTGTCCAGCTGGCTGCGGGATTACCTTTACATACCGCTCGGGGGGAACCGGCATGGCGATCGGAAAATGTACCGAAACCTGATTCTGACGATGCTGCTAGGAGGCCTGTGGCACGGGGCGGCCTGGAATTTCGTTCTGTGGGGAGCGTACCACGGACTGTTGCTGATTCTGTTTCGCGTTCTTGCTACGCCGACCGCTCATCGCGAACTCGCCGCGGATGGCACGGGTCGGCGTCAAGCAGGAGCGAAGTTTTGGCTGAAGGCGTTTCTGTTTTTCCAGCTGACATGTGTCGGCTGGCTGCTGTTCCGATCGGCGTCGCTGGAGCAGCTCAACCATTTTGCCTGGGCGATATTTGCGAACCCGGGCCTGGAGTCGGTCACGTTGAGAGACCTGGTCACAATCTCCGCCTGCTCGCTGCCACTGCTGATCGTGCAGCTGATCCAGCACTTCCGTGATGATCAGGAATTCTGGACGAACTGGTCGCTGGTTGCTCAGACCGCAGCCGGGCTGGTGGTCTACTACGGCATCATCTTTTTGCAGGCGCCCAAGACGTACCCGTTTATCTACTTTCAGTTCTGATTTGTCGGCGCGGCTTGAGTTGCCTTCTGGATTCGCACACGAGGTTCCCGAATCGCGGCCCTGGATGTGGTCGGATGGCCGGGCGTAACCTTGGCGGCTGGCGTCGTTTTCAGATGCTCGTGAATCTTCTCGATCGGCTGCCTTCGTTCGTCGGGAGACATGTAAAACTGGTAGCCAAACTCCTTAAGCTCCACGCCAAAAAGTTCTTCAATCCCAATTCGGGCAAACTGGCGGTTGATCAGGTAGGGATCGTCGAGCGCTCCCACGAGATTCGGTAGAGCCCACGTCGACTGCATACGAAACAGCGAGTCCGCACCGATCAGCCGGACATGCGGCTTTGCGCTCTTCAGCCATCCGATCGCGACAGCGCCATCTCGCTGTGGGTAGTTCTCCGCCAGCTTCCGCTCATCGTAGTTCGCCTCAAACCAGTCCTTCAGATGCGACAGCGTCCAGTCGATCGGCTTTTCCGTGTGGCACATGTTGCAGGCGTTGGGTTCGTTCGACTCGATCATTCGCCATTCAGTGGGTGAGGTGATCGTGTGAGTTCGCACGACGTCCTGCAGCCCCTCGTTCAGACGCGGCATGTGACAGTCCATGCAGTGACTGCCGGTGCTGCCCATCGGGTGGTGTGTGTGATCAGTGCGAGCTTGTTCGGTTTTGAGATTGTCGTGGCAGCGCAGGCAGAGGGCGTCATCCTGTGCTGGCGTGTTCTTCCACTTCGGACCGGTCGCCTCGTGAGGATTGTGGCAATCGATGCACTTCAGTTTCGAGTAGCACGTTCCGCGCGTCGCGTCGGTGTACTCCGTGGAATTCCATGTAGACATCGTCGCCGCGAATTGCGGCCGGTTTCCGGCGTGGCAGCGACTGCACGTCCAGTTGACGTTGTCGTGATTGCGATCCGTCTGGATCTTCTCGCCGTCATTTTCGACTAGCAGATGAGGGCTCGTCGGGAAGAAGCCTGGCTTCGCGGCCAGTCCGACGACGTGGTCTTTGCAGCCCAGATGGCAGGCCTCACAGCTGATCCCCAGCGTGACGGCGTGCTCGGGAGCTTCGTATTTCTCAAACGTATTGATGAGTCCCAGCAGCTCCCTTGCATCGACTGTCGAGGTGTGTTTTGAGGCGTCCCAGAGTTTCGGATGAGCGTCGGCAAGATATTCGGAGAACAAAAAGTGCATCGGCATCGGGGCGTGACGGCTGACGGCATGTGGAAGTCGCACAAGCTGATCGGCGGCGGGGAATGTTGTGTGGCAGTGGTTGCACGCGACCGCGTAATCGGAAAACACCTTGGGGAAGTCTTCGGCGAAAGCGTCGGTCCGCTTGTCGTCGGCGAATTCGTCCTCGGAATAAACGTGCACGACAGGGACCCATTCAGCGCGGTCCAGCCAGTAGCCAAACGGCAGAACGTGGTCGCGTTGGTAGGTCGGCCTGCCGGCGGGAGCCTGGCCCTTCACCTGTTTGCCGATGTAGTACTGAAAAAAACGCGAACCGATTGTCTGATTGATCACGTATTCGCGCGAGTGGTCTCCGCGTTCGGTTGTCATGCGGAACGACCCGCCCCTGCGAAAAAACTCGACGTGGCCTCCCAGGTGAGAGATGCCGGCATCGCCGGAAAAATCACCGACGACGTTCGATTCAGTCGCCAGAACATTCATCCACCGGTGAGGGTGCTTTGACCAGTTGTTGTAGTTTTTCTTGTGACACTTTTTGCAGGTTTCCGGCCCGGCATAGTCGGCGGGGTGAATGTTGCTTTCCGGACCGGTTTCCGTGGAGTCGGCACGAACCTGATCCGGCACGCCGTCCCACCAGGCGATGGAGCGTGCGTTCGGTGGAGCGTAGCGCAGAGGATTCGTCAGTCGCCGTGCTTTGAGTTTCTCGTCGACCACAACTGTCGTCGCTTCCGCATCCGGATTCGCTGGCGGCTTCGAGAACCCGGCAAACAGGGCCACGGCGAGGGCCACCGCGCCGATCAGAAAAAGAGCCCGGCGTCCAGAGCCAGTCGAGGGCCGAGGGCTCGTCATTCCGCCAGGTCCAGAAAGGTTTGCCGCGGGACAGGTCATGTCTGTCCGCTGAAGTGGATTCCTGACCTCATTCTGTCTGGGCTCAATCGGCAGTGTCAATTGCAGCCCTGGTGAACTGCAAACGGCCACTCGTAGCAAACCCGATCTAATCGCTGCTTACGCCAGACACGACATTTGTGTCACTCGGAGAAGGCCGATGATTGCTGCGGGACGGGCCATTCCCCGACCGACACGGCAACGGCTCCCGTCACCGTTTGTCAGGACTTTTGCCTGCTGGTTTCTTGCGCTTTTTGCCGGCGCCCGCCGCGCCCGAGGTGGTGCTCCTGCGGAAGTTCAGCGGAGTCTTGCGGTTGCGTACCGGTGCCAACTGGCGACCCTTCAGCCGATCGACATCTTTGGCCAGCCGGAACCACTCACCGGCCATGGCGGCGACCCGTTCAGGGTGCCTGGTGGCCAGGTCGTTCAACTCGGTCCGGTCCTGGTCCAGGTTGTACAGTTCCCAGCGTCCCCGCTTGGCCGAGACCAGTTTCCAGGGACCCTGCCTCAGGGCGCGATCGGTTCCGAAATGGAAATAGAGTGATTCGTGAGGGTCGCGGGTTTCGCCTGCGAAGATTGGCAGCAGCGAGCGGCCCATCAGTGGATCGATCGTGCGGTCGCCGACCTGGCCGGGGTACTTGGCCTGCGTCACGTCCAGGAAGGTCGCCATCAGGTCGACCAGGTGACCGGGCTGACGGGTAATCGAGCCTGGTTTGGTCTTCAGCCCTTTGGGCCAGTGCACGATCAGCGGGGACGAGATGCCACCCTCGTGCTGGTTCTGCTTGTATAGCCGGAACGGCGTGTTGCCGGCATGAGCCCAACTGGCGTCGTAGGTCCAGTAGGACCTGGGATCCCACGGCTTCTTGTATCGGCCCCGTGTTCGCTCGAACGGGCACGCCCCGTTGTCGGCACAAAAGAGGATCAGCGTGTTGTCGAGGATGCCCTGCTTCTCGAGGCGATCGACCACCCGGCCGACGGTACGGTCCAGCACGTCGACCATCGCGGCGTAGACCTCCATCCGGTCCGCCTCCCACCGCTGCTCCTTCGGCTCCAGGCTGCTCCAGGCGGGAATGTGAGACGGTCGTGGGCTCAGCTTCCACTTCGCCGGCAGCAGTCCGGTGGCGACCTGTTTCTCGTGTCGTTGCAATCGCAGACGGTCCCAGCCGATGTCGTAGCGGCCGTCGTATTTTTTGACGTCCACTTCGGGAGCCTGCAGCGGGTAGTGCGGTGCGTTGAAGGCCACGTAAAGCAGGAAGGGCTTTTTGCTGTCGGTCGCTTCGTCGAGGAACCGCAGCGCGAAGTCGCCGATGGCGTGGGTCGTGTAGAAGGGGCGGCCGCCCAGCGTTTTGGGGACCTGCCACGGTTGGCCGTTGAGCCGGAAGCTCGCGTCGCCGGTGAAGAAGTTGGTGGCTCCCGAGAGATGGCCCCAGTAACGGTCGAATCCGAAATCGGTTGGCTGGCCGCTGAGGTGCCACTTGCCGACCATCGCCGTGAAGTAGCCGGCCTGTCCCAGGGCTTCGGCGATGGTTGCTCCGCGGCTGAGCTTTGCTCCGCCGGCCTGGTCGCAGTACAGGCCGGTCAACAGCGAGACCCGGGACGAGTGGCACTTGGCAGTGTTGTAGAACTGGGTGAATCGCAATCCCTTGCCGGCCAGGCCGTCGAGCCTGGGAGTGGCGATCTCGCTGCCGTAGCAGCCCACGTCGGCAAAGCCCAGATCGTCGGCCATGATCACCACGATATTGGGTCGCTGGGCTGCCCGTGTTGACGACGAACAGGCTGCTGTCAGTGCCGTGGCGATGATCAGGATGTGCCGCATCGAATGTTGCCTCGTCGTACCTGGGTCCGGGAGCACGGGGTTCAGTGTGGTGAGCCACCCGGTCACGATCAAGACCCGGCATCGGTGGTGTTGGTGGCATCGGATGGCCGAACCCGAGTAAAAACAGGGGATGAATGACACAACGATTCCATTGCTGAATGTCTCTGGCACACCCTCGGCCATCGGCGAGGCACACGGGGAAACATTTCGTGACCTGGTGAGGGAACACATTTCCTGCCACCGGGACTGGATCTTCGAGAACTCCTCGGTGCCGATGGATGCCGAGAACCTGGACGCGACGTGGCAGCCGTGGGTCGAGGCGAATCGGCAGGTGGCCCCGGAACTGGTCGAGGAGATGGAGGGGATTGCCCGTGGTGCGGATGTGCCCTTCGAACACGTCTTCCAGGTCAATTCACTGCTGGACGTCGGCAACCTTCGCTGGATCGACTGCGTGCAACAACTGGTGGGTTGCACCTGTTTCGTGGTGCCGCACGAGGCCGGGACCGGCCAGACCCTATTGGGCCAGACTTATGACCTGGCCGCTTTTCGCCGTCGTTTCAATATCGTGTTGCGGATTCGGCCCGACCAGGGGCCCTCGCAACTGGTGTATTCGTTGGCCGGCATGGTGGGCCTGGCAGGGCTCAACGAGCACGGCCTGGGAATCAACATCAATTACCTCTCGAGCAAGGACTGCCAGCCGGGCAAGTTGCACGCGGTGATTGTTCGCCAGGTGCTGGCTGCCACGAACCTGGCCGATGCCGCCGCCGCTCCAACGGCCGGGACACGAGCCGGTGGATCTCACTACCTGGTCGCCGACGATGCCGGGCACGTGGTCAGTGTCGAGACGACCGCCGAGCAATTCGCATTGCTGTATCCCGACGGGAAACCCTACGGGCACACCAACCACTACCTCTCCGAATGGCTTCAGCCGCGGCAGGTGGTCCGGTCGACGGCCATCGGCAGTTCGATTGCCCGTTACACGGCGCTGCGGCGTTTTTTGCAGCGGGACGACCTGGACCGCGATTCGTTGAAGGCGATGACCGCCGACCACAGTTCCTACCCCCGCTCGATCTGTGCACACGGCGGGCCCGAGGAACCCGATCATCTGCGCGGCAGTACGATCGCGGCGATGGTGCAGGTGCTGGGCGAGCGGAGCATGCACATCTGTGGCGGCTGCGCCTGCGAGGGCGAGTACCAGGAGATCTCGCTGGAGGGCTGACGTCTACTCGAGCAGTTCGTGGACCACGTTGCCGTGGACGTCGGTCAACCGGAAGTCTCGACCGGCGTAGCGGTAGGTCAACCGTTCGTGGTCGAGTCCCATCTGGTGCAGGATCGTGGCGTGCAGGTCGTGCACGTGCACCTTGTCGGTGACGGCCTGGAATCCGAAGTCGTCGGTGGCACCGTGGGCCTGCCCCCCCTTCACGCCACCTCCGGCCAACCACATCGTGAAGCCGTAGTGGTTGTGGTCCCGCCCGTCGGTGCCCTTGCCCTCGGAGAGATCGGTGGTGGGTGTTCGGCCGAACTCGCCACCCCAGACCACCAGCGTGTCTTCCAGGAGACCCGAGCGGGCCAGGTCGTCGAGCAACGCTGCGATGGGTCGGTCGATGTCGCGACAGAGACTGGCTGCACGCGCGTTGTGGCCGCGGTGTGTGTCCCAGGGCTGGCCGTTGCCGTAGTAGACCTGGACGAAGCGAACTCCCCGTTCCACCAGTCGCCGTGCCAGCAGGCATCCGTTGCCGAATTCCCGCGTCCCGTAGGCCTCGCGGACCGATTTGCTTTCACGGGACAGGTCGAACGCGTCGGTCGCGGCGAACTGCATCCGGAAGGCCGTCTCCATCGATTTCAGTCGGGCCGCCAGCAACGGATCCTCACCGCGCCGGGCCAGGTGCCGACGGTTGACCTTCTGCATCAACGCCAGTTGCCGCGCCTGGGTGGGCCGGTCGAGGTTGGTGTTCCGCAGGTAGGGGATCATCTGCTTGGGGTCGAGCGACTTGTGGTTGATGTAGGTGCCCTGGTGTTCGGCCGGCAGAAATGCGCTGGTCCACAACACCGAGAACCGCACCGGTCGCCCCGGGCACAGCACCACGTAGCCGGGCAGGTTCTCGTTCTCGGTTCCCAACCCGTAACTCAGCCAACTGCCCATGCTCGGAACCGTTGGCGAGATGGTGCCGTTGTTGATTTGCAGCAGCGCGGGTCCGTGATTGGGGTTGTCGGTGTGCAGGCTACGAATCACGCACAGGCGATCAGAGTGCCGGGACAGGTGTGGCAGCAACTCGCTGATTTCCAGGCCGCTTTCCCCGTGCCGACGGTACCGGAAGGGTGAGGGCATCAGTCCGGCGGTTTGCCGCTCGGTCCGCAACTTCACCGCCTCGGGCCGCTGGCCGGCGTACTTGTGCAGCAGTGGCTTGGGGTCGAACAGGTCGGCCTGGTACGGGCCACCGTTCATGAACAACTGGATCACCCGGCGGGCGCGGGGCTGGAAATGGGGCGAGGGAGCCGATCGCACCGCGTCGGCCAGGGCCACGGTGCCCAGGCCGCCACCCAGGCGGGAGATCATCTGTCGTCGTGAAAGTGAGGTCATGGCGTGTCAGTCAACAAACACGAATTCGTTGCTGCCCAGCAGCACCTGGACATACTGAGCCCATCCGCCCGGCCCGGCCGCCAACAGGAACTCGAGGGCCGTTTGAATCTCGACCGGTTCGGCACGTCGACCGAATAGCAGTCGGTGCAGTCGGTCGACGGCATCCCGGGGCCTTGGGCCGTCGGGGATACGGGCGGCGGTCAGTGTTGCCTGCCGAACGATGAAGGGGCTGTTGAGGACGAAGAGTTGTTGCAGCGGTGTGATGGTACGAATTCGCTTGGGGCTGTGACCTGTCGGCGAGGGGAAGTCGTAGAGTCGCAGCATGGTGTCCAGTTCGCGGCGCTTGATGGTCGAGTACAGGGTGCGACGTCGGTGGGCGGGATCGTCGACGGTCCGGGCGGGACCACCCAGGGCCGTGTCGAGTTCGCCACTGGCCGTCAGCATGGCATCCCGCCACGATTCGATCGACAACCGCCGGGGGTTCATCCTCCACAACCAGCGGTTGTCTGGATCGGTGGCCTGGCTGGAGCCGTCGGATCGACTGGCCTGCCGGTAGGTGGCCGAGAGCACCAGTTCGCGGTGCAACCATTTCAACGACCACCCGTTCCGGATGAACCGATCGGCCAGGTCATCGAGCAGTCGTGGGTGGGACGGTCGTTCGCCCTGGAGGCCGAAGTTGGAGGGCGTGGTGACCAGGCCACGGCCAAAATGCTGCCGCCAGATCCGATTGACGATGACACGGGCTGTCAGTGTGCCCCCCTGCCGGGGGTCGACCAGGGCGTTGGCCAGTTCGAGTCGTCCGCTGCCGTTCTGGAAGGGCCGGGCCTTGCCGGGCGAAAGCACCTCCAGGAACCGTCGCGGGACGACCTTGCCGGGGCTGGATGGGTTGCCCCGGCGATGGATCGCCAGGTCGCGGACCTGTCCGAGTCGGTACTCCAGCCGGGTCATGTCCTGTCCGTCGGCCAGTACGAACAGGCTGGCGTCTTCCAGGGAATGTGTTCGTGGGGCATCAAAGTCGGGAGTCGACTTCTTGATCTGGTCGATCTGTGACCGGAGCTTCGCGATCTGTTGTTGCTTGTCGTTGGGGGGCGGGATGCGGAGGGTGACCTGTGTGACGGCTCGCTCGAGTTCGCTGATCCGTCGATCCGCGTCGCGGACCACCCGGGCTCGATCGGGCGGCAACAGTGGCTGGTCGAACAATCGCGTGCTGGCCAGGACCCCGGCCAGGGCGTAGTAGTCGGCTTGGCTGATCGGATCGAACTTGTGATCGTGACATCTTGCGCACGCCAGGGTGAGTCCCAGGAAGGTGCGGCCGATCGTGTCGATCCGCTCCTCCCACTCCTCGGCCACAACGACCTTGATCAGTCCCGGAGCCAGCCGTGGCTCTTTCCAGTACGTGGGCGAGAGGCCCAGGAACCCCAACGCGCGGCGTTGTTCAATGGGCAGTCCGTCGAGTTGATCGGCGGCCAGTTGTCGCCGGACAAACTCGTCGAATGGCAGGTCCGCGTTGATCGATTCAACGACCCAGTCACGATACCGCCAGGCTCCGGCGGTGCTCTTGAGCCAGGATGCGGTGGTGTCCGAATAGCGGGCCAGGTCCAGCCAGTCGCGGGCCCAGTGTTCGCCGTGGTGTGGGTTGGCCAGGAATGTGTCGACCAGGCGTTCGTAGGCATCGGGCCTGGTGTCGGCGACAAACTGGTCGACCTGCCCGGAGGTTGGCGGAAGACCCAGAAGATCGAAGCTCAGTCGACGGACCAGGTCGCGTCGGTCCGCTTCGCCGGATGGGACCAGTCGGTGCTGTTCCCGGCGGGCATGGACGAAGTGATCGGTTCGTGTCCGGGCCCAGGAATCGCCCCGTGGTGAGCGCGGTGGAACGGTCGGTTTCAGCGGTTGGAATGACCAGAAGTTCCGAGCGGTTGTCAGATCACGGGTCGGCCTCGGCTTGTCGAGTGGCCGATCCTTGGGCAGGGCCGCCCCACGTCGCACCCACTCGACCAGGATCGCGATCTCCGAAGCCGGCAGCTTGCTCTTGGGCGGCATTTGCAGATCGGCATTGGTGTACCGGACGGCTTCGATCAACAGGCTGGCGTTGGGCTGCCCCGGAGCGATCGCGGCGCCCGAGTCACCGCCCTGGCGGATCGCTGCGGACCGATCCAGTTTCAGGCCACCCGCGATCGGCTTGGACTTGTCCGAATGGCACTTGTGGCAGCGACGGATCAGCAGTGGTCGTACCCGCTTCTCGAAGAACTCGAGGTCCTTTGCGGATGGTCCCGGTGCGGCGGTTGCCGGGATGGGCAAAAGGCCCAGCGACAAGATCAGCAGTGCGAGGATCAGGCGGGTGAGGAGCATCACGGTTGATTGTCGCTGCACAGTGGCCTGTTGCAACTCTCCACGGACACCGGGTCGTCGGGTGACCGCGGATTCGGGTCAGCTTCCGACAATGCCATCCCCCGGGGAGGGTGACGACACACAGCCCCACAGTGCAGGCCAACCATCCGGTCGCGGAAAAACCGACTTTCGGCGACGTGTTGGCCTGCAGTGAGTGGGTGGCTGTCGTGTTGAGGCGTCTTCGCCAGGAATCCGGCTACTCGGCCAGCAGTTTCTCGATCAA
>CAWVUS010000101.1:0-16503 GCA_963933195.1 uncultured Planctomycetaceae bacterium
AACTCACCGGCGATCAAACTCTCGAGGAACTCGACCAGACCGCCTGCCCCAACTGCGGCATCAGCTTCCGTGAGTTTCGCAGCCAGGGACGACTCGGGTGTCCCCATGACTACACGGAATTCGAGAACGAACTGCTCCCACTGCTGGAGAACATCCACGGCGAGACCCAGCACTGCGGCAAACTGCCAACACGAGCAGCCGATTCCAGTCGCCGCCAGTACGAACTGATTCGTCTTCGCAAGGAACTGCAACTGGCCGTGGCGGCCGAAGACTACGAGACGGCCGCACAACTGCGAGACACCATCGTCTCACTTGAATCTGACCTCGGACTCAACGACGACCCGACACCCGACTGACCACCTTCCTTCCTCGCGGCCGGGTCTGAAACCCGTTTTGAAACCGGCCGCACGCGAGACCTTGTTTTGGACCTCGACAGCCTGATCCCCACCAGCGGCTCGTGGCTGCAGGGCACTGGCCCCGACGCAGACATCGTCGTCTCCAGTCGAATCCGGCTCGCCCGCAACCTCGCCCGGTTCCCCTTCATCAGCCGCGCCGACGACGAGTTGCGGCAGGAAATCGAGACCCTGCTTCGGGAACAGGTCATGGGGCTGCCCGACGCCCCCTCGTTTCATTACCTCAACGTCGCCGATCTCGAGTCGATTGACCGCCAGTTTCTTGTCGAACGACAGTTGATCAGCCGCGAACACGCCGACAGCCAGGGGTCACGCGGGGTGGCCATCAGCGACGAGGAACATGTCAGCCTGATGATCAACGAGGAAGACCACCTCCGGATCCAGGTGCTGCAAAGCGGTCTCTCGCTCGATGGCTGCTGGGACCTGATCCAGCAAATCGACGACCAGCTTGACGCCAATCTCACCTTCGCCTTCAACGAACGCCTGGGGTACCTGACGGCTTGCCCAACCAACGTCGGCACCGGAATTCGTGTCAGCGTGATGCTGCACCTGCCGGCCCTTGTGCTCACCAAGGAAATCAACAAGGCCTTCAACGCGTTACAGAAAATCAACCTCGCTGTTCGGGGCCTCTACGGTGAAGGCAGCCAGGCGATGGGCGATTTCTACCAGATCTCCAACCAGATCACGCTGGGAAAAAGCGAGCAGCAACTGATCGATGGACTCAAGGACGTCATCCCCAACATCATCAAGTACGAACGAAAAGTCCGGGATGAGCTCGTGAGAAAAAATCGTGGGGAACTCCACGATCAGATTTCACGTGCCTACGGCATCCTGCAGACAGCCCAGACGATCAGTTCCGAGGAGACCATGCAACGGCTTTCAAGCGTTCGCATGGGAATCAATCTCGAATTGATCGACGACCTGGGTATTCCAGCCGTCAACGAATTGTTGATCCACACGCAGCCGGCCCACCTCCAAAAACTCTTCAACGGCGAACTGGAGGTGCGGGAACGGAACGAGGCGAGAGCCCGTTTCCTGAGACGGAGATTGGCCGAGCGTCGCGGCGAACAGAACTGAATCGCCGCGTCACCGGTTAGCTCGCCGACTCGCCAGTGAAATACGCCGGCGAATTGCCTTCCCGCCACTTGATGTTGCAGCCCAGGCTCGGTCGCTGGCTCTCGGTGACCGGCTGACCCGAGAGAACCGCGTCACAGGCACCTCTCAGGTCCGCCCCCGTCACGGGAATTCCGCTCTCGGGACGACTGTCGTCAAACTGGCCGCGGTAAACCAGACGCTGGTCACCATCGAAGACAAAGAAATCGGGAGTGCAGGCAGCCTGGTAAGCCTGGGCCACCGACTGCGACTCGTCGTAAAGATAATTGAAGGTGTACCCGGCCGACGCCACCTCCTCGGCCATCTTCTCGGGACTGTCATCGGGATGAGTCGCAACGTCGTTGGAATTGATCGCGACAATCGCCACACCCTGCTCCTGGTACGCCCGTCCAAATTCAGACAACGCCTCGCGAATGTGCACCACGAAAGGGCAATGATTGCAGATGAACGCGACGACCAATGCGGGAGCGTCATTGAAATCGGAGAGGCTGACGGCCGCTCCGGAAGAATCGGGAAGAGTGAAGTCCGGGGCGCGGGTGCCCAACTCCAGCATCGTCGACGCGGTCTTGACCATCGGATGAGCCTCTTCGGTATGCGTTCAGAATGTGCCGACCAGTAGACTGCCCGCCCCCTGTGTTGGCAAGCCTCGCCCTCAGCTCTCGCAACCGCTCACGTCCGGAACTTCTCCAGCAGCGGTTCCACCACCGACTCGGGTACAAACTCGATCAGTTGTTCGGTCGATTCACCACGTCCCATTCCGGCAATCTGCTTGATCAGTGTGCTCGAGATGGACGT
Organism: uncultured Planctomycetaceae bacterium; assembly: GCA_963933195.1. Taxonomy (GTDB): domain Bacteria; phylum Planctomycetota; class Planctomycetia; order Planctomycetales; family Planctomycetaceae; genus UBA8437. The sequence continues at coordinate 2,322 of CAWVUS010000101.1, forward strand.
GTACTGCTCGCTGGCCATCAGGAACACCGTCTCGATGTCTGGGGCCAGGCAGCGGTTGGCTAGCGTCAAAGTGAACTCGGCTTCAATGTCCGTCAGCGTTCGCATTCCTCGCAGCATCACCGACGCACCACATTGCCTGACAAAATCAACCGCCAGCCCCTCAAAACAGGCCACCTCGACGTTGTTCAACGGCGAGACAATCTCCCGTAACAGTTCCAGGCGTTCGTCAGATGAAAACAACGGAGTCTTGCCTGGGTTGATCCCGATTCCGACCGTCACCCGACGGAACAAACCGGCTCCCCGCGTGATGATGTCACAGTGCCCCAGCGTCGGCGGATCGAAACTGCCCACGTAGACGGCGTGTCTTTCGTCAAGCATCTCGGCCATGCTCACATCTCACTCGGTTCACGTGCCGTTTTTATCGGTGACCGGCAACAATTCACCTCTACAGCATAGCGACCTGACGCATCTCGTCACGAGACACGGCCCCAGGACAGCCGCCTTCTGCCATTCTGGCAGTGGTCACGGAAGCCCATGCCGCCACCGTCGCCGATACGCCACGAAAAAGACAAAGAACAATTCGCACCCACTGCGAGGTTCACATCGCAAGCTGCACAATTACAATGATTTGCGGCAACCTGCCAAATTGAGTCTATTGGCAAGGTCGCTTCGGAACATCCTTTGCTATCTACTTACAGAGCCATGGATCACCCCGGTTCACTTCGTTAGGTGGGCCACGGAGATTCCACTGGGGCAAATCGGACACACACGGGACCTCGACAGGACACCGACAATGGCGGTTTTCCGGTTGGGCCAGAGTTGGGACCCACTCCGCGATCTCGAACGCGAGGTCGATCGGCTGTTGCAGAGCGTCAACCTGACGTTTCACGGCGTCCGTCCCGGCCATAAGTACCCGGCCGTGAACGTTCACGAATCAGCCTCCGAGTACATCTTGACGGCTGAATTGCCAGCGACGGCTCCCGAAGAACTGGAACTGACGATCGCCAACGGTGTCTTGACGATGACCGGAAACCGGCGAGATGAAGTCGAAATTCCCGAAGAACGATTTCGCCGCCAGGAGCGACCACGCGGCACGTGGAAGAGGTCGTTGCCATTGCCGGAACGAATCCAGGAGGATCAACTCTCGGCCGACTTCCACAACGGGATGCTGGTGATCCGACTCCCCAAGGCTCCGCAGGAAGAACCTCGCCAGATCCCCATCACCAGTGACTGACTGAACCGGGCCCGATGCCCCGTGGACTTGACCATGTCAACTGACCAACCAGACCGATCTCAGCACCTGGTGATGGCCCATCAGACTGATGACTCGACGGCCTCGTCGACCGAGCGGTACGTCTTCACTCCACCGATTGACATCTTCGAGACGGACGACGGATTGATGTTGCGTGCCGACCTGCCTGGCGTCTCACTCGAATCACTCGAGTTGCAGATCCAGGACAACCGGCTGACACTGTTCGGCCGTGTCGAAACCGTCTTGCCCGAAGACGCCGTACCACTCCACCGGGAATTCGAAGTGGGGGACTTCCTCCGGTCCTTCATTCTTAGCGACGAGGTCGATTACGACCGGATCACGGCGCGTCTCTCGCGAGGCGTGCTCGAAGTCGAACTGCCTCGCGCCGAACAGCCCGAACCCCGTCGCATCCAGGTCAACGCCGACTAGGGCGTTGGCGGTGGAATCGCCCCCGCAGGTGGCGTGCCACCACCGTCACTGATGTAATCGCCCCGCTGCCGCGCGTATTCCTGGGGCGTCAAATCCTTGTTGGCCGCCCCGTCAACGGTCTCGCCACTTCCCTCGGCAAAGAACTTCTTCAAGAACGGAACACACCAGCCACAACCGGAACCCGCCCCACCGCATTCACTGACCTGGCTCGCACGTCGCGGCTGGGTGATCCGAATGAAGTTGACGATTTTCCGCTTCGGGATGTGGAAGCAGTAACAGATCGTGTCATCGAGGTCCAAGAGAAGCGGCTCCATTATTGGTCAGCACGATCAGAACGTAGCCGTCGTGGACCTGGTGGGTCAATCCGGTGGATTCGAGTGCTGCGTCCAGAATTCCACCAGCGCTGGTCTTTTTCAAATCCAACTCAACGGTCTTCGCCAGCCGACTGTCTCCGACCAGGCTCTTGTCGATTCTCAGGTCCACTCCACCGAGTTGCCCAACCTCGCGCAACACTTGTCGGAGTTTGACCGGCCCCTGTTGCACGTATCGCTTGATGGGCAGTTTCAGTGCTTCCCGAATTTCGCGAGCCGATCGAAGGCGAGACCGAGGCTCCGGCCGACTCGGCGGCTTGGGTTTCGCGACCGCTCGGGGAACCCCGGCGTCAGGCTGGGGATGTTTCACCGGCTTGGCGACAGGTGCCTTCCCACCGGATTTCGGGCGAACAGCTGGATTGGCCGAGGGCGATTTCACCTTGGGTTTTTGCACCGGCGCGACAACCGGCTGGCTCTCCTTTGCGTCGGCCACAACGGGCCTCGGCCTGGTGATCCGCTCAGGTTCCGGGGCTGCAGCAGGACCGGCCACAACCGGAGGATTGGGTTGTGGCCTCGGGCCCGCGACCACTGGTTTCACTGTCCGAGCAACCTCGGTCGCATCCCCTGACAAAAACAAGAACAGCAACAGCCCTCCCAATCCCAGAGACACGGCCCAGGCAACGAGCATCGGTGAAACAGTTTCGAGACGGAACATGCACTGGCACCGGACTAGTCTGACACGGGAAACGGCTTCAAGCCCTTCTTTTCAGCCACCGGCTGCGTCGTCAACGTGATCTGCTTCTTCCCCTCATCAACAACGATCACCATTCCCTTGTACCGCTTCATGATGTCGTGCAGCACGGACTTGGCACTTCCGGACTTGGTCAGTGTCTGGGCCATGTTCTTCGTAAACCCGGACAACTTCAACGCGTCGCCGTCAATTTCGAACGACGCCTGGATTTCCTCGCCAATAAAACCGACTGCCTCCTGCAGTGGGGTCCTACGAAAATCGACTTCAATCGTCACGTCCAGGCGGCCGGCCACCGTCGCTGGCAATTTCTTGCCCTGTTCGACGCGTTTGGGGGCGGCAACACTGAAATCGGTTCGCGTCGATTCGTCCCACGTCAGCAGGGCCGCCAGGGCAATGTTCGGAGCAGCCCGCTCGGGAAGTCTCGTCAACAACTGCACGTACCGATCACCAACCGCTGTGTCGGTTTCGAGCACATAGGCCGACATCAGGGCAGGAAACCGACTAATCAACCGGTAGGCTCCCACCTGTTGCGGCTGCATCTTCTGGACCGCCTGCATCAGTTCGACCGGCAACACTCCCAGTCGCCTCTGAACACTGCGTTCGAGACGCCCTGGAGTGACGATGCTGTTGTGGGAATTGTGATTCCGGAGCAGGATCTCGGACTCGAACCGATCACCTTGCTGGTCGACGTCGATGCTCCAGGCCACCGTCTCGATTTCTTCGTCATCAAACCAGTCCAGGATCAGGTTGAACAACGGTGCAACCTGATCCGAAACCAGCACCTTTTGAAAATTCCGCATGTCCCGAGGTTCAAAGACAACAGTCAGTGGCTTGTCTCGACTGGTCAACGGTAGGATCTGCTCGATCCCCGTCGATGTCACCGCCGGCTGTCGCACTGCAGCGGCCATCTCTTCGGCACGGTCCAGGGGCCCAATCGCAACGGTCTTCGCGTCCTCGGCACGCAGATAACAGTGAGTCTCTCCCAGGTAAACCGGGTACGAGTAATCGCCGCTGCGTTGGCCGGGAAATTTCTCGAGCAGCACCGACGGTTTCTGAGCATCCTTGAGCCTGACGACGACCGCCACCTCGGGAGGATCGCCACGTTGGCCCAACATCAGGCAGATCATGGCCTCATCGATCTCTTCGGGAGGAAATCGGCAAAGTGTTTTCAGTTGTGTACCAGCCCACTCGCCAAGCGGCCCGAGACAAAACCTCAACTCTTCACCATGCGACTCCTCGGTCCAGAACCATTCCGGTCGAACGTTGATCACGATACTCGCCCCGGCCGGCACCATGCCAAGGCTGATGGCGCGAGTCGACCGTCCTGCTTCTCCGGCCGCCGACGCCCCGGCAGGACTGACCACCGGTTGAACTGCGACCACGTCCGGAGCAGCATCCGTCGGTTTTGCCACGGGCTTCACGGAATTCGGATCCGGGCGGAACCATGTGACCGCCACCCCGACAACGGCCAAAACAACAATCACGCCTCCGACGATCACGGCCGGCGACATGCGGCTCGAACGCTTGGAACGACGACCGGCCGGTGCTGTCGTTTTTTTGGAGCGTCGCTTGCGTTCCTTGCCGCGGGAACCAACCGGACTGGGCGGGTCATCAAAAACCGGAAACTCACTCGCACCGGGCTGCGGCGACTCGGCCTTGTCCGTCGAGACCGCATCCGGTTTCGAAACCACACCGGCCGGTTCGTCTGGCACCCAACGAGCCGAGGTGCCTTGCTGTGGTGGACCGTCCACGGGCCCATCGGCCAATTCCAGTTGAACTTCATCTTCTGGCTCAACCAGCACGAAGGTGTGCCGACAACTCGGACATCGTCCCGTTTTTCCAAGCAACGAGCGATCCGGCAGTTTCAGAACACTGGCACATTCGGGACAGGGAATCTGCGTCGACGACATGGGCCACCCCGTTGAGTTCATCTCGGAGACCCGACACACCGTTGCCGTGTCCACCACTGTCATCCTACGGATCACCAGAGGAAACTGCCAAGGCCGGATCGGGCGACCGCGTGCCGTGTTGGATTCAATCGATGAGTTGATCGAAATCCAACGAACTGTCGCGCAAAGATCGGGGATCGACTTCAGAGAAGGGGTGCAACCGGTCAAGCATGTCATCGGTCGGAACGGCCTTGAGCAACGATCGGGCCATATCGAGATCCTCCCGGGTGGTGATCTTGATATTCATCGGTGACCCGGAAACCAGTTTCACCGGCTGCCCGAGCTGCTCGACCAACTGGGCCTCGTCGGTCGCGACCAGGTCGTCGCAATGAGCATAGGCTTCGACCAGGAGTTCTCGACGAATGACCTGGGGCGTCTGGGCCGCCCAGAGTCCCTCACGGGCAACGGTGCTCGCAATCGTTGAGTCTTGGCCTTCGCGTTTCAGTGTGCTGGTCACCCGGATAGCAGGAATTGCTGCACCATGCTTGATGGCCGCCGAAAACACATCGTCAATCCACTTTCCAGCCACGAGTGGGCGGGCAGCATCGTGAACGGCCACGTATTCGATTTCTGGCCTCACCTGTGCCAGTGCGTTCCCCACCGACTCCATCCGTGTCTCGCCACCGACCACCACCTCGACGTCCAGGAATGGAAGACTCGCCTGAAACCGTTCCCGGAACTCCTCCAGATCGCTCTCGGCTACCACCACCAGCGCCTGGACAACGTCATCACGAGTCACAAAGGCTTCCAGCGAACGGATCCAGACAGCCCGACCCCCCAGATCCACAAACGGCTTTTTGTCTCGACTTCCAAACCGCTCGCTCGAACCGGCCGCAGGCAATATCACCGCGAAACTGGACATCGCTCAACACCTTTTCACAGAGATCTCGCGACCGTTTGCCAGATCCACCACGGCCATCATCGGCGAACTAGTTTGCCAAAACCCGAGTCGCACGGCGAGCCAGCGGACCCTGTGAACGTCTTATTCGAAGTGGCTCAATCAACCCACGCTCGATCACTTCCCGCCGGTGATCCCAACGGTCCCCGAGTCTCGAATCCAAATCGACCAACCTGTCCATCCGGTCAAACAATTCACCCACCAGCTCGATGGTGGCAGATGCCTTGATCGATCCGCCTCGCTTGGCCAAGTCGACCGACCAACGCTGCTTGAGTGCTTCCAGCAGGGAATTGCAGTGGTCCCACAATACGGCGGCCTCGCCGCGAGTTGGTTTCACTCGCAACAGGCTCCTGATCGCCATGTGCACGTCATCGACCGACTCGCCCGGCCGGCGTCCGAAGTAGACCGCATGCAACCGGTGCTGCAACTCGTCTGTTCCGGTGTCTCCCGGTCGCTTCAACCACAACGCCGCAGCTTCACGGTGCACGAATTCACTCAGAAGTGGATCAAACGGTTCGGCAAAGGAAATGACCTGCTCGATTTGATCCGGGGTCGGCTCTTCGACTTTTTCAATTGCCCCCAACACCCTCAGGAATTGCTGCCGCCTGCGATCCACCGGGTGTCGCAACCGCCTGAATCCCTTGTTGGAGTCGGATTCAAAAACGAATCGCGGCCGTCCGATGATTTGCTGGTCAACCGCACTCCGATAGGTCCTGAGCCCGTCACTTCCCCGGCTCAACAGTTTTTGCCCCTTGAGAAGATCGGCCAACCGCTCGCGGAGTTCCGCCACCCATTGGTCCTCAACAGTCACCAGGTTCAATAGTGGACGTGCCGGATCCAACGCATTGTCTTGTGACATTCCTCCGGCCAATGCGGCCACCGGCAATCGTGCGGCCAGCCAGCCACTGCCAACGTGGTAAATTGTCCCCACCGCCTGCCCGGACATTTTCTGAACCGGCAACTGCAGGATATTGGCCCAGTCCCAACCCATCTCGGCCAGGACAGCTCGAACATGAGGCCCCTGCAATCGACCGACAAAACCCGACCGATCCAGCAACGTCTCGCCGTTGCTGGCCAGCACGAGCACTCGCCCCGATCCAACCGGAACCTGCACCGACAATCCGAAGGCTGCTCGAATTGTCGCGTGTGGCACAGTCACGGCAGTCGAGCCGACATCCCGTTGCGAGAGAACCTGGCAGAAGATTCCACCCGGAGCCAATTGGCGAGCAGCGTTGCGATAAAATTCGACTGTACGGATTGACTCCGATCGCCACGAGATCGGTGACACCGACGTGGCGATCACCACATCGTAGTCACCCGAACCAGACGAAACGTCCAGGGCTGGAGAAAGGTGCCTCCAACTGAGACGGACATCGTCGAACACGGCGTCTTGGGCAACCAATTCGCGCAAGCCACGGTTGGGCTCAACACAATCGATCCGGTTCAACGGAAATCCGAGGCCTGTCCGAAGTCCCTCGCCGCCTCCAAGCCCCAACTGCAAGACGCGTTCAGGACGTTCGTGCAATACCAGTGGGAGCACAACCGAGAGTATCTCGGAACTCTGACGCGGACTGACCAACGAGTCCTCGCTCCAGCATGCCGCCGGGATGCCGTCGGCCCGCAACAGGCGACTGACTCCCCGTTGTGACCAGACCGTCAGTGTCGCATCGCTGGTCTCACGACGGTCAATAATCCGCGATCCATCCAGCGATTCGTGCAATCGCCGCGGCCATTCCTGCTGGGCCGCTGCAATCACTCGACCCGAAAAAAGCAATCTCGCGGATCGCTCCGGATTGTATCGTCCACACAGCACGGCCAACCCCGCAAGCAGCAAGATTGGACAAGCCATTCTACGAAGACTCGACTTGGACCTCACGGACCGGACCACTGCTGCCACCGCCAGCAACACACTGCCGGCAACCGCACCGGCAATCGGTCCGGCGACGGGAACCAACAGCCATCGTCCCAGGAACAATCCCGCCAGAAACAGCACCGGCGCAACCGGCCAAGCCAACCGGGCCGGGTTCTCTTCCGAACAATTGCTTCGCCGTGCAACCGAACTGGCCTGACCCGGTGAACTGGCCAACAACATCCCGACCGGCATCACGGCAACCGACACCAGGATCGACCACGCCGTGACCAGGACCGCGGGGTGACCACCCACAGTTTTCAGGTGCAGCAGACCGTCAATCAACTCCGGAAACACTGCCGGTACCAGGAGCAACGCTGCCGAGAGGCTGACCGTGACAACGTGCTTTCGTTTCGGCTGTGACACGGCCGCGCCCAGGCACAGGCCCGACACCATCATCAGCAAGTAACACTCCGACGCAGGAACCAACTGGCCCAACATTCGATCCAACGACGACAGCACGCCTCCGAGAACCACCAACACAACGACCGACTTTCCATCGAACCGCCGGTCGTGCGAAGCCAGCCCTATTTTTGTTCCAGTCCCAGCCCGGCCACCGCGTTTCAATTCCCCAAGGAACTGCGCCCCTCCAATGACCGCCACCACCAGGAGTATCGCATCAACGCCAATCCTGCCAATCAGCAGGTGAGCTGACACGGCAGCCCCGGCCGCAGCGCCAACCAGAAACCCTCGCGACCGACGGCCACCATCCAGCAAGCACAACCGAACCGACCAGGCGACCGGAATGGCCAACACCAACGTCGCGGCCGGCAAAGCCACCGACAGCCCATCAGCGAAAGCGAGTTGTTCGGCAGCGACATGTTTCAGTCCCCAGCCAATCGTTGACAGCAGCCCTCCCAGGATCGCCGCCCAGGCCGACAACCCCAGGAACAACCAGCCACGTCGCCCACTCCAGGTGAAGCCCAGTGTCGCGCCGATGGCGACCGCTGAGCCAACTGCGAAATCTGTCGCCAGCGAACCACCCAGAAAGGCTCCCAACTGGTGACAGATCGCCACCAGGAACAACGCCACGACAAAACCGTCAATCGGCCCGGAATCAAAAAGCTTCCGGCCGGCGGTCAAGCAGTTGGAGTACGCCCGACCAAACAGGCGTTTTGCGGGAAAAAGCGGTCGCATGGGCGTCCGTGCCACGGGTGTCGATCGCCCGATTCGTCGTAACCGGGAGCCGACTTGTAATTCAAGGTCCGAATAGACCGCAAGACCATTTGCCCTGCCCCCGGACGCACCACAGATTAAGTTCAGACGGGATCCCGTTGCCTGGAGAACGATCAGCCGATGTTTCACCCCTTGTTTCCCACCAGAGTCCTTCGCCGACCGGTTGAAACGATCCTGGCGGTTGTGCTGACGGCAGTGGCGGCCACTGCGACGGCAGCCCCGCCGAGTCCACTCGATGCTGCCCTCGCCACGGTCCGCCACAAGGACCTGGCCAACCATATCAACACTCTAGCCAGTGACACTCTGCGAGGTCGCGCAGCCGGCAGCGATGGCGGACGTGCCGCCGGCTCCTATCTCGTCCAACAACTCCGTCGCATTGGCATTCAACCCGCCGGTGTCGGCGGCGACTATTTCCAGGAGTTTTCCGACAAGGGTTTCCGCAACATCGTGGCGGTGCTACCCGGTAGCGACCCGATGCTGAAGAATCGCTACATCGTCGTCGGGGCACACTACGACCACGTCGGCCTGGGAACCAAGACAACCAGCCGGGGAGGACTGGGCCAGATCCACAACGGAGCCGATGACAATGCCAGCGGGACCGCTGCGGTCCTCGAGGTCGCCGAGGCCCTGGCCGCTACCGACACGCTTGCCCGGGGCCGCTCAATCCTGTTCATCTTCTGGGATGCCGAGGAACTGGGACTCCTGGGTTCCAAGCACTGGACCACGCACCCTACAACCCCTCTCTCGTCGATCGACATGGCCGTGAATGTCGACATGGTCGGACGCTTGAGAGACAACCAGTTGTTTGTCTACGGAACCCGCACTGGTTCGGGGCTCAGACAGCTTGCTGCAACGACCAATGCCCAACTGAAACGGCCACTGGCATTCCGGTACAACTGGGACCTGATCGCCAACAGCGACCACCACCCATTTTTTGCCAACGGCATTCCCGTCCTGTTCCTCCACACCGGACTTCACGAACAATATCACCGCCCCAGCGATGACGCCGACCAGATCTCCTACGACGGGCTTACCACGATCACGAAGCTAATGGTCGGGCTGACGCACCGGGCCGCCTGCCAGGCCGCCCTTCCCGCGTATCGACAGACTGCAGCCAATGAATCCGAAGCCTTCCGTCGGCAACTCGAATCGGCCACTGTGACGGCCCAGGAACGCTTCGGAGCCAGTTGGGACTCCGAGTTGGCCCAGCAAGGAGTCATCCAATTGACCCGGGTGGAAAAAGACACCGCCGCCGACGAAGCCAATCTCAAAAAAGGAGATCGCCTGCTGACACTGTCGGGCACCGACATCACCAATGCCGACAAATTCACGTGGCAGTTGCTGGCGGCTGACACAGCCATCGACATCGTGGCACAACGGCGCGGGAAAAAGAAAACCCGTCAAGTCTCGCTACAATTGCCGGGGGCCCCACGACGATTGGGATTCGAATGGTACGCCGACAAGGCCGAACCCCATTCGATCATCATCCGCGGAGTGGTGCCGACATCACCCGCCGCCCGATCCGGACTCCAGGACGCCGACCGAATCGTTGCCATCGACGGCCAATCGATTTCACAAGTGCCCGACTTTGCAGAACTGCTGGCCACGGAACCTCTCGCGTTGACGCTGAGGATCGAACGCCTGGGACGTTTCAAGGAAATCCGACTGACCACCACAGCGCCACCGACCTCGCCGCAAACCACGGCTACGGGAAGCCCCCGCCGTGACGATACACGCGATCGCCGTGGTCGCGAATAGCCGCCTGCTCCAACGGCGACAATTCCTGCCACGGTGACACAATCGAAAGCACCTCGTCCAGTTCCTCCCGTCCGTCAGGAGCGGCCAGGGCCACGCTCACAGCCGGTTGGCACAACACCCACCGATAGCAATCCGCTGCCGAGGGTGGTCGAAATCCGCCGGGATCATCCGGCGTCGGTTTCAACAGCCCCCCCCAACGCAGGCACGTGAACGCCACGACCGGAATTTCACGGCCCCTGATTTCCGGGAACACATCCCGTTCAGCACCGCGATGGGCGGCATTGTAGCGGATCATCAGGCTGTCCAAGCTGCCGGTCCCGGCCCACCCTGCCGCCAGGCTTCGCTGGTGACTGGTCAACCCGATGGACCGCACCACACCATCGGCGCGTGCGGCCTCGACCGTTTCGGCCGCCCCTCCCGTCGAGACAATCTGCTCCCACTCCGACTCGCTCTCGACATAGTAGTAGGTCAGCACGTCGATGTAGTCGGTTCCGAGTTGGTCAAGGCAGGCAGACAACTCGTCCCGGGCCTCGGAGGCGGACCTCGAAAAGAACTGCACAGCCACATGAAACTGGTCTCGCCGGAAGCCACTCTGGCGGATCCATTCCTGCAATCCGTCCTCGTGGCGACACCAGTTCAGGTAGTTGACTCCTTGGTCGACCGCGTGCTCGACATCCTCGGGTTCCAGTGACGTGTTGCCACGGGTGGCCAATCCCAACCGGCAGACTTGCCCCACCTGTGGCCAATCACTGAACTGGCCAGCCTGGACGGCCCCGTCGACTGCCTCGCCGCTCATCCGCGACCCTCCCGCCACATCTCTCCGAGAGGATCACTCGTGCGAGTCTCCTCGAGAAACTGGTCGGTGCTCTGAGGATCGACAGCCTGGCACGACCGGGTCAACACCTCGGCCAGGTCTGTCAACTCGTCCGCCCAGGCGTGTGGGTCGGCGTCAAATGGCGGAGCCGCTGCAAATTCCTGCAGCAACAGAGTGAATCTCAGCAGATGACGAAACAGAACTCCCTCCTGGCGGCCCAGGTCACACACGCCGACCACCTTGTTGAAATCGCCACCCAATTCGTCGATCGCCCCGGCTGCCCAGAGCGCTGAAATCCGTAACCGTCCCGCACCGGGGTACCGAGAATCAAAGAGCAATTTCAATTTCTCAGCCAACCGTAGCGGCCAGATTCTCTCGCCAAACTCGTCTTCATCGGGTTCACTGCCCAGTTCTGCCGCGGTCGCCAAGCCGCGTTGCAAGAGCTCGGGATGAAGCCTCTCGATCGCCAACGGTCCCTGGGCTACACGTTCCGGGCCGGGGACACGGACCGACCGCAAAGCCGAACCAGGAAACTCCAGCGTGCTCTCCAGAGCCTGAATCCATTCGACACGGCTGGCCGAACCCAGGTGGTCTCTCAGGAAAGCTCCGTAGAGAGGATGGATACTCCGGAACCCCACCAGCATCTCCAGCCGATCGGTTGGCCGGGCCCATTCGGCCCGATACCCCCTCGACTCGTCAACCACCTCATTGTCGGATCCAGCCCCGGTCGTCCCCAGTGACTGCGCCACGGCCTCGGCCAACAGCGCCCCGAATGTTCCCGATGATGCGACCGGTTCCTCGGTGACACTCTCCTCGTTCCGCCCCGGCGGTTCGGGATCCAGTTCGACAAAGCCGCCCGCCCACAACGTCTTCAGCATCTCGTCGAGACGGACGTGCGCGGCTTCACACGCCTTGGGCCCCAGCAATCGCCCATCCACAAAATCATGCAGGCGTTTGACCTCCGGAGATTCTGACAACAGGTACGCCAGCAACCGCCAGGGAATGTCGCCACGGCTGACCAGGTCTCCCGCGGGCGCGTCAATCAGACGGCTAAATTGTTTTTCGTTCCAGTACTGCCGCTTGGGACTTCTCTTGGGCTTCTTCTTCAGCAACTTCTTGCGAGCCTGGATCAGCTTCGGATCCCCAGTTTTCTCTGGAATCGTTGCCAGCTTGTCATTGAACCGGGCAATCTTGACGTCGTCTTCGTGGGCCAACACGTAAACATCGCCACGGTCATCGAATTGCGGCCGGCCGGCCCGACCAAACATCTGGTGTGCCCGACTGGCCTCGATCACCGTCTTCTTTCCCGGCGGCCCCTTGAGCAGTTCGGTGAGAACCACCGAGCGGGCGGGCAGGTTGACACCGGCGGCCAGCGTTTCGGTGCACACCACCACCGACAGCAACCGCCGACAGAACAACTCCTCGACCGCCCGCTTGTACTTTGGAAGGATTCCCGCATGGTGGACCCCCACACCTCGCAGCAACAGCGGTTTCAACTTGCGACCACCGCCCGGGCCCCAATCCATTCCATTGACTGCTTCGGCCAGCAACTCCTGCTGTCCGGCATCGACCAGTCGCTTCCCTTTCAAGAGTTCAGCCGCGGTCCAGCACCCCTCGCGATGAAAACTGAAGACCAGGGCCGGCGTTCGCTCGGCCTTCACCATCTCTTCGATCTGTTCCCCAAGCAACTCCTCTCCAATCCAGTGATACTCCAGGGGAACTCGCCGCTCATCCGACGTCACCAGTGTCAGCCGCCGGCGGTGGCTGGCCCGCATCCACCCCAGGAAACTGGACGCGTTTCCAACCGTCGCAGACAGCAACAGCAATCGCGTCGACTCGGGCAGCAACCCCAGCGACAATTCCCAGACCACGCCTCGTTCCGGATCATTGAAACTGTGAAATTCGTCCATCACGACAGCATCAACGGTGCCCAGATCCTCCGACGGTCCCTCCTGGCCAGCTGACAACAACCGGTTCAGCAGGACCTCGGCCACCACTACCAGAACCGGAGCCTCCGGATTGACCCTGCGATTGCCGGTGACCAGCCCAATCGATTCTCGGGGATACCCCCACTTCTCGGCCGAGTCCTGCAACTCCCGCAGCTTCTGCTCACACAATGCGATCAGCGGTGTGGTGTAATAGACCCGTTTCCCAGTGGCCAGTGCTTCAAAGACTGCCGCCTCGGCAATCAGCGTCTTGCCCGTCCCGGTTGGCGTGCAGACCAGCACCCCCTGCTCCGATTCGAACCAGGCCAGCAACGCCTCTTCTTGCACCGGGTACGGTTCGAACGGCAATTGATCGAGATATCTCGAGATCAATTCATCGCGCGACGGCACAGCAGAGTTCATGGCAATGCAGCTTTGTTGCCGGAGGTATCCGCGGGAGTCATGATAGGCCGTTGGCACGGGTGACGCGACGCAGCGGGACAGTTGATGACCAACCAAGGTGAACCATTGATCGATTCCGACTGGGCCGACCGGATGCGGTTGGACATGCCATCCACGGCGGACTGGGCTTATCTCGACCATGCCGCTGTCGCACCACTGCCCCGTGCCGCTGCCACGGCAATCCAGGACTGGACCGTCGACCTGCTCAACAACGGAGCAACCAACTGGAACCAGTGGCGGCAGCGTGTGGAGTCACTGCGAACCAACGCGGCGACGCTACTGGGAGCCCCGGTCGATGACATCGCGGTGATTCGCAACACAACCGAAGGAGTCGGACTGGTGGCCGAAGGACTCGGCTGGCAACCAGGAGACAACCTGGTGGTTCCCGGCTGTGAATTCCCTTCGAATCTCTACGCCTGGCAACACCTCGAGGAACGGGGAGTCGAGGTGCGAGTGATCCCGTCGACTCTCGATCACGTCGACTACAAAGAGATCGAGGAAGCCTGCGACGAGCACACCCGGCTGGTCGCAGTCAGTTGGATCGGCTT
>CAWVUS010000102.1:0-16408 GCA_963933195.1 uncultured Planctomycetaceae bacterium
CAGGCGATCAAGAAACTGGGGGCGGCCCGCGAGGCACTCAAGTCCGAGATCGCCAAGGTGATTGTTGGGCAGCAGGAAGTCATTGACGACCTGTTGACGGCGATCTTCTCCCGGGGCCACTGCCTGATGATTGGTGTCCCGGGACTGGCCAAGACGTTGATGGTCCGGACCATCGCCGATGCCATCGACCTGGATTTCAACCGCATCCAGTTCACGCCCGATCTGATGCCCTCGGATATCACCGGGACCGACATCATCGAGGAGGACAAGTCGACAGGCAGCCGCGAGTTCAAGTTCGTTCGCGGACCCGTGTTCGCCAATATCCTGCTCGCCGACGAGATCAACCGGACTCCGCCCAAGACCCAGGCGTCGCTGTTGCAGGCGATGCAGGAACTGGAGGTCACCACCGGGGGGAAGACCTATGAACTGCCACGGCCGTTTTTCGTGCTGGCCACGCAGAATCCGATCGAGCAGGAGGGAACCTATCCCCTGCCGGAGGCTCAACTCGATCGGTTCATGTTCGACATCCGCATCAGCTACCCGAAGCCCGAGGAAGAACTCGAGATCGCCAAGACGACGACCACCGACATCGACGTGAAGATCAACACGGTGTTGACCGGTGAGGAGATCCTGAATCTTCAGCAGATCGTTCGTCGGCTGCCGATTTCCGACCACGTCGGTCGGTACGCTGTCGACCTGGCTCGGGCGACACGACCGGAGGATGAGATTGCCCCGGGATTCGTCAAGGAGTACATCAACTGGGGTGCCGGCACCCGGGCGGTCCAGTACCTGGTCCTGGGAGCCAAGGCCCGGGCGGCGATTTCCGGTGAACACAGTGTCACCTGCAAACACGTGAAGGAAGTGGCTCCGATGGTGCTGCGGCACCGGATCATGACCAACTTCCACGCCGAGGCCGAGGGCATCTCACCGGATCGGATTGTCGAGATGTTGCTCGATACGATCGAGGCTCCCAAGGCGGAGGCCTACGTCTAGGATGGCCACTGCCAGCCCGACCCAATTGAAATACCTGGATCCCCAGGCGCTGTCCCGCCTGAACAATCTCTCGCTGGCCGCCCGGCTGGTCGTCGAGGGATTCTATGCGGGGATGCACAAGAGCCCGCACCGGGGGTTCAGTGTGGAATTTGCCGAGCACCGGGAGTACACGCCCGGGGTCGACCCCCGACATATCGACTGGAAGGTCTTTGGTCGTCGCGACAAGTTGTATGTCAAGCAGTACGAGGAAGAGACCAGCCTGCGGTGCTACATCGTGGTCGACAAGTCGAACTCGATGGCCTACAGCCACAGCGGTGGCATGAGCAAGCTGGAGTACGCCAACTTCCTGGCCGCGAGCCTGGCCTACCTCATCACTTTCCAGCATGACGCTGTCGGCCTGATCACCCTCGACGACGAGGTCCGCGACCTGGTGCCACCCCGCCAGGGGGCCGGGCACCTGAGAGTGTTGATGGATCACCTGGAAGCGATCCAGCCGGGTGGTGAAACCAGCCTGGCGGGTTCGTTTCACCAGTTGGCCGAAACGATCAAGCGGCGGAGTGTCGTGATCATCATCTCGGACCTCTTCGACGATCCCGATGCGCTCGTCAGTGGCCTGAAGCACTTCCGGCACCGGAAGCACGACGTGATCGTTTTCCAGACACTGGACCCCGATGAATTGACGTTCCCCTTTGATGATGTCAGCCGGATCGAGGACATGGAGACCGGGCGTCAGATCACCAGCGATCCACGGGCATTCCGTGCCAGTTATCTCGAGGAACTGGAACGCTTCCTCGACACGCTTCGTGAAGGTTGCCTGGGGTCACAGATCGACTACTCGGTTGCCGAAACCGGGACACCCTTCGACCAGTTCCTCGGGGCCTACCTCGCTCGCCGTCAACAGATGCTTTGACAAGACACCATGTTTGGACTCCAAACACCCCTGTATCTCGTTGGCCTGCTCTCGGCCGCGATTCCGTTGCTGATTCACCTCAGCCGGTCTCGGAAGACGCGCACCCTGAGGTTCTCGACCACCCGTTTTCTGACCGATCAGTTCCTGCGGAGCTACCGGATGAGCCGGTTGAAGGAACTGCTACTGCTGGCAGCTCGCATGGCGTTGTGCGCGTTGTTGGCAATGACCTTTGCCGAGCCGTTCCTGCAGGAGTCGATTGCAACCGGCGACCCCTCGGCCAGTCGCAGTGTTGTCATCGTGCTTGATGATTCGGCCAGCATGCACTATCGCGACACCGACGGAGAGACGCTCCTGTCACGTGCCGCTCGAGAGGCGACCGGGATCGTCAAGGGGCTCAAGGCTTCCGATTCGGTTTCAATTGTCCTGGCCGGACGCCGTGCGGAGGGGCCACTGGCGGTTTATCCCGAACCGACAACCGATATGGGTGGGATCGAGAATTTCCTGCTGGGACTGGCCGAGCAGGCCAATGCTGCTGATGGCCGCCGCGAGGCGCTGGGCACGGACCTGGCCGGCGGCGTGTTGGTGGCCGAGAGGATGCTGGCCGAACGCGACGAGTCCAGCCATGAAGTGTATGTCTTCAGTGATCTGCAGCAACGCGGGTTGACTGCACCGGTGCTGTCCGGTGTGGCTGACGACGCGTTCGATTCCCGGGTCGTGTTTGTTCCCGTCCGCCCCACCGGACCGATCAGCAACCTGGCAATCACCGCAGTCCAGTACGGAGCCTCGCGGCCGATGGCCGGGATTCCATTCTCGATTCGACCCCATATTCGCAACGACGGGGACACCCCCCGGGCCTGCACCATCAGCTTGCACGTGCGGGCTGGCGGGGATGACGCGGATGCCGATGAGGAGGGTTACCGCAAGGTGGCCGAGGTGGCCAACGAATCGTTGGAACCGGGTCGGTGGAGTGTTCATACCCTGCACCACACCTTCCATGCCGGTGGCTGGCAGGCTGGCTACGTGTCCGTCGACGATCCCAACCTGTCGGCCGACAACCGGCGATACTTCTGTTTTGAAGTGCTCGATGCGGTCAACGTCGTCGCCGTCAACGGAGCTCCATCCTCCATCCGCCGCAATGACGAGTTGTTCTTTCTGCAGACGGCCCTGGCCGCCGGCGGAGCCGAGACCAACCCGATCCGGGTGACCAGTGTCCGCTCCAACGCGTTCCAGGGTGCCTCGTTGGACGACGTGCGACTGGTGATCCTGGCCAATGTTGAATCCCTGCCGGAAGCGGCTGTCGGGAAGCTGGAACGATTTGTGGACCGTGGCGGCAGCCTGCTGGTGTTCCTGGGGGACCAGGCACAGCCCGCTTTTTACAACAAGTTCCTGGCCGGGTCCGGTCGGGCCCGTGGTGGACTGTTGCCGGCCCAACTGGTCGGCAGCGTGGCCAAGGGGCATCCGCGCGGCGGCGACGACCAGCCATCGGTGGTTGGCATCGGAGAATTTGCCGAAGACCACCCGGCGCTGTCAGGGTTCGGCAGTGGCGAGACCGGACGCCTGGGGGCGGTCGGGTTTTCCGCCTACTGGGGGATCGATCCCACCGCCAGCAGTCGCGTGGTGATGGAAGCCGACAACGGAGATCCCTTGTTGTGTGAACATCTCTACGGCCAGGGACGCGTGGCCCTGTTCGCGTCGAGTTGCGACCGGGACTGGTCCAATTTTCCTGTACGGCCCGCTTTCCTGCCCTTTGTCTACCGGCTGGTTGGCTACCTGGCTCAATCGGCCGGAGGCCAGAGTTCCGCGAGTGAAACGGCTGATACGGAAGCCGATTCGCCCGGGACGGTGGCCGGCAATTTCTTTCGCACCGGGCAGACGATTCGCCAGGCCGTTCCGGTGGGGGGGGCATCGCAACGCCTGAGGGTGGTGAAACCGGACCGCACGATCGGTGTGTTTGAAGCGGTGGCCGATCCCACTCTCAGACAGGTGGCCTTTGACGAGACGGACCAGCCGGGCGTGTATCGGTTTGACGAAACCGGGAGCGACGGAAATGGCCGGGCGTTTGCAGTGAACCTGGAAGCCGGTGAGAGTGATCTCTCGTCGCTCGAGATCGGAGAGAAGCCGATCGAAGTTCTTGGCGAGTCATTGCCGTGGGTCACCGAATCCCAGTTGGTCGTCGTTGATGATGCGGCTCAACTGGGGGCCCAGGCAGGGGTCGGCCGCTCGCGCAGTGACCTGTGGGAAACCCTGTTGTGGATCGTGCTTGTGATTGCGATCCTCGAACCGGCCCTGGCCAACTGGATCACGTCACGACACTACCTCAAGCCCCGCACCGACGGTCCCCGCACGATCGCCGTTCCCACCGGCCGTGTTTCACTCGGTGGGGACATTGACGCAGTCACGGAAACCCGTGAATCGGTTTCCGCCTCCTCATCCTCATGACAACCAGCCG
Organism: uncultured Planctomycetaceae bacterium; assembly: GCA_963933195.1. Taxonomy (GTDB): domain Bacteria; phylum Planctomycetota; class Planctomycetia; order Planctomycetales; family Planctomycetaceae; genus UBA8437. The sequence goes on from CAWVUS010000102.1 coordinate 4,353, forward strand.
TTGAACACGAGATTCGCATGTTGCAACTCGACAACGTCCAGTCCGCCTGGCCCTGGTTGCTGGGAATCGTGGCTGCCGCCGTGTTGTTGTTCTTCGTCTACTACAGCATTTTTGTCCGGACCGAGCGTCGATTGACCTGGGTGCTGCTGGGTTTGCGGGGCGCGGGAATCCTGGCGTTGTTGCTGGCGCTGGCCCGGCCGGTTTGGACCGAGGACACGACGCTTGTGGACCCCGGCCGCCTGGCGGTCGTGCTGGACGATTCTCGTTCGATGTCCCTGGCTCACACCGGTGGCAAGTCGCGTTATCAGTTGGCTCGTGAAGCGGTGGATCGCTTGCAACGACAGGTCGAAGAGGCCGAGGGGGCCCGGGTGCAGGTCGAACTGTTCGGTATTGATGGAGAACCGATCGACGGAGAACCGGCGGACAAACCACTGGCGACCGTCACCGATCTGGTGCGAGCGGTGGGACGAGTCGAGAGCCGACTGCGCAGCCGCGAGTTGATCGGGGTCGTGCTTGTGACCGATGGTATGGACAACTCGGGACGTGGCAGCATTCTGCAACTGGCCGACAGCGAAACGCCCATTCATGCGATCGGATTCCCGTCGGATCCCTCCTCCGCCGAACTGGACCTGGCGGTACGCCCGCCGCAGGCGCCCGAACAGGTCCTGGTCAACAACACCGTGACGGTTCGTGTGCCGGTGGTCCGGGCAGCCGGTCCAGGTGACCAACGGGTCGAGGTGAAGGTGACCGTCGGAGGTGACCGGGTCGAGGCTGAGCAGCAGGTGGTCCTGGAGCCTGGGGCGAACCAGGTCGAGGCGGTGCTGACGTTCGAACCGACCGTGGCGGGACGCTTCATGTACCGGGTTGAAGCCGAGGCGGCCGGTGGCGAACGAGTTCTCGGAAACAACGTCGAGCAGTTTGCATTGCAGGTCAACGCCGAAGCGATCGGCGTATTGTATCTCGAGGGATTCCTCCGCTACGAGTACACGTTTCTTCGAAAAAGACTCGATGACGACCCCGACATCAACCTGATCACTGTTGTTCGGACCGCCAATCCGCAGCGACCCAATCCCGAGGCAGCCAAGGTGCTGCTGACGTCGACCCAGTTGGACACCGTGGACCTGGTCATCCTGGGTGACATGGAAGCCGATTTCCTGGGAACGACCGAGTACGAGGCTTTGATCGCGTGGGCCGGCCAGGAGGGGCACGCGGTCCTGGTGCTGGGGGGGTACCGTTCGTTCGGCCCCAACGGGTTTGCTGGTACGCCGTTGGCCGACGTGTTGCCGGTGGAGTTCACCGAAGAGGGAGTTGCCGACCAGGCCGACGAGCCGTTCACGATGGCGTTGACTGCCGCGGGACAGGTTCACCCGATCTTCCAGGTTCAAAGTGACCGGGTGCGAAACAAGACGCTGTGGGATCAGGCGGCACAGTTGGCTGGTTGCAGCCTCGTCCGCCGGGCCAAGCCTGGAGCGACCGTGCTGGCCACCAATCCCATCACCTCCGTCGACGACAAGCCGGCCGTGGTGGTGGCGGTGCAGAATTTTGGACAAGGGAAGTCGATGGTCGTGACCACCGACACGACGTGGCGTTGGAGCCGCGTGGCCCGCCTGAAGGGCCAGGGGGATCTGTTGTTCGCCCGCTTCTGGAGCCAGTCGGTTCGCTGGCTAACCGGTCGCGGCCTGGACGATCAACAGGCACCGCTGGTGGTGACGACCGATCGGCCCGGTTACGGAGACGGTGATGCGGTCAGCGTACGAATTGTTGCTCGCGATTCGGCCGCGGCGGCCACGCACGCGTTGGCGGCCACGATCACCAATGCCGCCGGCCGTCGTCGCAGTGTGCCATTGAGACCGGCGACCGACGGGTCTGGTGACCAGGTGGCCACGGTGTATCCCGACGGGCCCGGACGTCACGTGATCGTGGCGCGGTCCACCCGCGATGGGGAGACGGTGGCCAACGCGAATGTCCAATTGCTCGTCCACGGTGCCGACCTGGAAACCAACGACACCCGGACCGATTCCCAGGTGCTGCGGCAAATTGCCGCCGAACGCGGAGCGGGATTTTATGTCGACATCGGCGAGGCCCAGACACTGGGTGACAAGCTGCAACCCGATCGCCGCCAACGGACCATCACGCGGGCACGTGACGCCCGCGAATACTGGAATTCACCCGTTCTGTTCTTTTTCTTCCTGGCCGCTGTGACCGGGGAGTGGTGGATCAGGCGACGCAACCGGCTTGTCTAGTGAGTCAGAAAGAGTGATGCCATGAGTAGCGTGCGGACCTATTCAGGGTTGGTCTACGCGATGGATGACCTCCGTCGGGCGTGGCGACAACGTCATCTGCTGGAGGCCGCGTTGTTGATTGTTGCCGCGGTGCTGGGCCTGCTGGTGCTGGTCGTGGCGACTGACAACCTGTTGAGCCTGGGAGTTGGTGGACGATTTCTCGGCCTGCTGGTCGTCCTGGGCAGTGGCGGAATGCTGATCCTGGGACTGTTCGTCAAGAGATGTCTCGAGCAACGCCGGGACGACTATTTTGCAGCTTTGTGTGAAAAGCAGTTTCCCGAACTCGACAACCGCCTGATCAACGGACTGCAACTGGGGCGAGGCACCGAGCCGGGATCTCCCCAGATCATCGATGCCATCGTGGACGAGGCTCACTCGGCCGCCATCGCCCTGGACCTGACCGATTCACTGGACTGGCAGCCCGTTCGCCGGGCCGCATTGTCCGGCCTGGGCGTGATGCTGGTCCTTTGCCTGTATGCCGGATTCGGCAGTGAACGATTCGGCAATGGTCTTTCGAGAGTCCTGCTGCCGTTCTCCGACATTGAACCGTTCACGGCGACCCGGATCATCGAGGAATCGATCAGTCCGTCGGCCGACAGCAACCGTTACGCCGAGGGGATGGCGGTCAAGTTCTCCGTCGATATCGAGGGGGTTCTACCGGCCCAGGCCGAGTTGAAAATGAGGCCCCAGGGCGAGGAGCACTGGACGACTCTCGTGATGAAGCCGTCCAAGAAGAGAGATCGGCGTGGTCGTCGTGGATACGCCGCGACGCTTGGGCGAGCCACACGGGACATGGAGTTCTACATCGTCGCCGGTGACGATCGCTCGAGCGATCGGAGGGTCGTGGTCCACCGTCGTCCACGGGTCCTTTCGGTCAAGCTGACTGTCGCGCCGCCAGCCTACACCGGGTTGATCCCGAAACAGGCTGCCGGCAATACCGGGGAGGTCGCCGCATTGGCCGGCAGCCAGGTCGAACTGACCGTGGCCGCCTCGAAGGATCTCCGTGAACTGCAACTGGTGACCGAGTCGGGCCAGGAATTCTCGCTGACGGGCCGTGGGACCGACTGGAAGACAAGTTTCGTGATCACTGTTGCCGAGGCGCGGCTGGGTGTCGACTCGCTGGCACGTCGATTGACAGCTCCGGATCGATATCAGCTCCGGCTCAAAGACACGCTGGGACACGACAACACGGACCCCGTCTGGCGTTCGATCACGGCGGTGCCTGATCAACCACCGACGGTGGCGATTCCCCGCCCGGGCGTTGATCGCCAGGTGGCTCCCGAGGCGGTCGTGATGCTGAAAGTGGCTGCCAAGGATGACCACGGCCTGGCCGGAGTGCGGGTGTTGTTCCGGGTGAACGATGACCAGAAGGTTCGCGAGTTGGCGAAGTTCACGCCGTCAGTCGGAGCCGAACGCGAACCGATCGTGACGGCGTTCGAATGGAAGTTGTCCGAACACGAAATCGGTGGTGGCGACGTGGTCCGGTACTGGGCCGAGGCGGTTGACCGCAACACTGTCACCGGCCCCGGCACGGCCAGTTCGAAACGGTTCTCCATCTTCGTGCTCACCCCCCAGCAGGAGGAGGCCCGTGTGGCCATGCAACTCGAGGAGTTTGCCCAGTTGCTCGAGGGGTTGATTCGGTTGCAGAAGGAGAACCGGGCTCGTACGACAAACGGCGACACGTTCGGATCACTGCTGACTCGCCAGGGCCGAATCCATAAGGGAACACAGCAGGTGGCCGCGCTGATGGAGCGGTCAGCTCTGCCGTTGAAAACCGTGATCGGTTCGCTCAGGGAACTGGCCATCGGGCCGATGGCCAAGGCCGTCAGCCTGTTCGAGACGGCCAGGGATTCCAAGAACCAGGGGCGACAGCAGGCCCTGCGGGATGACTCGTTGCCGGTCCAGGACGAGATCATCAAACAGTTGATGGCGCTGCTCGCCCGGCTCGATAAGAACCAGCAGGCCCGCAAGGACCTGAGACGGATTCGCAAGAAGGACGAGGCGGGTCACAAGGCGATTGTCACGGCGCTGGAGAAATTGATGCGTGGCCTGGAGCGGATGCAGGCCGACGAGACCGAACTGGCCAACAAGTTGGAAAAACTGCCCAAGCGGAATGTCGACGAGTTCAACGAGGAAGAACTCGACGCGCAGAAGGAATTCGATGAACTGGTGGCGAAGTGGAACAAGTGGAAGAAGGGGTCGATCGACGAATTGACCAAGCTGCCCACCGGATTCATCGACGATTTTGGCTTGCGGAGCGATGTCAACAGCGTGTTCGAGGAAGTCGAGATGGTCGCCAAGCGGCCCAAGAACTCGAGCCTGGAGGTGGCATTGGAGGACCTGGGATCCAGCAAGGCGACCAAGATGCTCGAGAACCTTGAGATCTGGCTTCCCGATTCGCCCGATTCGCTGAAATGGCTGATGGAAGAGCCCCTGGATGCGAAGCGAATGAAGATGCCCGAGATGCCTCTGCCCGACGCGTTGGAGGACCTGATCGGTGAACTGTTGCAGGAAGCCGAGGAGTTCGAGGACGAGGCTGACGACATCACGTCGGCCTGGGGCGACAACCTGAACCAGGCGGGCTGGGGCGTATCGGACGGCCCGATCAGCAACTTCTCGGCCAAGGGAGTGACTGGTAACGATCTGCCGAACAACAACGAGGTCAGCGGCCGCTCCGGTGATGGGCGACGTGGCAAGTCGAGTGGCCAGATGGTCGGCGACACTGCTCGTGGACTCGACGGTCGAAAGACCCCAGCACGTCTCAACAACGAACGGTATGAGAAGGGGCGGTTGAAAGAGGAAGGCCGCCAGGATCCCAACGGTGCCACCGGCGGTGGCAAGCGGGCTGGCGAGGGCCGCAAGGGGTTGCAGGGAGGCACGCCACCACCCTTTAGCAAGGACATGAAGCGGCTGTCGGAGAAACAGAGAGGAATGCGGGAACGGGCCAACCAGGTCGCCCGCAAGCTCGACACCAACAGCGTTCGTGGCCGGAGGCTACAGCAGGCGATTCGATTGCTGGACTCGATCGAGAACGACCTGAAGAACAACAAGTTCAACGACGCCTTCCGCAAGCAGAAGATAGCGGTGAGGCAGATTCGCGATGCCCTGGGTGGAGTGGACCAGACGACGGTGATCCGGTTGCAGCAGGCCCGCGACCTTCCGGCCGACCTGCGAGATGAACTGTTGCAGTCGGCCGGCGAGTCCTACCCCAAGGGGTACGAGGCGTTGTTGGAGAGTTACTACCGCAAGCTGTCGGAGCCAGAAAAGTAGGAAAGGTTGGACTGATGCATCGGGCCAGGGCCGGACATGTTGGAGACGGGTGGGCTGGTCTCGTGATCGCCACGGCCGTTGCGTTGCTGATGGTCGGCAACGCGGCACTGGATGCGGCCGAGGGCTGGCACCTGGATGGGTGGTCGGCTCGGGCCGTGGTCTCCATCGCCAAGCCGCTTCCGGATGCAGCGGTGGATTCGGCGTCGGTGCGGGTGGTTCACCAGGGACGGGCCAGGGCGGATGGGGCGGATTTTCGAGTCCGTGACTCGAGCGGGGGGACGGTGCCGTTTCAACTGACCTGGCACGATCCGGATGGCTACTCGTTGCTGTCCTTTCGGGTGGTCAAGCCGACCGCCGGGGCGAAGTTCTTCGTCTACTACGGGAATTCCCAGGCCACGCGAGCGGCGGAAATGGTCGTTGCCGCCGACCGGCCTGGAGCCGGTCCTCCCACCGGCGACTGGGTTCCCCGGCAGGGATTGGTGCTGTCCACGATCAAGCGACCCATGGGGGACAACCCCAAGACCGTTGCCGATCTGGAACAACTGATGAAGGCAAGCCAGGAACGATACGGGGCCCGCTACCAGCAGAGAATCGCTGACGGGCATAACCCATTTGGCCCATCGGATTACTACATCAGTGTCTACAAGGGCTGGTTGAGGATTCCCAAGGACGGCACTTACCGTTTTTGCACGGCGTCGAATGAAGCCAGTTTTTCGTTCCTGGACGGGAAGCCACTCATTCACTGGCCCGGGCGGCATACCTCCGAACGGGGGGCTCGTGGTGAATTCAACCAGAAGGTCGAATTGAAAGCCGGATTGCATTACCTGGAGTACTACCACGAGGAGGTGATGCTCAAACAGGTTGCATTTCTGGGGTGGAGTCCTCCCGGGGCCCAGAAAGGGCATTACGGTGCGATTCCCGAAAACCTGTATCCCCTTCCACACGATGGCCAGGTGATTGGTTATGAAACGAAGGCAGGACCACTGGCAGCGTTTGTCCCCTCCTATGTCGATACGATCTGGCCCGACGCCGGGGTGCGGGCCAGGGGCCAGTACACCCGTGTGCGACTGGCGGTCGAGGCAGTCGGCCGATTTCCCCAGGGGACCGTCTTTGGTTGGGATTTTGGAGATGGACAAATCGCCACGGGACCGTCGGTCGATCACGTCTACCTGTCGCTGGGCCGATTCCAGGCGAAATTGACGGCAACCGTGGGTGGGCAGCAACAGGTGGCCACGTGGCCGATCGAGGTGTTCGAAGTTCAACACGTTGCCGGAGATATCAAGCAGGGACGGTATCCCGATTACATCAAGCAGGTGGCCGGTTATGATCTCGACAAGCTCGATGCCTCTCACCTGGGTGAACTGGTTCACCTGTTCGGTGAGGGAGGAGATTCGAAGCAGGCCGTCACTGCCGGGCGGGCGTGGGTGAAACGGTTCGAGGCCGCGAATCCGCAGCAGGCGCCGGCCATACGACGAGTCCTCGCTCTGGCTGTGCTGTCTGGTGGCAGCGATGGCATCGATGAGGCCATTGCCAATTTCCAGGCCTCGATCACTGACAAGACTCCTGCCGCTGAATCACTCGATTCACTCGCCCAGTTGATCAGGCTGCTGGGGATTCGGCGCAACCAGCCGGACAAGTCTCCCGCATTGCTCAAGCGGGTCCACGAGGTGGCCGTCAATGCCAAGCCCCCGTTGACCCAGAACGCGGTGGCCAAGGTGTCCTACCGGCGGGCAATCAATGCGGCCGGGGACGTCGCGCTCTGGCATGGAAACAAGACCGAGGCCCTGGAGTTTTATCGGAGGGTCGAGGTGTTGCGTGGTCGAATCATCCCCAAGGCGGTCCGTGCGGCCCGGATCGGATCGTTTCCCAACTCGATCCGCCAGTACCTGCAGCAGAACAACTACGGAGCGGCAATCGAGACGGTGGATCGTTGGGAAGATCAGTTTGCGACCGAGAAGGTCAAAGGTCACACGTTTTTCTGGCGAGGGTTGTCGCTGGGTCTGAGAGGACAACAACTGGAGGCCAGCGAGTGCCTGGACCTCGCCTTGACCCTGGGTGCGGGAGCCATCTGGGAAAGCCAGGCCCGCTGGCGACTGGCCGTGGCACTCGAGGAGACCGGGCGAGTCTCGCGGGCACGCGCCGAACTTGCCAAGCTCGTCGCGACCGGAATCCAGGATCGCTGGACGGGTCTGGCCCGGGAGAAGTTGAAGAAGGCGGCCGGTGGGAAAAAGGGAAACACGCCATGAAGACGACACTCTCGCTGTCCCTGTTGATCCTGGTGGCGACGGTGACCTGGGCGGATCCCGGGCCCCGGCCCGAAAAGACGGCCCGATCGGCCAAGGCGGCTGCCGCGTCCGGGAAGGCATCCGACGGAAACCTGCTGCCCAACGGAAACTTCGACACCGGCAAGATCAGTCCCGTTCGCTGGCAAACCATCGACGGACTTTCGAGTTTCTGGGTCCGGGACGCCGATCCCAAGCGAGGCCGTGTCTTGAAGTTCGACAGTGACGTGTTGCAGAGCCAGGCGTACAACTGGTGGTTGAAGATCGATGACGGTGCGTCGCCATTGAAGGCACCCAGGAGGATTCCCACCGTTCCTCCCAAGTACGACACGCTTGCCGGACTCGATGGGGTCTGGTTCTGGAGTCATCCGATCCCGATCAAGAAGGGCAAGCCGTACTGGCTGACATTGGACGTGAAGGGCCCCGAGATCCTGGTCTGGCTGGTGGGCTATCCCGAGAAGCCGAGCGTGTCCTTCGGGGCCGACGCCGGAGCCGTCCAGCAGTACTTTTCCAAGCGGAGAGGAAAGGCCGAGCCGAACAAACGCAGCCGCAAGGCGTTCATCCACAAGTACGTCTGGCGAGGACAACTCAAGGCCGGCGGCTCGAACCGATGGCAGACCTACTCGCGTCGAAAGAAACCCTTCCACCCGACCAAGTACACTCCGAAGGTCAAGTGGGTCCGGGTGTTGTTGTACCCCTTCTGGCCCCCCGGTGAGTACTTCGTCGACAATGTCAGACTGGTGGAGTACGATCCGAAAACTCACGGCCAGGCTGTCACCGGTCGTTGATGCGTTTCGGCGTTTGTCTTCGTTTTTTCCAAAGGCCAACACGACACCCTGCGATTCCCTGTGCCGTGGTGGACCCGATCACAGTTGAGGACGGTTTTCGATGAGACAACAATTCCGCAGCCTGTTCATTCTGTTGGCACTCGCGGCGGTGTCGAATCCGGTGTCGGCGGCCGATCGGTACGAAGGGTCGCCGGTGGCATCCGCACTGGTCAAGGCGGATGCGGCGGTCGAAAAGATTGTCGCTGTTCCCACTTCTCAGAAGACGTTGGCCAATACGATCGTTGCGATTGACGACCTGGTCGTTCAGTTGCGGCTCGATACCGAGTTCCTGCAATTCATGGCTTATGTGTCGCCGGACACCGCCCTGAGAAACCAGGGCCAAAAGGCCGAGGTCAGTGTCAGGAACTGGATGATCGCCGTGATGAAACGCGAGGATCTCTACGCCGCGGTCAAGGAATATGCCGACACCAGCCCCAAGCTCTCCGGCGAGGACGCCCGTTTGCTGAAGCGGACGCTGCGGGACTATCGCAGGGCCGGGATGACGTTGCCCGCCGAGAAACGCGAGGAGTTGAAAGAACTGCAGGTTGAATTGAGCAAGAAGTCGATTGATTTCGAGTCGAATATCCGGGCCGATGAGACCCGTGTTCCGCTGACCAAGGCGGAACTCAAGGGGATGCCTGTCGAGTGGCTCGAAAACCAACCGGTCTCCGATGGCATCTACATGGTCGGCATGGATTACCCGTCATTTTTGCCCCTGATGGACTACTGCGAGAACGAACTGACTCGGCAGAAGGTCTGGATCGCTTACAAGCGACGTGGCGGGATCAAGAACGTCAAGCAGATCGAGGAGATCCTCGGATTGCGTGCCAGGGTCGCCGACTTGCTCGGATATTCTCACCCGGCCGACTACGAGACCGAGGTCCGGATGTCGAAGTCGGCACAGACGGTTATCGACTTCTACAAGAAACTGCGACCGTTGCTGCGGAAGAAGGCGCAGCAGGACTTTGCCGAATACACCGCGGCCAAGCGACAGCACACCGGCCGCAAGGACGCCAAGCTCAAGCCCTGGGACCAGTCGTTCTACGAGAAGCGTTTGATGCGCGAGAAGTACTCGGTTGATTCCGAGAAGGTTCGCCAGTACTTCCCGTTGAACCGGGTCATCGATGGGCTGTTTTCGATCACCCAGTCGCTTTACGGTTTGAGCTACAAGGAGATCACCGGTCAGGCCAAGAAACTGGGGACACCGATCTGGCATCCCGATGTCAAGTTTTTCGAGGTGACCGATATCGAGTCCGACCAGGTGATCGGTCGATTCTTCCTGGATCTTCATCCCCGTCCCAACAAGTACGGACACGCCGCCCAGTGGGGGCTGCACCCGCGGAAGGAATGGGCCGACGGTCGTGTGCAAAATCCACTGGCAGCGCTGGTGTGCAATTTCACCAAGCCGACCAAGGACGCTCCGTCGCTGTTGAGCCACGATGAGGTCGAGACGTTCTTTCACGAGTTCGGTCACTGCCTGCACACGATCCTCACCGAATCGAAGTACGGGGAGTTCTCGGGGACGTCGGTCGCCCGGGATTTTGTCGAGGCCCCGTCGCAGATGTTCGAACACTGGGTCTGGGACGCCAGGGTGCTGAAGACGTTCGCACGTCATTACAAGACCGGCGCCGAGTTTCCCGACGAGTTGTTGGCTGGCATGGTCAAGGCGAAGTACCTGGGATCGGGCATGAAGGCCGAACACCAGATTTACTATGGCATGGTCGATATGACCTACCACCTGGATCCCAGCGGCAAGGTCGACACGACCAAGGTGGGACTGGACCTCTACGAGGAGATTGAATTGTATGATTCGGTTCCGGGGACTCATTTCCAGGCGGCGTTTGGTCACCTGACGGGTTACCAGGCCGGCTACTACGGGTATCTCTGGAGTCTCGTGTACGCCGAGGACATGTTTCAGCGGTTCCAGGAACTGGGCATGCTGAGCCCCAAGGCGGGCCGCGAGTACCGCAAGAAGATTCTCTCGAGAGGTGGCACCGTCGACGAGATGCAGATGGTTCGGGAGTTCCTGGGACGAGAGCCGCGGATGGAGCCGTTCCTGAAGAACCTGGGATTGGAGGTCGAGTGATGGCTCGGACTTACCGCGTGGGCATTATCGGGCGGACCGGAAAGGGCAATTACGGCCACGGGCTGGACACGGTCTGGAAGGGTGTCGAGCAGTGCCAGGTCGTGGCTGTCGCCGACGACAACAAGTCGGCCCTGCCCGGAGCACTGACCCGGACCGGTGCCAGGAAGGCGTACGTCGATTACCGCGAGATGCTTGAAAAGGAAAAGCCCGACATCGTGTCGATCTCACAGCGGTGGCTCGATCGGCACCACGAGATGCTGATGGCGGCCATCCAACTGGGCTGTCATGTCTACATGGAAAAGCCATTTGTGAGGGATCTCGTCGAGGCGGACGAGGTCGTCAAGGCGTGCGAGATGCGGCATGTCAAGCTGGCGATCGCTCATGGCAATCGTTATTCGCCACAGGTTGCCATCGCCAGGAAGTTGATCACAGATGGCCAGATCGGACAGGTGCTCGAACTGCGAGCCCGCGGCAAGGAGGACGCACGACGGGGCGGTGGCGAGGACCTGTGGGTGCTGGGCACTCACATGCTGGACCTGATGCGGGTGTTTGCCGGAGACGTGGAGAGTTGTTACGCCCGCTGCTTCGAAAAAGGACAGCCGGTCGATCGGTCCCACGTTTACAACGGCAACGAGGGGATTGGCCCGCTGGCGGCCGACACCATCGATGCGATGTACCGGTTCAAGAACGGAATCAACGGATTCTTCTCGTCACATCGTGGTCACGGCAATCGGTTCGGCCTGAAGGTGTTTGGCTCCAAGGGCGTCCTCGAGTTCCAATCGGGTTACCAGAAGACGGCCTGGTTGTTGCGAGATGCGGCGTGGTCCCCCGGTCGATCGGGAGCGAAATGGGAAGCGATCTCCAGCAACGGGGTTGGCAAACCCGAGACACGAGACAACAAGCACGGATCGAACCACGCGGCGGTGCTGGACTTGATCGATGCGATCGAGAAGGACCGGCAGCCGGTTTCGAGTGTTTACGATGCTCGCGCTGCGACCGAGATGATCGTTTCGGTCTTTGAATCGCATCGCCAGGGTGGCCCGGTGTCGGTGCCGCTGGAGAATCGCAAGAACCCGTTGACGCTGCTGAAATCCTGAAGGCGGAGTGGCCTAATACAACCGCACGCTGAGGTCGTCGTGTTGGAAGACGGGCTGAGAGGTCTCGGTCACGCGGCCCCGTCGTCCACGTTCGGCCGGCCACCATCGCCAGACCTGCAAGGCGCGGCGAAATCCGACCCGAGGGAATGACGGCGAAGAATCGTCGGGGAACCACTCGCCGAGAATCTGCTGCCAGGCCGAATCGAGACACC